>NZ_JANBOE010000009.1:0-198065 GCF_035615075.1 Acinetobacter sp. IK40 | reverse complement strand
TCCCGAACTCAGAAGTGAAACCTCTTAGCGCTGATGGTAGTGTGGCACTTGCCATGTGAGAGTAAGTCATCGCCAGCTTTTAAATTAGAAACACCCCCTAACTAACGTTAGGGGGTGTTTTTTATTGCGTGGAATGAATATTAAGTGCAAAAAAGCATTAAATGTTAAGAATATTGATCTAATTAGTTAACTTTTTTGAGGGAGAGAAGATTATTGTATTTATAACTAAAACATAAAGATAATTATGAGATAAATTTAATGGTTGATATTAATGTAAATGAAAGGTCAAATAAATTGGGTGTTTTTCCTTATGTAATTGCAGCGATGTCATTTATACCTGGTATTGGTGTTATCTTTGGGGTTATTGCTGTTATTTGGGGAGTACTAACTAAAAAAAGTGGCGGTAAAGTACTCACGATTATTGGTGCTTGTGGTATCGGCCTTAGTATTGTTCTTTATGGTTCACTCTTTTATTTTGGTTTTGTTCAGCGCGGAGGTTTATATGATGAATTGCGCGCTCAATCAAGTCAAATAGCTATGACATCTTTAGTTCAAGCAATTGAATTTTATAAAGTAGAGAATGGTCATTATCCTGATTCGTTGGAAATATTAAATCAGTCCTTGCCAGAGAATAGTTCAGTTTTTGTGTTTGATGCTACTGATGTTTCATGGAGCAGTTCACCACGCTATTACCATTATGAGTTAAAAGATTCATCTCATTATTATCTGCTCAGTGTGGGGCAAGATGGAGAGCCTTATACAAGTGATGATATTTTGCCGAACATTGAGCTGAAGCCAGATAGTAAAATTGGATTGATTTTTCATGACAGCAGTACAGGCTCTACTTTATAGCTCCGAAATATATTTTTGTTTAAAAAATAAACAAAGAATCAAACTGATCGTTTTTCTCATAATCTATCTATGACTCATGCAGTCAAAAAGAATGTAATTTTCCTTATATGCGTAAACATTGCTTTTATGTTATAAATATTTTTATAGGCATGTTTTTTGCTTATCTTAATAAAAGGAAAGACTATGAAATTATCTGTTGGATTGAAAGTTGCGAACAGTTTATCGTTAACACCTCAATTACAACAGGCCATACGTCTTTTACAACTCTCAAGCTTAGAGCTCGAACAAGAAATTCAGATCCAGTTAGACAGTAATCCCTTACTTGAAAAAATAGAAGAGATGGGGACTACAGAAAGTCTTTCTGCGCTAGAAGTAGCAGAGACAGGAGACTTAACCACTGAGCTGAATGCTGATCATCTTCCAAATGACTTACCTGTAGATACTGAATGGGATGATATTTATACCCATCAATCTACTGCTTTAGCTTCACCAGAATACGAAGAAAGAGAAGACAATCGCCAAGCACAAATGAGTTTGAAAGAGCATATTTTAGATCAGGTTAATCTCTTACATTTTTCGACTGTAGATAAGCTTATTGCATATTGCATCGTCGATTCTCTGGATGATAAAGGTTTCCTGGATGCGGAACTGGAAGATATTCTGCTTGCCGTTTCCCGGTTGTTGCAGGAGATGGAAAGTGATGAAGAAGTTGAGGAAGATGAAGTTATTGTTGTTTTGAAACATATTCAACGTTTAGATCCTATCGGGGTTGGTTCAAGAAACTTAGCTGAATGTTTGAAAATTCAGCTTGAAACTGTGCATGAGAAAGTTCCTTATGTGGCAGAAGCCAAGAATTTACTAAAATATTATGAATTATTGATCTCTAATGATTTGAATAAATTATTAAAGCAAACAGGGTTGACCAAAGAGCAATTAACAAGTGCAGTTGATTTACTCAAGACTCTCAAGCCTTATCCTGGATTAGAGTTCAACCAACAGGAATCTGAATATCAGGTTCCCGATGTCGTCGTTTCTAAAAAGGATTTGCATTGGCAGGTACAGCTAAATCCCGATGTTTTGCCTAAATTACGGATCAATTCATTTTACTCAGGCATGATTCGTCGTGCAGATCAGAGTGATGATAATGTTTATTTAAGAAATCAAATGCTGGAAGCGAAAAACTTTATCAAGAGTATTGATGAACGCCATAAAACCTTATTAAAAGTTGCAACCTGTATTGTTGAGCATCAACGCGCCTTTTTGGAGCAAGGTCCAGAGGCAATGAAGCCTTTAGTGCTCCGTGATGTAGCAGAAGAAGTTGAGCTACATGAATCTACCGTTTCCCGGGTTACGACCAATAAATATATGCTGACTCCGCGTGGTTTATTTGAATTGAAATATTTCTTTTCAAGTCATGTGGGGACAACAACAGGCGGGGAAGCGTCATCAACTGCGATTCGTGCCATGATCAAAAAGCTGGTTTCCAATGAAAATCCACGTAAACCTTTGTCGGATAATGCAATTGCCGAGATGCTGAAAAAAGAAGGGATTGAGGTGGCTCGGCGGACCGTTGCGAAATATCGTGAATCGTTACATATTCCTTCATCTTCTGAAAGAAAAGTCTTGATCTAAATTTTAAGGTGTGACTATTCTATTGGTTCATTATTACGGAATAATGAATTTTTTTAATGATCACTAGAGGAATCGCTGAAATGATTTAATGGATGTTGAACCACTGATGTGCATTAAATTTGCTTGAGCGATTGCTTGTATCCTGAGAAAAAGGTGAGGGATAGAATTATGCAAATAACAATTCGTGGACACCATTTAACCATTACACCAGCAATTGAAGAAAATATAAAAGAAAAGTTTAGTCAAATGACCAAGCATCTGGATCAAGTGAATAGTATGCAGATCAAGCTGGCTAAAGATCATCAAATTGACAAACGTTCACACAAAGGAAGTGCAAACCATATTGCTGAGGCAATTATACGTTTGCCAGGGGTGGAACTGTTTGCTCAGGCGACAGCCGATGATATGTATACCTCGATTCGGAAATTGACCGATAAATTAAAACGTCAGCTTGCAAAACATCGGAAAATCCAGTGTTCGTACCAGCATGAACTGGCACTTTTGAGTTAATTTTTATTTTTATATAAGAGGCTTTTTGTGAAGCCTCTTTTTTTTATTGATAAAAAAAGAAACTGCTTACTGAATTATGTGAAAAAGTTATAGTAAAATAGCGCGTTTTACACCAATGGTTGTATAAGAGGTCTTGGAATGAATAGTGAGCAGCTCACGCAAATTTTAAAAGAAGCTTTCCCTGAAGCAGAAGTAGCGGTGAGCGGACAAGCTGGCAAATTTGACCTGCGTATTGTTGATGATCAGTTTGAAGGTAAACGTACCGTTGCTCGTCAACAATCGGTTTATGCACCTCTAAATTCCTATATCGCGAGTGGTGCAGTTCACGCAGTCACGATTCGTGCAATGACAAAAGACGAATGGCGCAAAGCAAGCCTTTTCGGAGCTTAAATATTAATGGATAAGTTTTTAATTACGGGCGGTGTTAAGCTCGAGGGTGAAGTGCGCATTTCGGGTGCTAAAAATGCGGCATTGCCTTTACTTGCAGCAATGATTCTTGCTGATTCTCCGATTACATTGACCAATGTACCGAACTTAAAAGATGTAAATACATTGGTTAAGTTGATTGCTGGCCTTGGCGTAACCATGAGCTATGAAGGTGAGACGGTTTGTGCTGATGCTTCAACATTAGACAACCAGTTTGCACCTTATGAACTTGTACGAACTATGCGTGCATCTATCCTCGTGCTTGGCCCGTTGTTGGCGCGCTATGGCAACGCCAAAGTGTCTTTACCGGGCGGTTGTGCCATCGGTTCGCGTCCAGTCGACCAACATCTCAAAGCTTTAGAAGCTTTGGGTGCGCATATTGAAGTGGAAAATGGTTATGTCCATGCTTCAGTAGATGGTCGCTTAAAAGGCGGTGAAGTTGTTTTTGATATGGTGACCGTTGGTGGTACCGAAAACATCTTGATGGCTGCGGCTTTGGCTGATGGCGTGACCACCATTCGTAACGCTGCTCGTGAACCTGAAATTACCGATCTTGCGCAAATGCTGATCAAGATGGGTGCCAAGATTGAAGGTTTGGATACCGATACGCTAGTGGTAACAGGCGTTGAAAGTCTGCATGGCTGTGAATACGCAGTGGTTGCTGACCGTATTGAAACCGGTTCATATTTAGCTGCTGCTGCCATTACCGGTGGCCGAGTGAAAACCACGCATACTGATCCTGCATTGCTCGAAGCAGTATTGGATAAGTTTGAAGAGATGGGTGCAGAAGTCACGCGTGGTGATGACTGGATCGAACTGGATATGCAGGGCAAGCGTCCGAAAGCAGTGAGTTTCAGAACTTTACCTCATCCTGAATTTCCAACTGATATGCAAGCTCAATTGATGGCCGTGAATGCGATTGGTCGTGGTTTTGCAACGATTTCAGAAACGATTTTTGAAAACCGTTTCATGCATGTCCCGGAACTTTCACGTATGGGTGCCAATATTCAGGTGGAAGGACATGATGCGGTGGTTACTGGTGTGGAAACACTGCAAGCTGCCCCTGTCATGGCGACGGATTTACGTGCTTCATTTTCACTGGTTTTAGCCGCTTTGGTTGCTGAAGGCGAAACACTGGTTGACCGTATCTATCACATTGATCGTGGCTACGAACATGTGGAAGAAAAATTGCAAAGTTTAGGTGCTCAGATTAAGCGAGTAAAAGGATGAATGACTTAAGAAACGATGATCCAAATTTTGACGTAATGGGCAATTTTGATCATGGTTTAACTTTAGCACTCAGTAAAGGTCGTATTTTAAAGGAAACTTTACCCTTGCTTGAAAAGGCGGGTATTAATTTACTTGAAGATCCGGATAAATCACGCAAACTGATTTTTCCTACCACGCACAAGAAAGTCCGTATTTTGATTTTACGTGCTTCTGATGTTCCGACCTATGTTGAGAATGGTGCGGCAGACTTTGGTGTCGCGGGTAAAGATGTGTTGATGGAACATGGTGCCCAACATGTGTATGAGTTGCTTGACCTGAAAATTGCCAATTGTAAATTGATGACAGCTGGTAAAGTCGGTATGGAACGTCCAAAAGGCCGTTTAAAGATTGCGACCAAATACGTCAACTTAACCCGCCAATATTATGCAAGCCTCGGTGAGCAGGTGGATGTGATTAAGCTATACGGATCAATGGAGCTTGCGCCTTTGGTTGGTTTAGGTGATTACATTGTTGATGTGGTGGATACGGGTAATACTTTACGTGCCAATGGCTTGGAGCCGTTGGAAGAAATTTGTAAGGTTTCTTCTCGTCTGATTGTGAACAAAGCCAGCTTTAAACGTAAACAAGCTGTTTTAAATCCGATTTTGACGCAACTTGAAGAAGCGATTAAAGCACGTCAAAACTGATTGTTGTACATCAAATTAAGAAACCGTTCTCATGAGCGGTTTTTTTACATTTGAAGATTGTGTGGGAGATATAACACCTTTGTTTTTGAGCTGAGGCTATGTTAAAAAAGCTAATGATCTGTTGAAAATGTCAGGAACAATGAAAAATCCACAGCAGCGTAAACAAGAATCTATTCTAAAATTAAAAGCTAAAGCCATACCTTATATTGACTGGTTGCCGCATATTGAGTCAAGTGATGATGTAATCCAGCGCTCCGCTGAGCGCATTGCCAAGCGTGCGATCGCATGTTTACTGATGATTCAGGTGGCATGTGATCTGGATCAAGACCAATTTGATCAAGAAACAGAAGATTTTATTGTCGATCTATTGAATAAATTTGCAGTCACTGATGAATTAACTGTTAAAGAAAAAAACATATTGAATCGAAATGCTTCGCAGCAAGAGATTGTCAACATGATCTGGAAGTATGAAGCCTATTGGGTGTTGCTATGGGCATTGGGGATTGTCGAAAAATTGAAATATCCAGATGAAATCGCAGATTGTGATTTTGCCATTCAGGCGGTATCAGGCTGTGATTCATTACAGGAATTTATGCAGCAGGTGAAATTAAGACATATCGAAGAGATTTTGGATGAGGCAGATCTGATCTATCGTTATGACTGGGCATGTGTTGATGCGCGATTAAAACAGCAGCATGCACCTGCAAATTTAAATGCTTCCATAGTTCTGGAGCGTCATGGCGCTTTAAACTGGCTGATACAGGCCGATGCGGATTGGGATAATCCGGATGTAAGTACTTAAAACTTATAGATCTCTTATCATTAAATGTTTTTTCCTATAAAAGCTGCGGAAATGCTGATGTTATCTTGCCCACAAGCGTACTGAAAAAGAGTAAACTTAGCGTTCTCTTTTTCGCCTTGTGGGTAAATTGATGCGACGTTTATCGACTCAGGATCAAAATTTTAAACAGACATTTGCTGAACTTTTAGCATTTGAAACCGTGAATGATCCTCAACTTATACAAACTGTAGATCAGATTATTGCTGATGTTCGTCAGCATGGTGATGATCATGTGCTTAAACTAACGCAACAGTTCGATCGACATCCCGCGCATCAATTCTCTGATTTAGAACTGACTCAGGTACAGCTCAAAACGGCATTTGAAGGCTTAAGTGTTGAAATCCGTGAAGCACTGGAACTGGCAGCAAAACGTATCCGTTCGTTTCATCAGGCACAAAAGCAGGAAGGCTGGACCTATGTTGATGAGCTGGGTAATACCTTAGGCCAGAAAGTCACAGCCCTAGATCGTGTCGGAATTTATGTACCGGGTGGCTTAGCGTCATATCCTTCATCGGTGTTAATGAATGCGTTGCCTGCACATGTCGCGGGTGTCCCAGAAATCATCATGGTTGTTCCTGCACCAAATGGTGAACTGAATCCATTGGTATTGGCAGCTGCCTATTTGGCAGGCGTAAGCCGCGTGTTTACTATTGGTGGTGCACAGGCCGTTGCAGCATTGGCTTATGGAACACAAACCATTCCAGCGGTCGATAAAATTACAGGACCTGGTAATCGATTTGTAGCAGCCGCAAAACGTGCTGTTTTTGGTCAGGTTGGTATCGATATGATTGCAGGACCTTCGGAAATTCTGGTTTATGCCGAAGGGGAAAATAATGCTGAATGGCTAGCCATGGATGTATTGTCTCAAGCTGAGCATGACACCGTTGCGCAAGCGATTTTCATTACCCCAGATGAAGTGCTGTTAAATGCAGTTGAAGCTGCGATTGAAAAACACTTAACTGAATTACCAAAAGCAGAAATTGCCAAAACCTCAATTCAAAATCGTGGTGCGTTGGTATTGGTAAAAGATCGCGCAGAAGCAATTGAACTGATTAATCAGGTCGCACCTGAGCATTTAGAACTCTGTCTTGATGAGGCTGAATTGATGATTCAGGAGATTCGTCATGCTGGTGCGATCTTTATGGGACGTTATACCCCAGAAGCCATTGGTGATTATTGTGCTGGTCCAAACCATGTCTTACCGACATCGGGTACTGCACGCTTTTCTTCACCGCTTGGTGTTTATGATTTTCAGAAACGCTCTAGCTTGATCATGTGCTCCGAAGAGGGCGTAAAGAGCTTGGCAAAAGCAGCTGATGTGTTGGCAGTGCAAGAAAATCTTGATGCTCATGCGCGCTCAGCCCGTTATCGTTACCAATAACCGATTCAAAGATTGATAGGGGCTGGTTAGCCCCTTTTTTAGGATACATGAGAGTAGAACAATGACGTTTACAGCAGAACAAATGCGGTTTTGGAGTCCCGAGGTTCGTGAATTAGAGCCTTATGTACCGGGTGAGCAGCCTAAAATTCAGAATTTACTCAAACTGAATACCAATGAAAACCCCTATCCACCATCCCCAAAAGTAGTCGAAGCGGTCCAGGCTGTGTTAACTGAACAGGCTGATGCTTTGCGTTTATATCCAGATCCTGATGCAACCGCTTTAAAACAGGCGATTGCCAAGCAGCAGCAGGTTGATGTAACTCAAGTGTTTGTTGGTAATGGTTCGGATGAAGTTTTAGCACATATTTTTAAAGCTTTTTTTATCCAGAAAGAGCCAATTCTTTATCCGGATATTACTTATAGCTTTTATCCGGTGTATAGCCAGTTCTTTGCAACGCAGACCAAGCAGATTCCATTGAATGAAAAATTCGAAATTGATGTATCGGATTATGAGCAGGAAAATGGCGGGATTATCATCACCAATCCAAATGCCCCAACCAGTATCGCGCTCGGTTTAGATGAGATTGAGCAGGTGCTGAAGGCAAATCCAGATCGAGTGGTGGTGATTGATGAAGCATATGTCGATTTTGGTGCCGAATCCGCGGTACAACTGGTCAATCTCTATGACAATCTAGTGGTATGCCAAACAACATCCAAGTCACGTTCGCTTGCTGGTTTACGGGTTGGTTTTGCCATTGCGCAAGCGCATTTGATTGCGGCACTTGAAGCCGTGAAAAACAGCTTTAACTCTTATCCAATCGATCGTTTTGCCATTGCAGCAGCGGTGGCTTCATTTGAAGATCAGGCTTATTTTGAAGCGCAATGTGCCAAGGTGATTGCAAGCCGGGAAAAACTGGTCGGTGATCTGACTGCTTTAGGCTTTGAGGTATTGCCATCGAAAGCCAATTTTATTTTTGCCACACATCCACAACATGAAGCTGCGCAGTTGGCCCAACAATTGCGAGAGCAGGGCGTTATTGTGCGTTATTTCAATAAACCACGCATTAATCAATTTCTGCGTATCACGATTGGGACCTATGAGCAAAATCAGCGTTTAGTGGAGACCCTGAAAACACAAATTTTATAAATCTGTAGTAAAGCTTATTGTTTAGAAATCTGCCATGTATTGAGTAAATCTAGCATGGCAGAAATTTTATCAAAGCATTCCTGATATTCTGCTTCTGCATCAGACGCAATGGTGATGCCGCCACCCGCCCACATGGATAATTGATCCTGATATTTTTGAATACTACGAATCAAGATATTCCAGCTGCCTGTACCATCGAAATTAAAGTAACCCAAGCTGCCACAATAAGCACCACGTGGTGCCCCTTCAAGCTCTTCAATGATTTGCATGGCACGAATTTTCGGTGCTCCAGTGATTGAACCGCCAGGCAGTGCCGACAATAACATTTGCATCGGATTGATGTCTGCTTTTAAGGTCGCTGTAATCTCACTGACCATATGGTGAACCTGATTAAAGCTTTCAATTTCAAAGAGCTTAGTAGTTTCAACCGAACCTGTTTCTGCGTACACACTCAGATCATTACGTAAAAGATCTACAATCATGACATTTTCAGCTTGGTCTTTTTTAGAATGGCTGAGTTTATCTTTTGATATCTGATCTTGTTGGGGATCATCAAAACGTGGCATGGTGCCTTTGATTGGACGCGTTTTAATTTTTCGATTGGTCTGAAACTCAATAAATAATTCAGGCGAACAACTTAATAGTTCAAAATCCTGTATTTTGAGATAGCCTGCGTAAGGGGCATGCGTAAGTTCCCACAATGGATTGGCGCGACTTAACAGCGAACCCTTTACATGGGCGGTAAACTCTTGAGTCAAATTAATTTGATAGCAATCACCTGCTTTGATGTATTCCTGTACCTGTTGAAAGGCCTTTAAATACTGCTGTTTTGACCAACGGGCCTGGCATTTCTCAAGTAGATAAAGTGGGCTAGGTGTTTGAATAGCTTGATTGAACAGATCCGAGATCTGCTGAAAAATGAATTCGGCTTGCTGCTCATCGCTGTGAAAATACCAGCCATCATTCTCATACTTTAAAAAAGTTGAATATTGACCTAGGAAAAATCCGGGTTGATGACGTGAATTTACGTCGACAAATTGATCTGCACTATAGTCATAGCTAAAAAAACCTATATAGCCACCATTAAATGCGACGCTATCAGATTTCTCAGAGGTGGACTTAAACTTTGAGAATGCAGTAACTAATGAAGCTTCAGATGTTATTTGATATTGATTAAATTGAATTTGTTGAAATTGTTTTAATTCTGAATGTTGAAAAACTAAAAATTCTTGCGGTAAAAAGGCAATAATGGGCGTGTTTTGGTCATATAAGTAGACTAAACCTGTTAATTCGTACAGTTGTACAAGAAGATCAAATGCAGAGGTGAGTTGCGTGTTAAGCTTTTGCTGAAAATAAGACATAAAAACGGAAATACTTACAGATACATTTGATGGAATGAATTGTACTACATCCAAAAACACTGGACTGACATTTATAATCTGATGACGTAAAAAACCAGCAATTCAGTGGTAAGAATACGAACTGATTTTTGCTTTAGAAGGTGGATTGATAGAGTAGTCACCCAAATACTAAAAAATGCATTTTTGTATACACTTGTAACCATCACCTCCTGAGTGGATAAATGGCCAAGGATTAATCGATTTATCTGAAGTGTTGTAGATAAAAATAAAAAATAAATATAATTTACAGTAATTTAAAATCAATTTATCGAAATAAGAAAGTGGGTGAATTATATGCCGTTTGTCGGGTTGTACCTAAAAAGCAGTTAACAGGAGTTGAACATAAAATAACAAACGGGTAATTTAGTAATTGCTAAGCGAACTACTCAAGGATTGGAAGTTCTAGTTGTCATTAATAAAAAAACGACCGTGGACAGTTTAGAGTAGTGAAAGTCAAAAAATAAATGCTCTTGGGAGAGTGCTCAATGAAAATGTTTACTAAACTTGTTTTAGTTTCTTCAATGGCGATTAGCGCAAATGCAATGGCTATGCAGTCAATGGATGATGCTGCACTAAGCGCTGCAACAGGTCAAGATGGTATTAATATTGGTCTTGGTGTTACTTCTGTTACAATCGACAAATTATTAATTCATGATAACGATGGTTATGCTGATAATGGTAGTGCTGGTACTATTGGTTCAGGTGGTACAGGTGTTGCTGGTGCAATCGTAGTTAATAATATTTCTATTACACCAAATACAGATAATTCAGGTGCTGAATTATTGGCTTCTCATAACTTGGCTGATTTGACGATTGATACTGATGCTGGTACTGCTGCGAATGGTGGTGCTTTTCTTAATGTCGCAGCAAAAGTCTCTGGCTTGAATATCAGCTTGGGTGAAATTGGTGTTTCTGGGTCTGGTACAGCGAGTACAACAAGTATTCAACGTGGTAATGACGCTGCTAACTATAATGCGATCTTATCTGGCTTAAGCATTAAAACAGGTAAAATGGATGCAAATATCCAGTTAGGTGCTGCTCCTCAAGGTGCGATGATTAAGTTAAACACGACTTTAGCATCTGGTCTGGAAATTACTAACCTTGGTATTTTAGATAAATCAACAATTGGTCAAACAACATTGAATGGTGTTGCAAGTACAGCTGCAGGTGAAATACATCTTGATAGCATTAAAGTAGCTGATAGTGGTGTGAATAGCTTAAGTGTTAATACTGATATTAGTGTAGTAGGTGAAAGTGCAGCAGCTGCAAATGATGGTTACTTGAAAATTATCAGCAAAGCTCCTGCAAACGGGACTGATATTTATATCTCAGGCGTACATTTAGGTAGTAAAACTGCAGGTTCAATCGGTGATGTAGAAATTCAAGGCTTGAAAACGACCTATGCTGGCGGTTCAGGTGCTGCGATTACCATTTCTGGTCACTAAGCAATTATCTAACAAAAAAAAGCGCTTTAGCGCTTTTTTTTGTTTTGTGTGTCTAATTTTTAAATATCAATAAAGTTTGAAAATATATTATGATGAATTTTTCAGATATTCAGTACTCTTCAAATTAGTCATCTGTTATTTTATGCCTATTGTCGATTTTCTTAATCTACTGAAAACAGCATAGGTAATGAAAGTGGAACAGTTGGTTATCAATTTTATTGTGGTAAAGTTGTTTGTTTGAAGGGGCTAATTGTTTAATTTAAGTATCAATTATAAAAAAATTAACATTCTGTCAAAAAAAACCAAAAAAAAGATGTATTTTCTTATAAAAAAAGGTATCTTCATCTTGCAGGGATGTAGTGTCGTTGACACTAAAAATAAAATGAATAAGGCAAGTGTTGCCATTGTTAGAAAAAGAGACTTATGTTAGAGATCGCTTTAGGCTCGGCATTGATGTATTACTTTACAACGCAAGCCTTTGAAATAGAAAAAAAACCACAGGGGACTGTTTATTATACAGAAACCATGGACTCTCGTAATCCTTCCTTTACTCGTAACCATCGTGAGGCAGTTGTCATTAAACCAGCTGTAGAGGAACAATTCCGCGGAATTGTACGTCAGGCTTATGACTATAGTTGTGGTTCAGCCGCACTAACAACTTTATTGAATGGTTATGGTGGCTTACGCCTTACAGAACAGCAAACCATGAGTGGCTTGCTACAGTACGGTGAATATCAAAGGATTATTGAACGCCGTAGTTTCTCTTTATTAGATATGAAACGCTTTGTCTCGGCTTTGGGGATTAGCAGTGGAGGCTATCGCGGAGAGTTTACGGATCTTATTTCATTAAAACAGCCAGCCATTGTACCTATTACCTATGCTGGTTTTAAACATTTTGTAGTATATAAAGCTTATAAAGATGGAAGGGTTTATGTTGCTGATCCTGCTCTGGGCAATATTAGCTTTGATGAAACCCGATTTAAGGAAATCTGGGATAATAATACATTATTTATTGTGGATATCCCTCAACAATACCAAAAAAGCTTATTAGCGCTGCAAGATTCGGATATGCGTCATGTTGAGGATGCAACAGTAAATCGTTATGCATTGGCTGAAATTCAATTTCCAACGCAAAAGTTTGAGCGTCTGGCAGATAAGGCTTCAACCATGCGTCGAGTATTGGATTCGGACCCAAACTCAAAGAACTATAATCAACCGATTACCACGTATATGCGCTTATATTACAAGCGGAAATAAGTTTAGGAAAAATCAGTAAAATTAATGTAATAGGATGCAAAAGTAAAATGAATCATACATGGATGAAGATGACTGTGTTGGCGTTAAGTTTGAGCGCAATCACATCGACACTTTACGCAGCAGAACAACAACCGCCTGCTGAGCCTGTTAGCGCTGGGGCCGACCAGTCTGCGCCTGTTACGGAAGCACAGGCCAATATTGCTACAGAAAGTTCAGAAGCCCCACTCACTGACACAAGTCTGGTTACTGAGAATAGTCAGGCAGATCAGGCTGCAAGTGCCTTGCAGAAAAAAGAAAGTGACGCAACACAGGAAACAAATTTACAAGAAGTATTTACCTCGAATGAACGTCAATATTCATTAATTAAGAAAGGAGTTTTTTCATCTTATTATGATTTAGATTATACCTATTATCGAGATAGCCGTCTTGATTTGGCTATGAATGATAGTAATAGTTCATTATCAAGATTACGTGTTGAAGAAGATGCTAACCATACTTTAACCAATACCTTCACAGTCCAGTATGGTTTATTAGATAACCTTACCTTATCTGCCTCAGTGCCGTTTGTTGCTAAAAAAGATTTATTACAAGATCAAACCACTGCGGGTTTGGGTGATATCAATTTTGGCGCTCGTTGGGAACCATTTCCATTAAAACAAGGGCGTTTACCTTTGGTCCTGTTTGGTAGTTTATCAACTAAAACAGGAGATAGCCCTTATGAAGTGGGGATTGATGAGCTCTCCACAGGTAAAGGTTATTACTCGGTCGGTGCTGGTGCGAGTACACGCAAATACATTGATCCTGTTGTGTTATTTGCTTCTATTTCAACAAGTTATGGATTTAAAGAGTCTGGTTTAAATCAACAGCGAGGTGCTAATGTGAATACAGGGCAACCTCGTGTGCTTGAGAGTTTTGATCCTGGTCTCAGTGGAGGATTCTCATTCGGTTTTGCATATTCCTTTAACTATGATGTGTCTTTAACCATGTCATATCAACAAAGCTTTAATACAGGTGCAAAATTCTACTTTAGTAATGATGAGAGTTATAAGTCTGCGGATCAAAGTAGCGCCATGTTGTCTTTTGCTTTAGGGGTGCGTGTATCACCAGAAACAATCGTCAATGGCACGGTTGGAATTGGTTTAACCGAAGATGCGCCTGATGTTTCATTAGGTCTATCTTTCCCGCTTGATATCATAGGTTTTGGTAAAAAAAATCGTTAAGGAGATGTAATAATGGTGAAAAACCTTAAATTATGTCCATTAACGATAGCGATTTTTTTTGCAGGGCTATCGGGTGCTACTCATGCACAACTCGGACAAGACTTATCGGTGGATTTACGTTCTTTGGCATTAGGGAATGCAGTTACTGCGGATCCTCCTGGGATCAGTGCGGTTCATTTTAACCCGGCAGCACTAGCCAAACTCGATGGTTTACAAACCGATGTACAGGGGATTTTGGCAAATTTTGCCATTAAACGTGATTATGCTGCTCCAGCGGGATATAACGTTTTTGGCTACTCAGATGATCCTCTAGTGTGTAATGATGGACCTGAAATTACTGCAAATATTTGTACTGACTTTAAGGGTACAGTACATGGTGATGTGGAATATGCCAGTATTTATGTACCGGTCTTAAAGAAAATTGTAGATTTGGGCCCAAATTCACCTTTAGTCGCACCCACTGCAGGCATCTCCTATAAGCCACCAGGTTCGAAAGTGACCTATGCAACAGCCGTGTACGCACCTTTAGTTGCTGGTTTTGGTGCAGAAGATGGTAATCCAAGTAACTATATGGGACAGCAGGTTGCTCTAGAACGCATCACTTATTTATCACCATCATTCGGTTATCAGGTGAATGATCATCTATATCTGGGAGCATCTGTGGGGATGTCCTATCAAGCTATTGCCATGAAAACTGATTTACGTTTCCCGAATGAGTTAATCGGGGTGTTGCGTATGGTTGATGAAGTGGTATGTGGACCTTTTAAAGAAAATGGTGACATTATTACTGACCTTTTACTCTTTGGTATATGTAATGCCAAAGAGGGCATGGATCCTTTTAGTAAAGTTGGTTCATTAGATGTCTCTTTGGAGCAATCGCTTAGCCCAAGCTATAACTTAGGTTTACTTTGGGAACCCACTGATGACTTTAGCTTTGGTATGGTTTATCAAAGTGAAGCCAAGATGCGCTTAAAGGGTAAATATTTAATCAATGTCGCTGATGCTCCACAACAGTTAATTGCCGGATTGAACTCATCAGCCACAGGCCAAATTCTTGCCGCAATTTTAGGTTTTCCTGGCTATGCTCCACCGGTTGAATCTGGTTTGTTAGCAATGGATTTTAAATATCCACAGCATTTTAAAGCAGGGATTAAATATAAACTCTTCCCTGATTTACAAGTAAATTTTGATGTGGGTTGGACAGATTTCTCGGCTTGGGACAAGTTTAAGTTCGAGTTTGATCGTCAAATTTCTTTGCTTAAGGTCGCGAAGCTGTTATCGAATGATGTAACTGATCGTTCACTTGCTTTACCCCTAAAATTCCAGTCGTCTTGGCGTTGGGGGATTGGCTTGGAGTATTCAGCAACGGATCGTTTGAAACTGCGGATGGGATATGAACCACGTACCAGCTCGATTCCAGATGACAAGCGTAATACTATGGTTCCGATCAATAATGCGCAATTATTCGGTTTAGGTATCGGTTACCGTTTTGATCAGGATACAGATCTGGATCTGTCCTTAGGGTTCTTACGTAGCCGGGATGATATTCCAGCCAATACCAGTAGTCTTTCAAACCAAACCGGCGTAAATAATCTTTTATTAAATCCGTATGCTGGTTTGAACGTAAAAACAAATACTAAAGTCACTCTACTCGGAATTAACTACAGAACAAGATGGTAATACAAAAAGGAAGGACTCGACAATCGGCGTTGGTTATTTCATTATTTTGCATAATGGTAACAAGCGCTTCGACCGTTTATGCAGATGGTTTTTATACGATTATTGGACCAGATGGTCGTCCAATGGTTGTGCCTATGAAAATAGGAAAAAAACAAGCCGAGCCAAAGCAGAAAATGCAAACTGAATCAGTTCAAACACCAGCTCCAAGTAGTCAGGGTGTCATTAACAGTAAGGTTCTACCATCAGAACAGGAAAAAACTGATGGGGTTCAGCCGAAGTTAGTTGAAATAAAGCCGACCCAGTCAAATACAGTAAAAGTGTCTGAACCTGTGAGACTTTCACAAGTTGAGCCAAAAGTTACTGAACAGCTAGATATTCCACCTAAAATTACTCCGCCAGAACCTGCAAGTGCGCAGAAAATACCTTTACAATCTGTCGAAAAAGCTAAAGTTAAGCAAGAAAAAACGTCAAAAGATTTAGATGTTCAACCTCCTACCGTTGAGAAAAAAACTGTTCTAGCAGAAAAAGTAAAATCTACGTCAAAGACTGAAGACGCTTCACCAAAGACTGTTTCCCGCAACGGCTTTAGCCAAGTAGATGGTGTTGACTATGTCGATAATGAATATATTGAAAATCAAGAGTTTAATTTGGATGGAAAAAAACGATTTTATACGATGCCAGATGGTACAGGAAGACTGGAAACTATAGAACGGAAAAAGGGTGTTAGTCGATCAGTTCTGGACAAGCTGTTTAACCGCAACACACATTCAGCAGCACCGATCGTGTTGTCAACCACCTATGCGCGCCTATCAAGTGAAGACTTAAAATCTGCATTTGAAAATGATCGTTGTTTCTTGGAAGATTATAAAAAAACCATTAAAACGCTCACGCTTAAAAATGATGTAGGACTCTGGCCACGCAAACCGCTTAAAGAAAAATTTGAGTATGATTTAGTGCAGCTCGATCCTTCAATTCAATACATCCAGATCGACTCCTATTCTTCAAATAATAAACAACCAGTATATTATTGGCCCCTCGTTGTATTTCTAGATGAAAAAGGTTGCATTGAAGAGGGGGTGAGCGGTTTTAAAAGTAATAAAACCGCTGAGACAGTGTTACAGCATGCTGCTCTTCAAGGTGTGATAAAAGTACCGAAAGATGTACGTTATATCTTAATGACACCACTAGCTTCAGCGATTGATGTGTCAGAACAAGAACTCTCAAACCAAGGGCAGATCAAAATTTCTGTTTTACAGTAAGCAAGGATAGGATTAACCAGTGATGAATAAAAAAATATTATTGCCATTTGCTATTTCAACATTGGCTCTTTTTTTACATGGATGTGGCAGTGAAAGCGCCAAAATCAATGAAGATCCAACTAAAGGTACATCTGGTGTGTCTTCCAATACCAGTTGTGATATTACGGCAGTGGATTGCTTGCAATTCGTAATGGATTATCCTGTAGCAGGTCTAAATTTTGATTGTAGTACAGATAAGATCAATCATTTTGAAACAAAGTTAGAGAGTAATGTGGTAACAGGTGCATGTAAGTTAGGTGATACGGTTACCTTTTATTTACAAGGAGAGCAGAACCCTCGAAAAATTAATTTAGGCACGATCCAGCTCGATAAGCTCACGAAAATGAAAATGGGAGTGCCAGTTCGTATTCGAATTGTTGATTTAGCCATGGGCTTAACAGGCCAACCCGCTACTAATTTAGATATGAATGATGAAACGATTAGAGTGGCAATGGCATTAGTTAAGATTTTTCAAAGTCAAAGTATTGTAGATAGTCAGAATGTTATTGGTGATATTCAGCCGATCGAGTTTAGTACAGAGCAAAAAAATACACTTTCAAGTTTAAGTCGTGATATCGGTGTAACCGAGTTAAGTAGTGGTGCTTATGCTGAAATACTAAAGCCTTGGCTGGACGTGAGTAAAATAAGTGATGAGCAGGCATTTGATGTTATTTCCCAATTGCTTAAGCTTAGCAATTTAGGTATCTGGTATGCAGAGCTCCCCTTATTTAAGGCAGGAAGTAATGGCGCAGTGATTGAAGTACCAGAAGAAGGAAGTGGTGTTTTCCCTGATGGTCTCTTTGGTTGTAATAGAGAAATCTATGCGGATTGTCTGAATATCAAAGATGATAAAGGGACTAACTTAGTCCACTCAATGGGGCGTTTTGAATTATTAAATGATCGTCAGGGATATATTATTGGATATGGTCAACAATGGCGAGGTCGTCCGATCATTACCAATGATGTTGTATCTCCACCAATTGCATTATTGGGAACCACCAAACCGGATAAACTACGCGTCAATGCTCAAAGTGACTGGTTTAACTTGATTAGTCAAGAAATTAATCCAAATCAGCCTTTACGTTTTGCATTGAATAATAACGCTACTGATGATGTATTAATGACTCAAGGTAAATTAATTAATGGAACCAATATTGCGAGTACGGAAGCAGTCTATCGACAGTTAACTAAAGCTAAATCTACGGATCCTTTTAATAATGCTAAGGATTTAGGATTATGGCGGCAGAGTATTGCTGGATTAAATTATAAAGGAGTAACAGATGTCTTTAAGGTGAATCCTGCAAGTTACTTACCAAAAGATGTGTTTACTACAGAAGCAAATGTTCAATCTGGCCAGCGCTATGCATTTCCATTGTATGCGACCTTAACCTTTAAATTTCGAGATACAAACATTGCACCCGTTGATGTAGGAATCGTCATTGATGAACATGGAGATATTCGTACTGATATTAAGAAAGATGCAACAGCGACTGATATGTCAGGGAACTGTGCTCAAGCAGAACCTCAAACAGATGGAACATATATCGATGAATATGGTGTTACACAGTATCGGGTAGGTACGACAGGCGGGGCACTCTATTCTACAAACGATAAATCAATTACAGTCCGTATGATTTTTGCAAATCCAAAATTTGGCGCAATTGAAGGTGTATTATTAGGTCTAAACTTTACGTCATTAACAGGCCGTCAAAATATAAGTGGAGCGAAGATTAATATCCATAATTTATTAAATGGTCAGGCCACAGGGATTAACTTAACTAACTTCTCAAATAATACGGTCTCTTGGTTAAATAATTATGCTTTATATCTTACCTCTTATATTAATACTTATGATAAAGAAGGTACTGATAAGAGCAAATTTGTTGAACCTACAGCTCAAGAGCGAGCTTTCGCAAAAGGATATCAAGGAACAGCGAGTATTCGCATTGCAGACCAAAAAATTCCAGCCTGTAATGCGATTAAGATAAAATCTTAAACAACAGTCACAATAAAAAAGACCGCGGCAATGCGGTCTTTTTTATTTAGCCGGTTTGGTCCAGGCGTGTGCCGAGTGTTTCTAAATGCGGAGGGAATTGTCCACTTTTACGATCAGCAAAATAATGTCTGAGTGTTTGTTCTACACTTGGGAAAGCCAGTTCTTTCCATGGAATTTCATGTTCTTCGAATAAGCGGCATTCGATACTTTCTTCACCGGCACCGAACTGTCCTTGTTTTAACAGAGCTTTAAACAGCACATAAATCTGTCCAATACGCGGAATATTGTACATACAATACAATTGTTCGATTTCAACTTCGGCTTCAGCTTCTTCTCGTGTTTCGCGTGCTGCCCCCTGTTCCATGGTTTCAAATAATTCCATGTAGCCTGCAGGTAAGGTCCAGAGGCCATAGCGGGGTTCAATGGCGCGGCGGCACAGTAAAACTTTGTCATCCCACAGGGCTAATGCACCGCAAATCACTTTGGGATTTTCATAATGAATGTTGCCGCAATGTGTGCAGACCAATCGTGATTTATGATCACCCAGTGGAATTTTTGCTTCAGTTTGATGTCCACACGCAACGCAAAAGCTCATAATTATCATCAGCCGTAGAGATAACTCAGCATAACCGAATTTTAATGACTTCGCATCATGATCTATGATTGCAGCTAAAAATTCGGCTATGATGCTGATTAAGGAAAATGAGAACAAGAGATAATTGAGATGGAAGAACCATCGTTAATCGCGCTTTTACAACAACGGTTACGTTTTTCCAAACGAATCCAGCAGGCGGATGCTGCTGTATTGATTGCGATTACCCAGGAAAGTCAGCCTAAAGTCTTGCTCACCCGTCGTTCGATGCAGTTGTCACAACATGCAGGGGAGGTTTCCTTTCCAGGGGGAAAACGTGATCCAAGCGATACCAGTAATATTGTGGTGGCGCTCCGTGAAGCACAAGAAGAAACTGCACTGAATCCCTTTGATGTAAAGCTGCTGGGTGACTTGCCGATTCAGCGGGCGCGTAGTGGCTTGTCTGTTAAGCCGATTGTCGGGCTGATTCCAGCACAGGTCGAACTGATTGCTCAACCAACCGAGATTGACCGGATTTTCTTTGTTCCGTTGCAAGAACTGATTGATGCTCCCCCTTTACCTTATGAAGTGCGTTTAGCCCGACAATCATTATATTTCCCGAGCATGCAGGTAGACAGTGAAGTGGTCTGGGGGCTGACTGCGCGGATGCTGGTGTCATTATTTCAATATGGACTAGGCTATCAAAAAAGCTGGCCTTTTCTCGTGAATCCACCGCACTTTGGGATTGCAAAGTTCTAATTTTTTTAAGAGTTTTTTATCATGATGTATACCTATCAGGGATTGAGTCCGAAAGCTTTACATGAACCTTGGGATGGCTGGGTTGCACCAACGGCTACTGTCATTGGCCAAGCAGAACTTGGTCGGCAAGTGAGTATCTGGTTTGGCGCCGTGGTGCGTGCCGATAATTGCGTGATACGGATTGGTGATTTCTCGAATATTCAGGAAAATGCAGTTTTACATACCGACGCCGGCATCGAGTTAACTATTGGCGAGTATGTGACGGTCGGGCATAAAGTGATGCTGCATGGATGTACGATTGGTGATAATTCACTGATTGGCATGAATGCGGTGATCTTGAATAATGCAGTGATTGGCAAGAACTGTATTATTGGTGCCAATGCCTTGATTCCAGAAGGGAAAATTATTCCAGATAACTCTGTGGTAATGGGCTCACCTGGAAAGGTGGTGAAAACACTGGATGAACAGGGCGCCGCACGCTTGCGTTTAAGTGCCTTACATTATGCTGAACATTACAAAAACTTTTTAAATCTGGAAGCTTTTAGTTTTTAACAGATGTTTAAAAATGAAGTCCTCATGTAGCCAAGTTTATGCTTGGCTTTTTATTGAGATAAAAAAGCCAATAACTCGCCTATCGCGTTTGAGTGGAGTATGATACTCGACGTTTTTTATCTGTTTCGGGCTAAGGTTTTTGCATGAAGTTGCTGGCATTGGAATCTGCAAATGAGCAGTGTTCTGTTTCATTGATTGATGATACTCAAGAACTCTACTTTCAGTTGGATGACCGACCGAAAGCACAAACGCAAACCATTTTGCCCTTAATCGAACAAGCTCTATTACAGACACAAAGCCAACTTGCGGATTTGTCGGCAATTGCGTTTAGCCGGGGCCCAGGTTCATTTAGTGGGGTGCGAATTAATGCCGCTGTTGCACAGGCATTGGCTTGGTCACAGGATTTACCGGTGATTCCAGTTTCCAGCTTGCAGGCTCTGGCACAGGCCGCTTATCGTGTTACAGGTTTAGCGCAAGTCACAGCGGTTCTGGATGCGCGTATGCAGGAAGTGTATATCGCGAATTTCAGTCTGGATGAGCAGGGCATAATGCAGGCGCTGGATGAAGAAAAATTAATGAATTACGAGCAAGCAGCTGCATATTGCAAATTTACGCCGATTGGCTCGGGTTCAGAATTAATTAAGCCAACAGGAATAGACTCCGCTGAGGCTTCCACTGAAAACACAGCATGGGTACAGATTAAGGCAACGGCACAAGACATTGCGACCATTGCCCGTGTATATGCGGCACAGCAAAAATGGGTTGATGCTGAGCAGGCATTGCCCGTGTATTTGCGTGATGATGCGTGGAAAAAAATTCCAGAACAAGGTAAGGCGAATTAAGGTTAATTATGGATCTTTTATTGCTATTTAAAGCAGCAATTATGGGCTTGGTTGAGGGGATTACTGAGTTCCTGCCTATTTCAAGCACAGGACATCTCATTTTATCAGGTCAACTGCTTGATTTCTGGACCATTGAAAAGCGCGATATGTTTGCTGTCGCCGTGCAGATTGGTGCAATTGCTGCGGTGATTTATGAATATTGGGGTAAATTGTGGGGCGCGCTAATTGGTGCGCTCACAGGACAGGAACAGGGGCGCCGTCTGAGTCTGAACCTGATCATCGCCTCTATTCCCATCGTGATTATTGGCCTGACTTTTGGTGATGTGGTTAAAGCCTATTTATTTAATGCCATTACTGTTGCGATTGCCTTGATTGTCGGTGGTTTTATCATTTTATGGGCGGAACGTCGCCCGCATCAGATCGTTACCAAAGAAGTGGATGATCTGAGTTTTAAGCAAGCGACTTTAATTGGTCTGATCCAGTGTCTGGCCTTGATTCCAGGAACTTCACGTTCAGGGTCAACCATTATTGGTTCATTATTCTTGGGGGTATCTCGTAAAGCCGCAGCCGAATTCTCATTCTTCTTGGGCATCCCTGTATTGATGGGCGCTGGCTTGCTGGATATGTATAAGATGCGTCATGAATTGCATAGCAATGACATGCTGGTGTTAGCCGTCGGTATTATTGTTGCTTTCATTTCAGCCTTGGTGGTGATCCGTGCCTTGATTCGTTATGTGTCCAAGCATGACTTCACCGCTTTTGCCTATTACCGTATCGTATTTGGATTGTTTATTCTGGCGACGTGGTGGACAGGTTGGGTGCACTGGTAATGCAGATGCAGTGCTACTATCAAGCGGAATATGAACAGGCATTCCAGCAACTGAAAAGCCGCTTGGCTGAATTAAAGGTTCAGTTGAACGGTCAAGCGGTTGAAAAGATCAATGCCCGTTTTTTACGTTTGAATCCAGCGATGGCTTTGGTCATTGATAGTGATGGGCTTAGCCTAGCTGCCAACGGCATGAAAATGCAACCGGACTGGCGTGCCGAGATTCCCCGTTTAAAAAGAGCCAGCTTAAAGTCAGAGATGATTGCCAGAGCTTGCCAACTGGGGGAAAAGCCAAGCTTGATCGATGCAACTGCAGGTTTGGGGCATGACAGTTTACTGATGGCCTATTTGGGTGCTGAAGTCCGGCTGGTGGAGCGCCATCCAATCCTGTTTGTGTTATTGGAATATACCAAAGCACAGGCCGAGCAAGATCCGTTTTTACAATCGTTCATGTCGCGTATTCAACTGATCTATGCCGATTCCAACAGCTATTTGCAGCAACTGGTCCAGCAAGGTGAGCAGGTCGATGTGGTGTATCTGGATCCGATGTTTCCACAACGGGATCAGAACCAGCAAGCGGCAAAGAAACAGGCTCAGGTCAAGAAGCAAATGCAGTTGTTACATCTGTTGTTACCTGAAGATGGGGAAATGGATCTTGGCGATCAACTCTTGCATCTGGCCAGCCAGATTGCTAAACGGGTGATTGTAAAACGCCCCCGACATGCGGTTTATCTGGCAGATCAAAGCCCTGATCACCAATGGTTAGGTGATGCTTGCCGTTTTGATGCATATTTTCCAAAAGGTTAATTCTAAATCAGATTCAAATGATTGTTTGGCTTGCGTCAATGCTCGGTAAAGTTTTGTGATATAGTGCAAAAGCATGATTGCTAAAAAATTCTTGTCGAGCTTACACTACAGTCACGCATTGCGTCTTTTAGGAAAAGTACTGCACATTCAAATATTAGGATGGCATATTTTCAGTTTAGGCTTGAAAAGAGAAACTCCCGAAGAATTTTATGATAGACCTCAAACCGTCCATTAATCTCTGGCATGATTTTAAAAGTAACCAAATTGCTGGAATGTGGTTGTTCCTCGGGTCTCGCCGTTCCTTACAGGTTGTACATCCATCCATTACCCAGCTGATTCTCTGGGGAATTCTCGGCGGCTGTACCAACTCACTGTATAGCTGGCTGGTGGCCGGACAAATGGGAGAATTTAATTCCCAAGGCTTGATCGGCTATGCACTATGGCCTTTTATTGCCCTGATTGTCGGTATTTTTCTTTCGCAACGGATGAATCAGCCACGTTTGATGCTGGTGCCTGCCTTATTGTGGCTGGTACTTGATACCAATATTCTGCTGTTACAATGCATTATCCAGTATCTGGGTTCCAACGGTTATCTGAATTTTATTCCTGACAGTATTTATAACGGTTTCTTGCCACCGCTGTTTGTTGGGCTATTTGTCTGGCAAAGTCTGGCTGTAATTTGGGTCTTTTCACGTGCTTTGAACTGGCCTTGGTGGGAGCGGGCGCTAGTCTTTGTAGCAACGATTGCGACCATGGTGGTGTGGCAGCTTTCTGTAAAGGATCAGCCGATCTGGAAAGTGGAGCAGACCCCGCCAAGTTTTGCCGAAGATGCCTTTTATGCGCAAAGCCATTTGCTGGATAAAGCACTGGATCAGATTCAGTATGGGGATATTGCCCAAAGCCACTGGTATTTTATGGGTGTGGCGGGTGATAGCTATGTGGATGTATTCAAGTCTGAAATTGAACGCATCAGAGAACAGTTCGATACCCGTTTTGGCACCTTTGGCCGTTCCATCATGCTCATCAATAACCCAGCTACGCGTTTAGAAGTGCCAATCGCATCGAAAACCAGCATGGAACTGGCGTTACGCCGTATTGGTCAGCAAATGAATCGTGATAGCGATGTCTTGTTTCTGTATATGACATCGCATGGTGAGCGGAATCATTTTGAAATTGAAAATGCACCGCTGAATCTGGATCAGGTCGATCCAAAATGGTTAAGAGAAACGCTGGATAAATCTGGGATTCGCTGGCGTGTGATTGTGATCTCAGCCTGTTATTCGGGCAGTTTTATTCCGGCTTTACAATCACCGGATACTTTAATCATTACTGCTTCTGCGGCAGATAAAACTTCTTTTGGTTGTAATAATGAAGCAGACTATACTTATTTTGGTCGGGCGTTTTTTGATCTGGCGATGCGCGAACAATCTTCAATGAAGAAAGCCTTTGAGCAGGCCAAACAGACCGTGACCAAGTGGGAAGTGGCACAAGGTGTTGAACCCTCTGAACCGCAATGGTCGATCGGTCGTAATATGGAACTGATGCTGCCACAGCTTGAACCGTATCTGTTCCCGACACAAAATATTGCATCTACAGACATTACAAAAACACAGGATGATGAACATGCAGCTACTGCAAAAAAACCGTTGTTTTGAGGGTGAGCAACGTATTTATCAACTTGATTCTCAACATCTCAAGGGTAGCACCAAAGTCGGTGTCTATTTGCCGCCTGCTGCATTGGAAGGCAAAGCATGTTCAGCCCTGTTTTATCTTGCAGGATTAACCTGTACTGAAGATACCTTTGCAATTAAAGCGCATGCACAACGCATGGCGGCCCGACTCAGCCTGATTTTAATTACACCTGATACTTCTCCACGTGGGGATGATGTTGCACAAGGTGATCATTGGGATATTGGGCAAGGGGCTGGCTTTTATATTAATGCCACCCAACAACCTTGGGCTGAGCATTATCAAATGGAGTCTTATCTGGTTGATGAGCTTTATGCACATGTTTTACAAGAATTCCCGGTGGCTGAAAACCAGATCGGAATTTTTGGTCACTCCATGGGCGGACATGGTGCATTGACCTTAGCCTTTAAATATCCGGATCAATTCAAATCGGTGTCGGCTTTTGCGCCAATCTGCGCACCCAGTATTTGCCCGTGGGGCGAAAAGGCATTTGGCCAATATTTGGGACCGGATCAGCAGCAATGGGCGGCCCATGATGCGACCGCGCTGGTACAGCAAAAAGGTGGGTTATTTGAAGAAATCCTGATTGATCAGGGACTGGATGATCAGTTCTTTGCTCAGTTGAACCCCGAAAAATTCAAACAGGCCTGTCTGGAAGCTAAGCAACCGCTCACTTTGCGTCTACACAAAGGCTATGATCATGGCTATTACTTTATTCAAAGTTTTATTGATGATCATCTCCAGTTTCACGCTATTCAGCTTGAAAAAGTAGCGGGATAAAAAAGAAGCTCATGTTGAGCTTCTTTTTAATTGTGCTGCCATTCAGCCACAAATTCCTGCTGCGCCATACGGTTTAAGTGATTGATCACCACCTGTTCGAGATGTGCGACATCCTCTTGCTGGTTTTCGATCAGCACCGCCAAATGTTGTTCATGCGGTGTAAGGGTAACGGTTGCAGTAGGCATAAAGATTTTTGTCTCTGTTTCCGTTTCTGCAACTTCAAACTTATGCTTCCAGTGATTAAGCAAACGTTTACTGATGCGTTTTCCTTCAGTCGTCGTGATGTTGGTGCTGCTATTCATGTTGCTTTTCTTCCTCTTATTTCATTGACTAACATAACAAAGCATAAAGCAGATAAAAATAGTTGAGATGCAACGCGTTGTTGCAAGTTTGCAATGCTTGAATAATGACTTTGTAACAGCCCTAAGTGGGCTGAATTTGTTATAATCGCCTTATCATTTTTCTCAGAGTTTGCCAGGTCATCCATGTCCAAGCCTTATTTGATTGCTCCTTCGATTTTATCTGCTGATTTTGCGCGTTTAGGTGAAGAGGTGGAAAAAGTTCTAGCTGCAGGTGCAGACGTTGTACATTTTGATGTGATGGATAACCACTATGTACCCAACCTGACGTTTGGTGCAGGTGTGTGTAAAGCACTGAAAAAATACGGGATTAAAGCACCCATCGATGTGCATCTGATGGTTTCGCCTGTGGATCGCATGATTGGTGATTTTATTGAAGCGGGTGCAGAAATCATTACTTTCCATCCGGAAGCAACCGATCACATTGACCGTTCTTTGCAACTGATCAAGGCCGGTGGTGCAAAAGCCGGCTTAGTCTTTAACCCGGCGACACCCTTACATTACCTTGATTATGTGCTGGATAAAGTCGACCAGATTTTATTAATGAGCGTAAACCCAGGCTTTGGCGGACAGAAATTCATCCCGATGACTTTGGATAAATTACGTCAGGCACGTCAGATTATTGATGCCAGTGGTCGTGATATCCGTCTGGAAGTCGATGGCGGTGTGGGTCCTGCCAATATCCGTGAGATTGCCGAGGCGGGTGCGGATATGTTCGTTGCGGGTTCAGCAATTTTTGGTCAACCAGACTATAAAGCCGTGATTGACCAAATGCGTGCAGAGCTGGCTCAAGTCGGTGCAACAGAAGTTTAGTGTTTTCATCCTATTTTTCACCTAGGCTTGTGGATAACTTTGTTTATAACTGGGTGGATAACCGTGTTGATAACCAAGTGGATAAGATGTTGTTAAAATAAACAAAATGATTTCAGTTGCTTACATTGGCAGCAAAATAATGGAAAAAGGACAAGTTTTTGTCCTTTTTTTATGCGCTAACTTATTTATTTTGCACTATTTTTGCGCAGTGAGTGAAAGTGGTAGGAGTGACCAATAAAACAGCAAAAGCATAATGATTTTGAATGGTGGGGTAAGAATTTAAACAGGGAGATCATTGTGCATAAAGTCAAAAGAAATTATGCTAGGCATATTCAATTACCTGAATTGATGGAAACAAGGAACCCTTGGTGCAATTTCGCAAGCAATACAGACATCTGTGGTTTGTATTCCTGATGATCTTTTTCATTGGGGGCAGCAGTGCGGCCGTTGCAGCAGTTCAAGAGCTTCATTCTCATCATTCATCTACGGTTTCAAGCTTATCCTGTCATGATCAGCAAATGATGCAACATCATTCTGCACAAAGCTCACATGCAGATCGCATGAGTCCCGGTCAATGTCATGACGGGCAAATGCAGGACCATCTGCATTGTCAGGATTGTAATAGTACCTCGCATTGTCAAAGCATCAATTTCGCTTTAGACCAAAATACCCCAAGCCTTTCTGCTTCGCCACTTTTAGAGCTGAGTACGCATATTCATGCGGATTATCAGGCGCGGCATCTGGCAGGCTATTGGCAAGAGATCTTACGC
This sequence comes from Acinetobacter sp. IK40, assembly GCF_035615075.1. Lineage (NCBI taxonomy): Bacteria > Pseudomonadati > Pseudomonadota > Gammaproteobacteria > Moraxellales > Moraxellaceae > Acinetobacter > Acinetobacter sp. IK40. The sequence continues at coordinate 170,296 of NZ_JANBOE010000009.1, read as the reverse complement.
CCACCTAGAACCTGATCTGTCTTTGCAGGCTCTTGCTCTTTGTGAAAAGGGAGCTGAGCATTTTAAAAGTTAACAGATTAGGAAATCATCATGTCCTCAAAAATATATGCTGGCGTTGTCGCTAGCCTAAGCTTATTGTTTGCACCTTATAGTGTGGCTGCAATCAAGGAATATCATCTCAATATTAATCAGGGTACTGTCAATGTGACCGGTAAACCGGTGCAACGTATTACCGTAAATGGCAAGTTTATTGCCCCATTACTTGAGTTTGAGGAGGGGGATGAAGCTGTCATTCATGTACATAACCAGCTCAAAGATCAAGATACCTCTTTACATTGGCATGGCCTACTTTTACCCGGACTCATGGATGGTGTACCAGGCTTTAACGGTTTCAAAGGTATTAAGCCGAATGGCAGTTTTGAGTACCGTTTTAAGGTTCGCCAAAACGGAACCTACTGGTATCACGCGCATAGCAAGGGTCAGGAACAGGATGGTTTATATGGTCCTTTGGTGATTTATCCCAAAGGAAAACAGCCTGTCGCGGCCCATGAACAAGCGAATCGTGATTATGTGGTGATGTTGTCTGATTTCCATGACACCGAAAGCGACAAGATCATGGCAAATCTGAAGAAATCAGCCGAGTATTATCAGAACCAGCGTGAAACAGTCGGTGACGTCTGGAAACAGTTCAAGCAACAAGGGTTGAAAGCAACCTGGCAAGATCGTTCGATGTGGAACCAGATGCGCATGCTAAAAACGGACTTGTCCGATGTTACGGGTTATACCTTTCTGGTCAATGGGCAGACCCCGCAACAAAACTGGACCGGTGCTTTTAAGGCGGGAGAAAAGGTCCGTTTACGGTTTATCAATGCATCGGCGATGTCATTTTTTGATGTACGTATTCCTAACCTGAAAATGACCGTGGTCAGTGCCGATGGTCAGCCAGTAAAACCTGTTCCTGTAGATGAGTTCCGTATTGGTACCGCAGAAACTTATGATGTACTGGTCGAGCCAAAACAGGCACATTATCAAATTGAAGCAGAGTCAATTGATCGTTCTGGTTTTGCCATCGGCTCATTGCAGAATGAAATGCTGACCCGTCCGACCAGTGTCCAGATTCCAAAAGCACGTCCGCGTGCTTTATTGACCATGGAAGACATGGGCATGGATCATGGCTCGCATGGTCAAATGAAAATGGGCGAAATGGACCATAGTCAGCACCAGATGCCACAGCAACAGGTGAACGCTGCAACATCCTCACAACCTGCTATGGATCATAGTGCACATGCTGAAATGAATACGAGCAAGATGGATCATAGCCAGCATCAGATTGCTCGGGACAAACAGGCTGATGTCTCTAAACAACATGCAGGCATGGATCATGCTTCACATGAAAATATGGACATGTCACAAATGGATCATAGTGCCCATGCACAGATGAACATGAAAGAGATGGAGCATGGTCAGCATCAAATGGCAGACTCTTCTACACAAGAAGACACGGATACGGTACAGGGCTGGGCCAATGCGGCAACACCTGCAGGTCAGAAAGCTTTAACCTATGCCGATCTGCAATCTTTGCAACCCCAGCCAGAAAAATATAGCCGTCCAGCAGAACGTGAAGTGGTAATTCGTTTGGGCGGAACCATGGAGCGTTATATCTGGACCATTGATGGCAAGAAGTTTAGTGATCCTGACTTTAAGCCTTTAACGGTGCGTTATGGTGAGCGTATCCGCCTGAAATTCGTCAATGACAGCATGATGGCGCATCCGATGCATTTACATGGCATGTTTATGCAGCTAGAAAATGGGCAGGCACCGCAAGATATGCCGAATAAGCATACCGTGATTGTACCGCCTGGCAAGACGGTTACGGCCTTGTTGACTGCGGATGAATTAGGGGAGTGGGCAATCCATTGTCACCTGTTATATCACATGAGTGCAGGCATGATGAGCAAGCTGATTGTTGCCAATGTGGACGATTCAAAAAACCTAGTTCAAGCCTCTGTTCAATCATCTCAAGGAGCGAGCCATGCACATCACTAAGCAAGTTTGCAAAATGAAGCGATATACACAATTGTTGGCAATCGGTGGCATGGTTTCTTCGTTAAGTGCATTTGCCTATGCGCATGAAGGACATGATCAGATGATGCAAATGGAGATGCCCGCACAGCAGAATATGCCGGTAGCTGCTGCATCTCCAATGGATCATTCACAGCACCAACACCAGCCAACAGTTCAGCAACGACCTGAAACAGAACATGGGCAGCACGACCATACCCGTGAACATGGCGGGCAAATCTATCAATCGACTCAGTTGGATACTGCATGGTTGCTGGATGAAGATGGCACGGGTACGGTTAAATCTAAGTTAAAAACCTGGGTGGGCAGCGATGAAAATAAACTGTTTATCAACGCCGATTATGCCAAGGCCGAGTCTGAAAAATCGGAGCAACGTATTGCGGCCCTGTATAGCCGTAATATTTCAGATTTTTGGGATGTTCAAGCTGGCGTAAATTACCGTTATAACGCTGAGCATCAAGTCGATAAGGAACAGTTTGAAGGTGTTGTGGGTGTGCACGGTATGGCGCAATATTTCTTTGAAACCGATGCCCATCTGTATGCGGGACAGGATCAGCAATGGCGCTTTGTGCTAGAAACTGAACGTGATTTCTTGCTCACACAAAAGTTGATTATGCAACCTTATCTGGAAATGGAATGGGTGCTACGAGATCAATCCAAATATGCAGCCAAAACCGGGCTTGCCGATGCGGAAGTCGGGATTAAAACCCGCTATGAAATTGTGAAGAACCGTGTGATGCCGTTTATTGATGTGGCTTATGGCTATAACAAGGGACGCAAGGCGACTGACTGGCAAGAAGCTACGGATTCTAAAACAGGTTGGATCTATGGTGCAGGACTTACGCTAAAGTTTTGATATTTTGTTTAAAATGTCATTTTTTCGGGATACTGTTGGTTTATACTAACAGTATCTTTTTTGAGTCATTCATGGTGCATAAATGGCTTTAGAACAACAACACAATTCAATAACAGATAAAAATACTCACGCTACTCCAGCGGGTGAAAAGCCTCAACACGTCTCTACTTCTCAATCTGAACGCATTCTCTCTGAAGGTAGCATGTATGTCAGTTTTTATCATATTCCGGCAATGTGTAGCGCTGCACATGAACAGCGGGTAAGACAGGCCCTTATTCCTTTTTCAGCACTGTTACTTGAACACTGTATTGATGTAGATGCCCGACATTTAGCGCTTTATCATCAAGACCCGATTGAGACTGTCACTGTGGCTTTACAGCGCCTCAATCTAGGGGCTGAGCTACAGCAAACCATGCCACATTATGAGCCTTTAGAGCTTGCAACTGCAAAGAAAAAGACAGCTACTGGCCAATTGAACCGTTCAGATGAAAATGCTTTATATCAGCTGCAACAGTTTTTATCCAAGCTTCTTGCACGTTTCGCACAATGGTTAAAGGCCTTACGCAAGAAATAGCATCAGTCACTGGTCATTACTCAAACTTTCAACCGAGTTGAAACATAACAGATCACATCATGGTTTATTTTACAGTACACTGCTGAGCTTAGGAGGACGACCTCCCTCGAAAGAATCACGTTGGGACGACCCAACCCTTGATAAAGTTGAGCGTAATAAAATGGCGTGGGCAATTTTAATTTTGGCAGGTATTTTTGAAGTCATCTGGGCATACTCGATGAAGTTGTCTGAAGGATTTACCAAGTTAACGCCAAGTATCGTGACCATCGTTTTCATGGTTTTAAGTGTGGTGTTGCTGTCGATGTCAATGCGCACCCTTCCGCTGGGAACGGCATATACCATCTGGACCGGGATTGGTGCAATTGGATCTTTTATTGTCGGGATCATGGTGTTAAACGAACCGATGACTGCGATGCGAATGATTGCAGCAGTCTTGATCGTATCGGGTTTGATGTTGATGAAACTTTCATCAAATTAACCATTTAAGGAGAACATGATGCAACTGGTTTATATGTATATGGATTCGCCTGTAGGCGCGTTAAAACTGGTTGCACATGATCAGGCACTGGTTGCGGTGATGTGGGATAACGAAGACCATAAACGGGTTCGTTTAGCCGAGCTGGTTGAAGATCGCCAGCATCCAATGTTGCATAAAGTGAAACAACAATTAGAAGAGTATTTTGCAGGGCAACGTCAGCAATTTGACCTGCCTCTGGATTTTCAGGGAACAGCTTTTCAGCAACAGGTCTGGCAAGCATTATTGAGTATTCCTTATGGGGAAACGCGCAGTTATAAAGAGATTGCAGTACAGCTAGGGAATGAGAAAGCGGTGCGTGCGGTGGGCGCTGCCAATGGCAAGAATCCGATTTCGATTATTGCGCCGTGTCATCGGGTGATTGGTTCGAGTAGGGCGTTGGTGGGTTTTGCGGGTGGTCTGGATAAGAAGCAGATTTTACTCAGTTTAGAGCAAAGCCAAATTCCATAATCTGTAGTGTTAATACTCGATTTTCATTTCTTTTTGGAATAAGCTACTTAACAGATATGAATCCACATATTTTATGACTGGAACCGTAACTCGGTTATTCGCGAGGCGGTGTCTTGCCTAGTGTAATCCAATATTAGGAATAACCTTCGGTTCGAGTTACTTTGGTTTCGCCCAAAGTAACCAAAGGCATTGTCATCTACAAAACCTGTTCACTTGTTGCATTTGTTTTATCTATCGCAGAAACGAGATATTACTAATACCACGCAGGTTGTAGATGACCTTTCCGAGTCTCATATATAGGGTATGTATTCATTTTCTTTTTCATAACAAATTGAATGGAAGTTTAAAAATGGCTGTTGGTGACGTAACTATGCCACTTATGCATGTGGTGCAGGGTGTAAAAATTGGCTCAACTGAGGCGTATGTACGTTATCCAAATCGACGAGATTTAGTCATTTTTGAATTTGCTGAAGGATCAAAGGTTGCCGGGGTATTTACCCAAAGCGCTTTTGCGGCTGCGCCTGTTCAATTGAGTAAAAAGCATTTAACAGAAAATACCCCACGTTACCTGATTATCAACACGGGTAATGCCAATGCTGCAACAGGAACAGTCGGCTATCAAAATGCAGAAGCGACTTGTGCCAAACTAGCTGAGTTAACTGGTGTACAGACGAACCAGATTTTACCGTTTTCAACCGGTGTGATTGGTGAGCAGCTCCCGATTGAGCGTTTACTGCAAGGTATTCAGCCTGCATTAAATGAGTTAAATGCAGATCGTTGGACTGAAGCGGCATCTGGCATTATGACCACTGACACTACGCCGAAAGGCGCATCTGAACAGTTTGAACTGGATGGTGTGACCTATACCATGACGGGAATCAGTAAAGGCGCAGGCATGATTCGTCCGAATATGGCGACCATGCTCAGCTTCGTTGCAACCGATGCCCCGATTAGCCAAGAACTGGTACAGCGCTTATTGCACACCACGGTTGAGCATTCCTTTAACCGCATTACCATTGATGGTGATACCTCGACTAATGATTCTTGTATCTTTGTAGCGACAGGTCTAGCTGGCGGTGCTGAAATCCAGAACCAAGACGATGCACGTTATCAACACGTGCTCGATGTGCTTGCCCGTATTATGGATCGTCTGGCGCAATTAATCGTACGTGATGGTGAGGGTGCAACCAAATTCATCACGGTGCAGGTTGAGGGCGGTGCAAATACGCAAGAATGTTGTGATGTGGCCTATAGCGTTGCCGAGTCTCCACTCATTAAAACTGCATTATTTGCCTCAGATCCAAACTGGGGCCGTATTGTAATGGCGATTGGTAAGGCGGGCGTGCCTAATCTCGACAGTAGCAAGGTTCAAGTCTGGTTGGGTGACGTGCAAATTTGCCTGGACGGTGGTGCAAACCCGGACTATACCGAAGCAGCAGGTGCTGCGGTGATGGCTGAAAAAGAAATTACCATCCGGATTGATCTTGGTCGTGGTACGGCAAAAGACACGGTTTATACCTGTGATTTTTCTTACGACTATGTGAAAATTAATGCCGATTATCGCTCATAAATTTGCGTTATAATGAAGCCTCCACAGTGGGGCTTTTTTTATAAGCTGGTTTGTGGACAGTGTGATTCTTAATAAATGATCACCCCGACACCCACGTTATAGCTTTGCAATGATGCAAGCACGCAGGATAGAGAAGACGTTTTATGAATGATGCGAATTTAATTGCGAACGAAGCCAAAAATATTGTGCAGGCGCATTTAGATCGTTTGGGCGAGCCAAAGGACAATAGCCTCAGCCCAGAAGTGAAACAAGAAAAGTTCGCTCAAATCGCAGCAGAGCTTAAAAAACGTAATGCTGTGCTTGTGGCGCACTATTACTGTGATCCGGAAGTGCAAGAGCTTGCAGAACTGACGGGTGGCTGTGTTTCTGACTCATTGGAAATGGCGCGTTTTGGTCGTGATCATCCTGCAACCACGCTGGTGGTAGCGGGGGTAAAGTTTATGGGAGAAACTTCCAAAATCTTATCCCCTGAAAAAACGGTATTGATGCCGACACTGGAAGCAACCTGCTCACTGGATCTGGGTTGTCCTGTGGATGAGTTCGCGGCATTCTGTGATCAGCATCCTGATCATACCGTGGTGGTGTATGCCAATACTTCAGCAGCGGTTAAAGCACGTGCGGACTGGGTGGTGACTTCAAGTTGTGCGGTTGAGATCATTGAGCATCTGGACAGTTTGGGTGAAAAAATTATTTGGGCACCAGATCAGCATTTAGGCCGCTATATTCAGAAGAAAACCGGCGCTGATATGTTGTTGTGGGATGGTGCCTGTATCGTGCATGAAGAATTCCGTGCCCGCGGCATTGCGCAAATGAAAGCGCTTTATCCAGATGCAGCGGTATTGGTACACCCAGAGTCACCTGAATCGGTGGTCGATATTGCCGATGCCGTGGGAAGTACCTCTCAACTGATCAAAGCTGCCCAGACTTTACCGCATCAGCAAATGATTGTGGCAACCGATCGGGGTATTTTCTATAAAATGCAGCAAGCGGTGCCTGATAAAGAATTATTTGAAGCACCCACTGCAGGTGAGGGGGCAACTTGCCGTTCATGTGCGCATTGTCCGTGGATGGCAATGAACGAACTGGATGGAATTTTGCATGTCTTGCAGCATGCCGATCAAGAAATACACGTTGATCCAGCTTTGGCAGAACGCGCTAAATTACCTTTAGATCGAATGTTGAACTTTAGTGCCTCATTAAAGCGTTAAAAAGCATCAAGATGCTTGTTAAATATACATTTGGTAAGGATTTTTAATATTTTTGAAAAATAGGTGTTGACGTTCCAGAGCGTCGCGCCTAGAATGCACACCGTACCGCACGATGTGCGATACACTAAAAGCTGAGAAATCGGAGCATAGCACAGCCTGGTAGTGCACCTGGTTTGGGACCAGGGGGTCGTAGGTTCGAATCCTACTGCTCCGACCATTTAAAATAATGTTGTAAAACATTAATTTAAGATCGGCGAAGTATCGCTTGATATTATTATCATCGTTATGCGCCTGTAGCTCAGTTGGATAGAGCATCCGCCTTCTAAGCGGATGGTCACAGGTTCGAATCCTGTCAGGCGCGCCATTTGGTCGCTTGGTACATAGAACTAAATTTTGATGGTGGATGTAGCTCAGTTGGTAGAGCCCTGGATTGTGATTCCAGTTGTCGCGGGTTCGAATCCCGTCATTCACCCCAATTTCGGAGCATAGCACAGCCTGGTAGTGCACCTGGTTTGGGACCAGGGGGTCGTAGGTTCGAATCCTACTGCTCCGACCATCATCTTAAAGATGAGATAAAATACCGCTAATTTAGCGGTTTTTTTACGTCTGGAGGTTTTCAATAGCTTAAGTTGAGCCCGTAACCATAGGTTGAAGCGTACCAATTAACGGCAAAAGATGTTATTAGGAAAATAAAAATTAATAAGCTGATGCCTTTGTAAGTAATCCTGTTAACTGCAAAAAGGTAACCCATTACTGTTCCTGTAATGAACCAGAACCCTGTATAAAACATTAAGAAAATTTTAAATGTTCCACTACATCCTTCTGCACATGGGTTTTTACTTTTTACTAGTGTAATGAACAGTTCATATGATAATTGCATTAAAAAAATAGTGATAAGCAGCCCCAATATTGGGAAAAGAATTTTCTTTAACATTTGACCTCAAAAATAATATTCGTTTAGCTTTTGCATAATCAGTATATTGATCGCTATCAATATTCTTTCTATATGTACAGGCACACCTTTGACGAGAAAGGGGTGATCCGCTTCTTGTACTATGTCAGCGAGATTAGTATGACTGCCATTGGTGGTACGTACCTTCATTCTTTATCCAATAACTTATATTGAGTTATTTAAACGTTTGTTTTAATAAAATTATTTAATTTTTTATTTGATATATTTGTCAATTTAAAGTTAAGCAAAGTGTATATGTTGACCTGTTCTATTAAAAATAGAGGGCTAAAATGATGGGTTTGGTGTCAAATTTAAACTATGATTAAACTAAAAATAAAAAGAGAAAATTCCTATGCACAACATTAGTTATGTCTTTATCAGCTTATTGGGCGGGATAATTGTTCCCTTACAGCTCGCAATGATCAGTGCTTTTCGAAATTCAAGTGGTGCTACTCAAATCCAAGCAACTTTTGTACTTTATATGGGAGGAGCAATCGTATCACTGATTATTGCATTCATTCTTGATGGAGGTATCAAACCAGCATTATATCAGCAAGCTTCTTGGTGGATGTGGCTCCCAGGATTTCTTGGATCTCTTTATATCTTATGTATGTTTGTTGCTGCACCTAAAATAGGAGTAACAAATACATTATTATGGGTATTCTTGGGGCAAATGATTTTTGCAACGGTGGTTGATGGTACTGGATTTTTAGGAGTGGAGATTAGGAAAATAGATGGATTAAAGTTGTGTGGGCTATTTTTTATATTTATAGGAGGCTTAATCTTAATTTATAACGAATATAGAAAGATAAATGCTTGAGTCGGTATAACAAATATTTTTATAAAAATAAATTTAGGAATAATATTAAAGATATGTTTTTATTTGTTTTGATTATTGAGCTCAAAACAATGCAATGCAAGACAAAAAACAGTGGAAAAAATTATAGGTTTCAAAATCCTTTGCATCAGAACTATAAACATAGCAAAGTGCTGGAAATGGTTTTAAATGATGTTTTGGCGCCTGAACATATCCATTCAGTTATTGTATTTACCGAACGGAGTGAATTTAAAACAGTAATGCCTGAAAATGTATGCCGTGGTAAATCCTGGTTAAACTATATAAAAGGTTTTAATCAAGAAGTGATTAGTCCAATGAAACAAAAAAGAGTTCATTATCGTATAGAAAAAGAAGTACTGGAGCCGTCTTGGAAAATAGACCGACAGCATGTTGAATATTTAAAACAGAAAAAACTGGAGAAAGACTCTGTTTCCTGATTCTGCATACTTGCGATTTATTGCATATCGACTGAAAGATTTGGCGCTTGTAGTTTGATTGCGTTCCAGTTAAGTTAATTTTGATGAAGTAAAATGGTTAGATAAATACAACAGTATTGAAATGCCATGTTCGGCATACTATTGCCGCTTTTTAAAAAGAAAAAACAGAGTATTGAGATGACACAAACAGCTTTTGATTTTGTAATTATAGGTGGTGGTTCGGCAGGTTCGGTGCTGGCTGGACGCTTAACCGAGAACCCGAATATTTCGGTATGTTTATTAGAAGCCGGTGGAGAGGGTAATAGCTGGCTGGTGAATACACCTGCCGCTGCAGTCATCAGCATTCCCACGAAAATTAATAACTGGGCATTTGAAACCATTCCGCAAAAAGGCCTCAATGGTCGTCGAGGCTATCAGCCGCGTGGTAAATGTTTAGGTGGATGTTCGGCGGTCAATGCCATGGTTTACATCCGTGGACATCGTAGTGACTATGATCACTGGGCTGCATTAGGCAATACTGGCTGGTCGTATGAAGATGTGCTGCCGTATTTTAGAAAATCAGAACATAATGAACGTATCCATAATGACTATCATGGCCAGCATGGGCCTTTAAATGTCAGTGACTTGCATTCAGATAATCCTTATCAGCAAACCTTCATCGAAGCGGCAAAACAGGTCGGTTATCCACTGAATGATGATTTTAATGGCGCGGAACAAGAGGGTTTGGGTGTCTATCAGGTCACCCAGAAGAAAGGCGAGCGCTGGAGTGCGGCACGTGGCTACTTATTCCCGTATATTGGAAAACGTCCGAATCTGCATGTAGTCACCCAAGCCAAAGTTTCACGCATTGTGATTGAAAATGGCCGTGCGGTAGGCGTTGAGTATAAGCATAAAGGCCAGACCACCACGATTAAGGCCGATAAAGAAGTCTTATTATCAGCGGGGGCTTTCCAGTCACCACATATCCTGATGCTTTCTGGTATTGGCCCACGTCAGGAGCTGGAAAAGCATGGCATTCCAGTGATAAAAGAGCTTGCAGGAGTGGGTGAAAACCTACATGACCACCCAGATTTTATCTTTGCCTATAAAACCAAGCTGATGGATGGTACCTTTGGAGTTTCGATGGGGGGCAGTCTGGATCTATTCAAGCAGGTGGGACGTTATCGTAAAGAACGTCGCGGTCTGCTTACCACCAACTATGCAGAATGTGGTGGTTTCTTAAAGAGCCGTCCTGAGTTAGACAAACCGAACCTGCAACTACACTTTGTGATTGCCGTAGTGGATAACCATGCCCGAACCATGCATATGGGTCACGGGATTTCATGTCACGTCTGTTTGTTAAATCCACGGGCGCGCGGTTCGGTCAAACTCAGCGGTAAGCATGTCGATGATCCATTGCTGATCGACTTTAAATTCCTTGAGGATGAACAGGATCTTCAGGATTTGGTCGATGGTTATAAAGTCACGCAAAAGTTGATGCAGGCGCCTGCTTTACAAGACAAAATCAAAGAAGATATGTTTACTGCCAATGTAAAAACCGATGACGAAATCCGTGAGGTTTTACGCCAGCGTGTCGATACGGTTTATCATCCAGTTGGTAGTTGTAAAATGGGTGTGGATGAGATGGCGGTGGTAGATCCTGAACTTAAAGTGTATGGCGTTGAAGGGCTACGTGTAATCGATGCCTCGATCATGCCAACCGTGGTCAATGGCAATACCAATGCACCGACCGTGATGATTGCTGAAAAAGCGGTGGATATGATTCGCCAGACCTGGAAATAAACGTTTAGAGCTAAGGTTCTGCCTTAGCTCTTTTCATGTTCAGTTGGGTTGCGTGGTGTTTCCAGCATTCGTGGAAACGTAAAATGATAATGCTCGAGTGCATAACGGAACAGTTGCGCAGGGCGTTTGCCGACAATTTTTTGCTGGCCTGTCTCTTCAACTGCACCAGCCTCTTGCATGCGCCGTCTAAAGGATTTTTTTTCTAAGCTATGCCCTAAAATAATTTCATAAATGTTCTGTAATTCGGTCAAGGTAAATACTTCTGGCATCAAGCTGACCGGCAGCGTGGTATATCGGGTTTTATTGCAAAGACGCTCAAATGCCAGCTGCAGTAACTGTTTGTGATCAAAGGCCAAATCCAGCTGTAATGCCTGATCGATTGAAAGCCATTGACTGTGTTCTGCAGTGCTGGTGGCTTGAATAGCAAATTTTTCAAAATCAATCAGAGCGAAATATAAAGCAGTGATGGACCAGCCGCGTGGATCACGATGTTGATTGCCAATGGTTTCAACCTGTTCCAGATAGGGTGATTGAATTCCTGTTTTTTCCAGTAGTTTACGATGTGCCGTTGCCATTAAATCCGGATCGGTTTTTAAATCAACAAAACCACCGGGAAGGGCCCATTTACCTTTTTCAGGGAAGTTGGAGCGCTGGATCATTAATACCTGTAACTGACCTTTTGCCACAGAAAAAATTGCCATATCGACCGTAAACAGCGGGGTGTCATAGTCGGTTTTTTGATAGTGGGCAAGGTATTCTTGTTCGGAGGCGTGGGTCACGGTTTAAACATCTCGGGCATTTGATCTGAGATTGAGTATAAATGATTTTAGATGGCGTGAGATGTTTGCTTCTGTGATGTAGGTATCAAGCTGTAAGTTAAGATGTAAAACTCGGAAGTGCCACTGGTAGGTTATCTCCCTGTTGGGCTGCGTTAACAAGCAGGTACCGTCAGCCCGTGAGTAGCGAGTTAAGCTGCGCAAGATTTTTTATTGGCTTGGCACTCTATTCTCCTTTTTTCAAAAGCTAATAGATGCCTGTTTGACAGATAGATGTGTCATCAATCTTGATGTAGCAATATGGCTGCATTGAAAGAGATTTTTCACATTAATCTTTCCCGAATCTGATCAAGCGAGCATTCTCTTAACAATTGGCCATTTTCAAATACCGTTTGCAGTGCACCCATGTTCTCCTGTTCAAAGTTTTGTTGATCAAAGAGCTCAAAACCATTCTCAGTTTGTTCAACCCGTAATAAGCCCTTGGCTGATTTTTTAACACCAGAGTCGGTCACTGGGTCTTTGAACAGTTCACGACCGACACCGTTAACCTGACCCCAAGTGGCTTTGACGGCAAAACCAAAGCTATCGCGAGTCAAATAGTTATAGGTGTAGCTACCGATCCCAAACACCAGATTATTTGAAGCAAAGCCTTTGGCTTGCAAACCTTTTAGGATATTTTGGGCACGCTCCAGGGTAATTGAGTCCCCATAGATCAAACCAACACGCTCGTTAAGGACTTTATAGCCTTGCGCTGTTTCGGTACCGCCAAAAATTTCCCATAGACACTGCACTGCACCTTTATAAGCAGGGCTGTCTCGCTCTGCCTCAGGATCACCGCAGATAATTTTCACAGGATCACCTGAGTCTGGACGAAACACCACTTTGGCAAGGCCAAGGACATTCGGTTGGCGTTTTAAAATCTCTGTTTTTAATGCCACGCTAAATTCAGTGATGACACGCCAGAAATCCCAGGTATCAGACACGATACTGACCACACCGGCAGGATAGAGTTCACAGATCAGACGTCTAAAGGTCTCGATTTCACTTTCTTCACTGCCCATACACATCACACTGTGTTCTGTGGCAGGTACTGAAACGCCTACAATACCTGTGGCATTGTAGTACTCTTCGGCATAGTCAATCGAAGCAACCGAGTCTGTACCGATAAAACTGGTCAAGTGACCCACGCCTGACTGGGCTGCATCATAGATCCCACTCATCCCTCGGCTACTAAAATCATGGCCTTGAACCGGAACAAAGTCTAAAGGAGCACCCGTCTTTTCTGCATATTGGGTCAGCAAGCGTTTGTATTCATAGGCAATGCTGGCCGTGGTACAGCTTTTCCATAGCTCGGCACTGAGCACGGTTTCAATATAGTTGGTTAACCAGAAGAAATTCGGATCCGTATTGATAATGGTTAATACTGGCACTTTGATATTGACCCGGCTACCTTCTGGCAAGGCTTTAATTTTTAATGGTAAGTAACCGAGATCGTGCAAGGCCTCGATGTGCTCGACAGGCACTGCGCCTTCACCTAATGCATTGTCCATACGGCGTTGATAGGCTGCGACGACTTTGGCTTTAGGTTGATTGAAGAAGCCTTCATTCCAGGTTTCAATCAGAAAGTGCTTGATAAAGCCCTGTAGACCAAAAAATACAATCTTGTCATCAAAATCAGGCAGCATTTTGGCTAGACGTGATGAACGCGGGGTAAAGTTGGCATAGACGTATTCAGTTCCCACTGGATACTGACGACGGTGATCTGCTTTGTAGAAATCAATTGCATTGAGCGGGTTAATTTTAATACTCATTGTTATCAGCCTCGTGCTTTAAATCTTAATTTTGAAAATTGATGATGCTGAGTTTGCTTGCTTCTGCTTGTGGCAGGCTATTGCTGGTAAAGACCTGATCGACCAAGCCATCAAAGACCGCCAGACCTTTGCTAAAAATGCCATGCGTGACATACAAAATAATGTTTTGGCAATTTAGGCTGCGGAGTTGTTTGGCAATCCCGATAAAAGTAGCACCACCGTCACAAATATCATCGCTGATCACGGCTGTTTTTCCTGTCAAATCAGGGCTATCCACCGCAATTGTGCTAATCTTTCCAGTGCTTGGATCGCGTTTTTTTTCACAGCGAATCACCTCAATGACCTGTTGGCGTTGCGGATTGATACCGTTGGCAATGGCTTGAGTGCGTTGTGTTGCGCCTGCATCAGGGCAGATCAATACCGTATTGTCAGCGCTTAAAATCTGCATCAAGGCAGGGCTTTGCTGGATAATCTCAATCGGTTCGATATTGATCACCGCTTGGAAGCGGGTATTTTTGCGTAACAGCTCAAGGGTCACTGGGCTATGGCAATCCCACACCACAATTTTCTGACGCTGTCCTGCAAATTTTTCGCTGTTGCTATTCAATAATCTGGTCATTAAATCCAGTGAGAAGGCCTGACCTTGTGCACAGATCCGGTCTTGACGTGCATAAGGAAAATAAGGAATTTCCACCGAAAGGCCAGTACCTTGTTGCAGCAACACATTTTCCAGTAATAGATAATCCATCACATCGGTACTGTTCTGTAGTGAGGCTCTGATCCGGGTATTGGCCTGTAATTGGTTTAACAACTCAGCTTGTAGTTGAATATGACGTTCACCACCTGAAAACTGCAAAAACTCGATGGGAACATTGGCTTGAGCTGTCGTAAGTTGAATCGCCATTTTTAGCTTCTCTTTTATAGTGGCTTAAAGCCAGTAAATATATATTGGCATAATGACACTATTAAATGCAAGGCTTAAATTTGATCGTTTTAATAAAAATAGGGAAGTTATTTAGAAAACTAGATTTATCTACTTGAAGTTAAAAGAGAATAATTTTTAAACTTTTTTTAATCATTGGGACTATTCTAAAATGGGCCAGCTGCTGACTTTATTACTGCGATATATTGATGTTTAGGCCATAGTTTTTGACAATTATCCTTGTCAGGATTGAGTCATGTATTGTTTGCTTGTCATTGCAATAGATTAAAGTGCTAAAAGCGAACAATGGGAATAAAACAAAAAAGGAAAGCATCCGATGAAATCTCTGATTTGTCATAACGCTGAGTTAAAACTGGAAGACAGTCTTCAATTGGTTCCTGCAAAGGGACAAGTCTTACTTGAAGTGATCCGTTGCGGGATTTGTGGTTCAGATTTACACATGCAGCATCACTGTGACCACATGCATGATCTGGCTGCACGAGTCGGGTTCAATGGGGTGGCAAAGTCCTCGGATAAACTGGTGTTTGGTCATGAGTTCTGCGGCAAGGTCTTGGATTACGGCCCAAAAACACGACGTAAATTGAAAGCTGATACGCTGGTGTGTGCCATGCCTTTATTAAATGTCGATCCGCAAGGTTATATGCCGACTGGGCTGTCACCGAGTGCTTCAGGGGGATATGCCGAGCAGGTACTGGTGCAATCCAGTTTGATGTTTGCCGTACCAAATGGTCTGGACGCGGATCGTGCTGCCTTGACCGAGCCGATGGCTGTTGCCTTACATGCGGTACGTCGCAGCCGAATCAAGAAAAATGAGCCTGCCATTGTGATCGGTTGCGGCCCTGTTGGTCTGGGGGTAATTCTTATGCTCAAGGCGGCAGGTGTTAAAACCGTGGTTGCCAGTGACTTCTCGCCGAACCGCCGTCGTCTGGCTGAGCAATGCGGTGCGGATATCTTGATTGATCCTCAACAGCAATCGCCATTTAGTAACTGGAAAGAGCTTGGCTTATTAGGCAATGTCTCCGAAGCGATTAATATGGGCATGGGGATTTTTGACAAGGTTCAGACTTACTCACTACCTTGGGTCAATGCCATGCGCGTTGGCGATAAACTCGGCGTATTACCGAAACGTCCGGTGATATTTGAATGCGTGGGTGTGGCTGGGATCATGCAGCAGATTCTGGAGGGTGCACCGCTGTTCTCACGGATTATCGGCGTGGGTGTCTGCATGCAAAGCGACAAGATTGAACCTGCATTGGCGATCAATAAGGAACTGGAAATCCAGTATGTGCTGGGCTATACCCCGCTGGAATTCCGTGACACCCTGCATATGATTGCGGAAGGTAAGGTCGATTGTTCACCGTTGATCACCGGTGTCGTAGGGCTGGAAGGGGTGAGCCATGCCTTTGAAGCCTTACGTGATCCAGAGCAACATGCCAAAATTCTGATTGATCCAAAACGGGCGGGTTCAGGTATTGAACTGATCAAGTCTTAATGGGGAAAATGAGAAAAGCCGCTGTCAATGTAGCGGCTTTGATTGATACTGACCTGATTAAAAGGTTTTGGTCAGTGAGAATGTCACGGTGGAATCAATCGGATTGGAGACCTTGGCATTGGGATTGCCATTGCTATATTGCTGATAAAAACCGTCTTTATCCCAGGCTTTGCTATAGGTCAGGCTGCCGGAAAGGTTATAGGGCAATTCTTTGTTGACTGCAAAACTGGCATCCTGAAAGTTGGCTGCCGAGAAGTTTTTGATGCGCTGATTGCCGTAATGGGCATTCACTGACCAGCCTTGAGTAATCGGTTGATACCAGTTTACATCCAGATAACCTGAGCCACGTGAGTGCTTATTATTGCCGATGCCCAGCGTATCTGAATTATTGCCAAAATAATCCTGTGTATAGGTAATCGCATATTTAACGCTGAGCGGCCCGTAACTGATTTCAGGAATGATTTCTCCATAGTCAAAGCGGGTGTTGCCTGTGTCAGCCGTGGTTTTTGCGCCTGGATAATAGTAATAGGCGACTTTAGTGCCGACGGTAAAATCCCCGATGGTACGGCTATAACCCGTGTACACGTCCCATTCAACTGATGCATCTCGAATAAAACGATCGCTTACGGTCGATGCCCAGGTGCCTGCATAAAAACCGCTGTCATGGTTGTAGTCCAGTCCCCCTTGCAAGGCAGCTTTACCCCAGGTTTGCTGGAAACCACGTGAGACGTATTGGCTGGCAGCGGTGAGATTGGCAGAGTAAGGTGAGGTGGGTTCAGTGGCGTGGGTGCTTTGAAAATAAAAAGCCAAGGGTGCAATTACAAACAACGTTTTTTTCATCATTTCTCCCTGAATGAAGTGAAACCCGAAGCCGAAGCCCCGGGTGTCCCCTAGAGGAATTTCCTTTTTATTGTATTGGACGTAACGGCGCTTGGCGTGCCGGGGTTGTACCCGCTTTGTAATAACCCGCCTCTGAACGCGGCAGCTTTTTGCCACGAATCTGATCGGCAATTTTTTCTGCGATCATGATGGTGGTGGCATTCAGGTTACCGGTAATGATCAATGGCATGATGGACGCATCGACCACACGTAAGCCTTGTACGCCGTGAACGCGACCTTGACCATCGACCACCGCCATCTCATCTTCACCCATTTTACAGCTACATGATGGATGGAACGCGGTCTCGGCATGGGTACGCACGAACTCATCCAGCTCGGCATCGGTCTGGATATGTTTACCCGGGCTGATTTCTTCACCGCGATATGGATCAAGCGCTGGTTGCGCCATAATTTCACGGGTGATACGGATCGCATCACGGAACTCACGCCAGTCCTGTTCGGTTGACATATAGTTGAACAGGATACTTGGATGTTCAAACGGATCTTTTGATTTCAATTTGACCCGACCACGCGAAGGTGAACGCATTGAACCAACATGCGCCTGGAAGCCGTGTTCTTTCACCGCATTACTACCGTTGTAGTTAATCGCCACAGGCAAGAAGTGGTACTGGATATTCGGCCAGTCAAATTCTTCCGAGCTACGGATAAAGCCGCCTGCCTCGAACTGGTTGCTTGCACCAACGCCGGTACCGTTGAATAACCATTCGGCACCAATCATAGGCTGGTTGTACCATTGCAGGGCAGGGTAAAGTGAAACCGGTTGCTTACATTGGTATTGCAAATACATTTCCAGATGGTCTTGCAGGTTTTCACCGACACCCGGTAGATCATGTACGACATCAATATCCATCGATTTCAGGAAAGTGCTTTCACCTACGCCTGAACGTTGCAGGATTTGTGGTGAAGCAATCGCACCTGCGCAAAGCAAGACTTCACGTTTGGCCTGAGCCTGTTTCATATTGGCTTGGTCTGCACCAATAATATATTCCACGCCTACTGCCTGCTTTTGATTAAACAGGATGCGGTTGGTGGTGGCATGCGTGACGATGGTCAGGTTTGGACGACCTTTGGCCATATCCAGATAACCGCGTGCTGTACTTGAACGACGACCATTTGGGGTCACGGTACGGTCCATTGGACCGAAGCCTTCCTGTTGATAGCCATTTAAGTCATCGGTACGTGGGTAACCTGCCTGTACGCCTGCTTCAACCATGGCATGGAACAGTACGTTATTGCCATTTTTAGGCGTTGCTACTGAAACAGGGCCATCACCGCCGTGATAATCATTGGCACCAATATCGCGAGTTTCAGCTTTTCTGTAATACGGTAAGCAGTCTGCATAGGTCCAGTCTTCCAGACCTTTCATGGTTGCCCACTGGTCCAGATCCATGGCATTACCACGGATATAGCACATCCCGTTAATCAGGGAAGAACCACCTAAACCTTTACCACGACCACATTCCATACGGCGATTGTTCATGTGTGGTTCAGGATCGGTTTCATAAGCCCAGTTATAGCGACGGCCTTGCAATGGAAAGGCCAAAGCAGCTGGCATTTGAGTACGGAAATCTAAACGGTAGTCTGGGCCACCGGCTTCCAACAGTAAAACAGACACATCTTTGTCTTCAGTCAGACGTGTTGCAAGTACATTTCCGGCAGATCCTGCGCCAATGATAATGTAGTCATATGCTTGAGTATTCATCGTTATCCCTTTTGTATTCTGGAGAGTGCCAGTGCCATCAGCTGATGGCAGGGCACATAGGATTAATCTTGAGGGGGAAGGGTGAGCGCATTAGAAAATGCTTTGATACTCACCTAACTCAACTTGAATCGATTTGATACGGGTGTAATGACCCAATGTGGTTAAGCCATTTTCACGGCCCACGCCTGATTGCTTATAGCCACCGACCGGCATTTCCGCAGGGGATTCACCCCAGGTATTGATCCAGCAGATGCCGGCTTCAAGCTGGTGAATAATGCGATGTGCCTTGGTAATGTCCTGAGTCACCACACCTGCTGCCAGACCGAAATCTGTGGCATTGGCACGGCGAATCACTTCTTCCTCAGTGTCATAGCTAAGAATGCTCATCACCGGACCAAAGATTTCTTCCTGTACAATTGCCATATCATCTCGGCAATCACTGAAAACGGTTGGTAATACATAGGCACCTTTGGCCAGATCGCCTTCAGTAGCACGGCCACCACCGATCAGCACTTTCGCACCTTGCTGTTTGCCAGACTCGATGAATGACAATACTTTTTCCATATGCGGGAAGCTGGTGAGTGGACCAAAATTGGTTTGCTCTGCCATTGGATCACCGATACGGATACGTTTTACACGCTCTACAATCGCTGCTTCAAAATCAGCCAGCATGGCTTTTGGTACGAATACGCGGGTACCGTTGGTACAGACCTGACCCGAACTGAAGAAGTTGGCCATCACTGCAATATCTGCAGCGCGGTCAAGATTGGCATCATCACAAATAACCAGCGGAGATTTACCGCCAAGCTCCATGGTCACTTCTTTCAAAGTTGAACCCGCAGCACTGGCCATCACTTTCTTGCCGGTTTCGACGCCGCCCGTAAACGAGATTTTTTCAATCACCGGATGTTCAGTCAGCCATTGGCCGATGTCACGCCCCGCACCTTGCACCACGTTAAACACGCCGTCTGGCACGCCCGCTTCAGTATAGATTTCAGCAAGTTTGAATGCAGTCAGCGGTGTGGTTTCGCTTGGTTTGAAAATCATGGCATTTCCTGCAGCCAGGGCAGGGGCAGATTTCCACATTGCGATTTGAATTGGATAATTCCAGGCACCGATCCCAGCCACGACACCGAGGGGTTCGCGACGGGTATAGAAGAAGCTTGATTCACGCAGAGGAACCTGTTCGCCCTGAATGGCGGTTGCAAGGCCAGCATAGTATTCAAGTACATCGGCACCGGTTACGATATCGACAGTTGATGTTTCGCTATAGGCTTTACCGGTATCGAGGGTTTCGAGCTGGGCAAGCTCATCATTACGTTCACGTAAGATATCTACTGCACGACGTAGGATACGAGAACGCTCCATTGCGGTCATGGCAGCCCAGATTTTCTGGCCTTGTTGTGCGCTTTGAACAGCCGCTTCAATGTCTTGTTGTGAGGCTTGTTGAAGTATTGCGATCACTTCACCGTTGGCAGGGTTAATACTGGTAAATGTTTTACCACTGGTCGCTGCGACATAACGTCCGTGGATATACAATTGATGAACTTGTGCATCACTCATTCTGTTTCTCCTGCAAAGGCTTGTTCGCAAATTGCAATTGCGTTTTTACATAATCGTAAGCAATGGAACGGGCCAGCTGGCTGTCAAACTCATCATGACTGCTTAAACTGCCACGTAACCATAATCCGTCAATCAAAGCCGCCAGTCCGCGGGCGGCAATGCTTGCCTGCTGTTTATCATCGACCAACATGAGGAAATAATGTTTCAGGTTGGAATACAGGCGTTGATCATTAATTCGTTGTAAACGTCCAAGTTCGGGAAGGTGCATACTGGCAGACCAGAAGTCTAACCAGACCCGCATGGCTTGTTTGTTGACCTGACTGATATCAAAGTTGGAATCAATAATCGCCTTGATCTGGCTTTCTGGATGTGGATCTGCTTCGGTTTTATATTGGTCAGTTTTCTGACGCAAAACGTTAAGCATTTCCTGCATACAGGTATTAATTAATCCCTGTTTGTCACCAAAATAGTGACTCACAATACCGGTTGATAGCTCGGCCTTTTTTGCAATCTGTGCAATGGTGGTATTGGATAACCCCACTTCAGAAATCACATAAAATGCGGCGTTAATGATTTCTTCACGTCGCACATGTTCCGGTTTTACTCTACGCTTTGTCATGCTTATCCATTTAAAGCCCTGCCAAGGTGCTTTTTATTCAACATTTCTCAATGTAGAGCATCATAACATTTTTTTATCATACTTTTTATTGATTGAACGTTCAATCAATAAAAAGTATAATCTGTAAAAATCAATGAATTTTTGCTAGGCAAGAATAGAACTAAAGTAATAAATGAAGGCTTCTTATGGATAAGCAGGTAAGGGCTCAACAGAACTTATCTTGTTATTTTTTAAGAAGGTACACCAATTGCAAGGAGCAAGAACATGGTGTCAAAAAGTAATGAAGGATCCGCATCCGAACCGATACGTTTAAATTTGTTTGTTTTTTGGAGCTCCGCAATCAGTATTGGCATTTTTGGCCTGTTGTTTGTGCTGTTTCCTGAGCAAAGCCAGTTCTGGCTGACCTATGTCCAAGGACAGGCCAACCAGCTATTCGGCTGGTATTACATGCTGGTCATTATTCTGTGTCTCGGTTTTGTGGCCTGGCTGGCATTTTCGCGGGTCGGACAGATTCCATTAGGACGCGATGACGACAAACCCGAGTTCGGTTATCTGGCTTGGGTGTCGATGCTGTTTTCAGCCGGAATCGGGATTGCCTTACTGTATTACGGTGTGGCTGAACCGGTGGATCACTTTTTGCGCCCCCCAGAAGGGACCGGCGGTACAGTACAGGCAGCACGCGATGCCATGATGTATAGCTTCCTGCATTGGGGTATACATGGCTGGGTGCTATATGCCTTGCTCGGTGTGACGCTGGGTTATTTTGCCTTCCGTCTGGATTTGCCGCTGGCACTGCGTTCTGCACTGTATCCGATATTTGGTGAGCGTATTTATGGACTGGTCGGTGATTTTGTTGATGGTTTCGGCATATTGGCGACCGTCATTTCCCTGGTCACCAACCTCGGTATTGGTGCCTTGGTGCTGGTATCAGGGCTGCACTATCTGCTCCCAGACATTCCCAATAACAATACAACGCTGATTGCTGTGGTGTTATTGATGATGTTTGTGGCGACCATTACCACGGTGGTCGGTATTGAAAAAGGTCTGGCCTGGCTGTCACGTATCAATCTGCGTTTGCTGTATGCCTTATTGTTATTCGTCTTTCTCACCGGCCCAACCAATCATTTACTCAATGGTCTGGTGCAGAACACTGGGGATTACCTCGATCATTTCATTGCCAAGAGTTTTGATATGTATCTCTACAATGGCAAGGCAAGTGAGTGGCAGGGTGCATGGACGGTGTTTTACTGGGCATGGTGGATTGCCTGGGCGCCATTTGTCGGTATGTTTATTGCCCGTATTTCTAAAGGCCGTACCATTCGCGAAGTGGTGCTGGGCGTGTGTCTGGTGCCGCTGGGCTTTACGCTGGCCTGGATCTCGATTTTTGGAAATACCGCAATTGACCTGATTTTAAACCAGAAGCAGCAGGCGCTCGGTGATATGGTGCTGACCGATGCCGCTTTATCGCTATTCAAGCTTCTCGAATATTTACCATTCAACCCCTATATTGCTGGCATTGTTGTGGTGATTTGTTTCGTATTGTTTTTGACCCCGGTGGGTTCTGGTACACTCATGATCGCAAATCTGTCCTCGAAAGGGGGTAGCAATGAAAGTGATTCGCCAATTTGGTTAAGAGTTTTCTGGTCGGTGGTGATTACCATTGTCAGTATTGGTCTGCTTTTGGCAGGGAGTTTCCACTCCATGCAAAGCGCGGTGGTACTCTGTGGTTTGCCATTTTCCGTTATTATTTTGCTGTATATGTTTGGGTTGGCCAAAGCCCTGAAGCAGGATGCTTTTCGCCCTCAACCACCGCAAACAATAGCACCAGTAACTCCGCCATCACATTTTGCAACTGAAAAATCAGAAACATTGTAATTTGTGGCATGACTTTTATTTTTCATTTTTTATTCAGTCCAGTCTTTTCATTGAAAATGCAATGGAAAGACGAGGTTGAATATTTTCTTTTTGTTCTCTAACTCCCTGAGGATTGTATGGCAACAGATAATCCAAGAGCGGTTGATGATTCTACATTAGCGAATAAAGATCATTTGAATCGTGTGGTCTTTTATGTTTCAGCTCTACTTATTTTAACATTTGCACTGGTTACGATTTTTTTTAACGACTTCTCCAACCACTTATTGAATGTGGTACTGGCCTGGGTCAGTGATAAATTTAGCTGGTACTACCTGTTAGCAGCGACGCTTTATCTGGTATTTGTGGTGTTTATTGCCTGTTCGCGTTATGGCGATATCAAGCTTGGCCCGAAGCATTCCAAACCTGAGTTCAGTCTACTGAGCTGGTCAGCCATGCTATTTGCGGCCGGGATCGGCACAGACTTGATGTTCTTCTCGGTTGCAGAGCCGCTCTCCCACTATATGAATCCGCCTGTGGGCGAAGGTCAGACCTTTGAGGCGGCCCGTCAAGGCATGGTGTGGACATTGTTCCATTACGGTTTAACCGGTTGGGGCATGTATGCACTGGTCGGGATGGCGTTAGGTTACTTTAGTTATCGCTATAACCTGCCACTGACCATCCGTTCAGCCTTGTACCCGATTTTCGGGAATAAAATTGATGGCCCGATTGGTCATACCGTGGATACTGCCGCCGTAATCGGTACCATTTTCGGTATCGCGACTACCTGTGGTATTGCGGTAGTACAGATCAATTATGGTCTGCATGTACTATTTGGCCTGCCTGAGAATCTGTGGATTCAGATTGCCCTGATTGGCCTTGCGGTAATCGTCACCATTATTTCAGTGACAGCAGGGGTCAATAAAGGCATCAAGATTTTATCTGAAATCAATATCTATGCTGCCATTGGCCTGATGCTGTTTGTGTTGTTCCTTGGCAATACCGAATTCCTGCTCAATGCACTGGTACAAAACTTTGGCGATTATATTAGTCGTTTCCCGAGCCTAGCACTGGAAAGCTTTGCCTTTGATCGTCCAAAAGACTGGATGAATAGCTGGACCTTGTTCTTCTGGGCATGGTGGGTGGCGTGGTCGCCATTTGTTGGTCTGTTCCTGGCGCGAATTTCGCGTGGTCGTACCATCCGTGAATTTGTCTGTGGTACCTTGATCATTCCATTATTGTTCACCATTACCTGGTTATCTATTTTTGGTAATAGTGCCTTACATAGCGTGATCTTTGATGGCAATACCGCACTGGCACAAACGGTATTGACCGATCCTGCGCATGGTTTCTATGACTTGCTGGCGCAATATCCCGGCTTTGCCTTTATTGCAGGCATTGCCACCATTACAGGTTTGCTGTTCTATGTGACTTCGGCGGATTCTGGTGCTTTGGTACTGGGTAACTTCACCACTAAATTCTCCAATGTCGATAATGATGCACCGCGCTGGTTACGGATATTCTGGGCCACGGCGATTGGCTTGTTGACGGTTGCCATGCTGATGGCAAACGGCATTACCGCCTTGCAAAGTGCCACTGTCATCATGGGCTTGCCATTTAGTTTTGTCATGTTGCTGGTCATGGCGGGGCTGTATAAGTCCTTACGACTGGAAGATTATCGTAAAGCCAGTCGCAGCCTGAATGCTGCACCTGTAGTGGGTAACGTGGATATCCTGAACTGGAAGCAACGTTTATCGCGTGTGATGCACCATCCCGGCAGTAGCGAGACCCAGCGCATGCTCGACAGTGTGTGTAAACCTGCGGTGCAGACTGTGGCAGATGAATTGGTCAAGCGTGGTATGAGTGTTGAAGTCACGCAAGGTGAAGTGGAAGACAGCGATACGCTGTATCATCTTGATCTGACCATTTACATCGAAGAAGAGCATAACTTCGTGTACCAGATCTGGCCTGTGCGCTATATCGCACCGACCTTCAGTGAACGTGGCAAACGTGGTAAGCAACATTACTACCGTTTAGAGACCTTCCTGTATGAAGGGTCGCAGGACAATGATCTGGTCGGTTATACCAAAGAACAGGTGATTAATGACATTCTGGACAAGTATGAACGTCACATGACTTTCCTGCATATCAACCGCATTAGTCCCGGTAACCGTCCTTTGTATCCAGACTCGCAAGACTAGTCTGATCCAACAAAAAACCTCACAGCATGTGAGGTTTTTTTATTAGCATGTTTTTATAAAGCGCCGTGTTGTTGCCAGGTTTCACCAGTTTCATAGGGTGCATATTTTTGTTTTAATTCATGCAGTGACTGGCTTTGATACAACGCAAAGATGATCATGATCAGGAATAAACCTGCCAGTTTGATCAGGCGTTTATTCTTATATTCGTCGGAATATAAGTAAAAAATACAATAGAAAGCGACAATCAGATAAGTACAGAACAATGAATTCAGCACCAGATAAATCAACAACACCGCAGTCAGTGCAGTGGCAATCCGGTTTTTTAGCACGGTTGCATGAAGGCTGAGTACATTTAAAATCAGTAGGCCCAAAGCGGTCCAGAACAGATAGGCACTGCCGCCAATAATCACGATATAGACCGATTGCAGGCACAACAGCACCAGCCATACAAAAATGGAAACAAGAATAAACCTGGATGCGCCAGAGGACGCGGGCAACGTGTGTTTCATATGACTTACATTGATTTTTTCTAAACAGCGATATAAAAGAATTTAAAAACGAAACTTAAATAACTCTTTGCTTCTGCTTCGGGTTATCGCCACGCACAGCAAAGAAAGTGTACCGCCAATCAGCATTGCTGGGACTACGCTGAAAAAGCGTGTCATCACACTGGACTGCAAGGCGCCTAGCTCATTACTAGACGTGACAAAGATGCCATTAATGGCCGCAATACGTCCAAGCATGTCCTTGGGAGGGATAAGTTGCAGTATGGTTTGACGGATGACAATGTTGATACTGTCACAAGCCCCCATGATAATGAGAACTGCGACAGAAAAATAGAGGTGTCTGGTAACAGCGAATAACAATGTGCAACATCCGAATCCTGCAACCGCCAGCAGCATGATCTGCCAGGGTCTGTGTTTCGGGGGATAACGCACCAGAACGATCATCATGATCAGGCCACCAAACGCAGGCGCAGCGCGCAATAGACCAAAACCATCGGCGCCGATATGCAATACATCCTGTGCGAAAATCGGCAGCAGGGCTATGATGCCGCCAAAAAAGACCGAGCCCAGATCGAGAAACATGGCCCAGAAAATAATTTTGGTTTTAAAAATAAATTGCAGTGCCTGTTGCAGGCTTTGGAAAATGGATTCAGTCTGGAGTTGAGGAAACTCTCGTGTTTGTAAGTTCCATAACGCAAAACTGCCGGCAGCAAATAATCCGACAATAATGCCAAAGCTAATATCCAGATCAAAATGCGCCAGCAAAAAGCCACCGAGCACAGGGGCAAGGATACCGCTTGCCTGCCAGCACATACTGGTCCAGGTTGCGGCATTGGTATAAAGATGTTCAGGCACCACAAAAGGTCGTAACGAGTTAAAGCACGGGCTATAAATACCGCGAATGCAGCCAAATAAAAATAAAATGCTAAAGCTGGAAATTACTAACACCGTAGTGGTGATTTTTTCAGATTGAAACAGGTCGAAACACAGCCATAAAGCGATGGAAAGGGGAATGGCAATACTAAAGCTGATCTGTAAAATACGCTGCCGGTTAAAACGGTCGGCAATATAACCGCCCCATAAAGAAAGCACCAGAAAAGGCAAAAAATCCATGATTCCGACCAGCCCCAACAGCAGCGGATTCTTGGTGATCTGATACAGATGGAAGGCAATCAGCACTTCCTGAATCAGCACCGCAAAAGTTAAGCAGCATTGATTGATGGTCAATAACTTGAAGTCACGACAGGCAAATGCGGCAAAAGCAGATGGGCTTATAGCAGAAGACATAGATTTAAAAAGACAGAGAGAAAATAAAAAAACAGCGAGAAAATAAAAAAAGGGAAGAGCCGAAACTCCTCCCTTTTTAACATGTTCCTACACGGAATTACTGAGCAACAGCTTCAGCTTTTACCGCTTTTTTTGCAGGAACCATGTTGGCTGGTGTCGTATAGTTCAAGCCAAGTGTTGAGCTTGAATAATGACGGATTTGATCAAGCAAGGCTGGATCATTGGCAAGGTCTTGACCATAAGAACGGACAATTTCGTGCAACTTGTCATTCCATACACCTTTGGTTTGCTCAGGGAATGCTTTTTCAAGCAGGTTAAGCATGATGTAAGGTGAGGTCGATGCACCTGGTGAAGCACCAAGTAATGCAGTTACAGATTTATCTTTAGAGGCAAAGATTTCTGTACCGAATTGCAATTTAGCTGGTTTACCTGGCTCTTTCTTGATGATCTGAACACGTTGACCACCTTGTTGAAGATGCCAGTCTTTTGGATCTGCTTCAGGGTAGTATTTTTTCAACTCGTTGAAACGGTCAGCATCCGACATCAATACCTGACTTACAAGGTACTGAACCAAATCAGCATTTTGTAGACCAATCGCTGCCATTGGCAACACATTGTTTTTGTTGGTCGATGCAAGCAAATCAAGCTGAGAACCATTTTTCAGGAACTTGTTTGAATAGGTTGCGAATGGGCCAAACAGTACATATTTTTTACCGTCGATATAACGGGTATCAATATGTGGCACAGACATTGGCGGCGCACCAAGATCAGCACGGCCATAGACTTTAGCCGTGTGTTTTGCAGTTACTGCTGGATTGTCAGTGACAAGGAACTCACCACCTACAGGGAAGCCAGCATATTGTTGCGCTTCTGGTAAGCCAGTCATTTGCAAGAGTTTGATTGCCGCACCGCCCGCACCAATAAACACAAAACGTGTTTTCACATGATCAACTTTGCCAGATTTCACATCTTTAAAAGCCACAGACCAGGTGTTGTCATCGTTTTTGCTGATGCCCGTCACTTCAGTTGACGTGCTGAGTTTGAAGTTTGGACTCTTTTCAAGGTTGCCAATCAACTGCTTGGTGATTGCACCGTAGTTTACGTCAGAACCAACGTCCATACGGGTTGCAGCAACTTTCTGTTGAGGATCGCGACCGTCCATCACCAATGGTGCCCATTGTTGAATTTCAGCTTTATCTTCACTCATTTTCATGCCAGCGAATAACGGGTTTTGAACCATGGCAGCATAACGCTTTTCCATAAAGTTCACATTATCGCCCCAGACAAATGCAATATGCGGCACCGGGTTAATGAAGGTATTTGGCGTTTCAAGCACACCTTGCTTCACTTGGTAAGCCCAGAACTGCTTTGCAATTTCGAACTGGCTTGCCACGTTGATGGCTTTAGAAATGTCCATTTTACCGTCTTTTTCTTCGGTATAGTTCATTTCCATAAAGCCAGAGTGACCTGTACCCGCATTGTTGAAGCCGTTTGAACTTTCTTGTGCTACTGCATCAAGACGCTCATACATGCGGATGTTCCAGTCGGGTTGTAATTCGTTGAGGTAAGTCCCCAAGGTGGCACTCATGATCCCGCCGCCGATGAGTACAACATCAACAGTCGGTTCGTCATTTGCTGTTTTAATTGCCTTAGACGCAACTGGTCTAAAAAGAAAGGCAATTGCAATAATAATTAGTACCACGAGCAGTACTAATAAATATTTCCAAAATTTTTTCATTCAATTTACCTTAAAAATTAAATGACGCTCTATATGACAGACCATATAGAGAGAAAGAATTTAAATGATGATACAGACGCAATTAAAGGCACATCAGTCAAGGGGTGACCTTGTCACTGACGTTAGAGGAGTTAGTTCATGAATTTTACTTTAAATTAGACAGTGTTTTAGTTAACGAATGTTTCAAAATGTAGTAATCAAGTGGCTTTTAATTATTTTATGTATTTAATTTGTATAAAATACTGGAAAATCTCTGATTTATCGTTTAGAGAAATGTGTCACATTTTGATCAAATAACAATAACCTTGTTTGCTTCGCCGATCTGTAAATTTTTAAACCTAAGCTTGGGTCATTCGTATTGCGGTGTCATGCTCGACAGTAATGCATGGATAAGCAGTTTGTTATTTTAACTGAATCGACCTGACTTTTGTGGATCGTGTGGCGGTATCGCGTGGAATAGTTGTCGTCCATTTTGACCAAGCTGAACAAAATTTCAAAGTCGCTTGATGTTGTTGTCCGATACCGATATTGAGGCCAGTTCTTCAATTCTGCCTGTTGTATATATCGGTAGCTCAACTGCTGTGATCAATATAGATAAATATCTTCTAGAATTAGAATGCTCCTGAATTAAATCAGTAATACGAAAAACTTAAAATGTTGTCTATTACCTTGTTTATTTTAAAGCTGTATTTTAAGGAATTTCAAAAGTATATATAAAATGAATAAAGTCTAAAAAAATATAATAGAAACTTTTATATGAGTAAAAGTTATTCGGTATGTACAAAAATCAAATCCTGTTTATCTTTATCATGATGTGGTGCTGTGGCTGTGCATCCAGTTTAAATCCGGTCGGTGCCAAGCCGGTGGAAAGATTTGAAAAAGTGTTTACCGAAACGCACCTGATCAAGAGCAAAACCACAAAGACCGATGTTATTGCGTTGTATGGCACCACACGAGATAAAACCTTATATCCCGATAACACTGAGATCTGGAGCTATTATGCGGAACAAGATCGTCCAAAAAAAGTGATCATGACTCAAGCTCGCCAGAATAGCCCGACAAAGTTTGGTCCGCAGAGCGCAAATGCTTCTAGTGAACCACGGGCTTCAATTGCCATCTATTTTAATGCTCAGGGCGTAATGAGTGGATATGCAATTTCAGATTGAAGATAAATATACGATTTATATATTCCAGGTCTGACAGGATTCAAGATTTTCAATTACACGTTGTAGATGTTTTAATATCATTGTGAAAATCATGCCTAAAAAAATAATTATGATATTTATTTGCTCTAGTGCTTAGTAAAAGTAAATTAAAGATCAAGTTGTTTAGAGGTGAAGAATGAAAAATAATATCAATATTGGTGTGGTGAATGGCAATAATAATAATATTCAGCAAACGAACAATCAGGGCGATGGGCGGGAGCATTCATCAGAAGATTCCATATTAAATGGTATTGTGTACTTTGGTGGAATATTTGTGTTTATGCTGTTCATCATGATGTTTTACCTGATTTATTTTGATCAGATTATTTTTTTTCTCAAGTTTTTTGTGGGGCTAAGCGTTGTCCTATTCCTATTTAAAATTATTTATCCACTTATTAATAAGCTGGAGGATTTTCGGGATCTGACAGACTCCATTATCGGGTTGGTTCTTGCCGGTCTGTTGGCCCTCATGATTCATATAACTGATAAAGCGATGCCACAGCAAATACTGATCTTTGCTGAAGAGCTTAGCATGGATTCAGGGAATGTCTGGAATCAGGCCTGGCTATTGTGGACGCAGTTTAAACCGTTGGGTCATAAAATCATTCTTTGTAATATAGGCGCTACCCTGAGTTTAATTATCGGGATTTTCTTCAATTTGTTGTATGGCTTTAACCTATTTAAGCCGTACAGCCCGATATGGGTCGTGGTGATGAGTCTGGCTGCATATAGTGTACTGGCTCTTGCTTAATGAAAAATATCAAACTGATAGAGCTAGCTGCCAAGTTATTTTTAAAATTTAGCTGATAAGTGTTTATACCGAAAATTTAAAATTAGGCCGAAAAAATTACCTACTATAGTGATTCAGCGTTGTGATTTCGCTGCAAGTTTGCCATTGCTGCTGTTTATAGATGTTATTGAAGCGCTTATTCCATTTATTTTCTAAGGCTTTTTAAAGGGTTAAATTTTTATTCAATAAACAGAAGGAGGGCGTTTTGAAAGATAGAACAAAGACAAACACTGCGAAAAATAATCAGCATGCTGTTTGGTATCCTCATTTGTGCTCCCTGAGGGGTGTGAGAGGTTATGTCAATACTCAATTTTCGAATACGATGGCTGTCTGTTTAGGTAGTTTCATGGTGACGCTCATCGTTGTGATGAACTATCTGGTCTATTTTGATCAATTTCATTTTTTTCTTTTGATGATTGCAATTATCGGTGCACTGCTACACTTTCTAAAATTGGTCTACCAAATTTTTGATATTGTAGATAATACTTATCATTATCGGGATTCAATTGATCCCTTATTGGGATTGATGCTTTCAGCTGTGCTGGGATGGTTGGTAAGCAGTATTGTAGATGCCATGCCTCTATCGATTCTGGTATTTGCAGAACAATTTGTTACTGGCTCAAAGAATTATCAAAACTTAAAGCTTTGGCAGCATTATAACGGCACAGAACACCGAATCATTTTACAAAGTATGTGCGCCACGTTATTTGTGCTGATCGGGCTGGTGTCTAATTTACTCTATGGATTAATGAATGTTAAACGTTTGAGTTCATTGATTAGTGCTATCGCGATTTTGTCAGCTTATCTGTTGATCTGTTTGTATACATGAGTAGGGTTAACGCCCTTCTAATCAAGTAATGGTCATCAATAATGCTTTGAACTGCTGGCCAACTCATCTGAAAAGAAGGTTGAGAATCACAAGGCAGGCTTTCATTATAAAGTGGCCGTAAAGACTACATAGGACTGATAAAATATGCTTACATCATAAATTAAAAATATTAAATAATAAAAATAGTAAGCTATTGAATATTAATAACAAACCTGTTTTTTTATGATCAATCCGCACATTGACACTCATCAATACTCCGATTATTCTTTAAACGCTGGCCTACATGCCAGCCGGTTTTAGCAGACCGTATCCTAAGTACATTGAAAAAACTTGTTTTTTTGATGTAGACTCGTTCGTCCCCCTTTTGTAGCGGTAGGGCGAAAGGGGGACGCCTCCGGGCGTGCTGATTCTTAGGTTCAGTCTGCTAACCCTCTTTCACCCTGCCACCATAATCTTTATGTCTTGGCAGCCTTCCGAATTTTGTAGGAGTTGGCCATGTATCGTATTCTTATTTATCCTAAATAGTGCTTGATTGCGTTTAAATGCTTTTAGGTGTTTAGGCATTAGGTCGTCATGACTTAAAAATCCAAATTCAACAATAAAATCAGAGATGTGCTTGAGCCGTCTTTTCGGGCTTTTGTATGCCTTTTTTGCCGCTAACACGTTGGCGGGCTCAGTTAGAACAAAAAAATTATAGGGACACTATATGTCGCATTTAGAAATTTCATTTCGCGCTTTAAAGGTGCTCGAGACTTCCCGAAAATTGTTTAATGCTCATGGTTTTCATGGCGTCGGGGTTGATCTGATTATTGAGTCATCTCAAATCGCCAAAGCAACCTTCTATAAATATTTTCAATCGAAAGAACAACTGGTTGAAATGAGTCTGGGGTTTCAAACCGAAGCACTCAAAGAAGACGTGTTTGGACTGATTTATCGGCAAAAACAGCTTACGCTGCATGAAAAACTGAAACAGATATTCTTTTTACATGCGCATCTGGACGGGCCTTATCATTTGCCGTTTAAAGCCATTTTTGAGATTGAAAAGCGTTATCCTGCGGCTTATCAGATTGTAGCGAATTATCGGAAATGGCTGATTAATGAAATTTTTAAGCTGCTTTCAGCCAATTCGGTACATGCCTCTAAAAAGGATGCGCATATGTTTTTATTTGTGGTCGATGGGGCGATGATTTTGCTTTTGGGCGGCAGGAATGGAGTGGACGATCCAGAGCGGTTGATTGAGGGATTTTTAGTAGGGTTGGGGAGGTGAGGAGTCTTACTATTTAAGGTGGATTAAATCATTAAAAATACTTGAGTCAGGAGTTTATGTAGTCGTGCTTGGGCCTTGGAACTGATGGCTTTTGGTGGCTGATACGAGTTTCTCTAAAATTGATGTGGAGATAGTGTTGTTTGTGGTGGATGGGGGAGTGTTGCAGTTGTTGAGTGGTAATAAAGTGGATAAAGGAAAGTTGTTGGAAGGGGTAATGAGGTTCGAATATACAAAAAAGTATGAATGCTGCATTAAGCAATAGTTTTGATAGTTAATACGGTTTTTAGTTTTCTCGTAAAAATTCAAATCTAAATAAAAAATATTTTTTCAAGTGGGAGTTGGAGTGAAAATAGCTTTAAGTCAAAAAGCACCAATTATTTAATATACTATAGGATCTTACTTCTATATCTAACAATCCTTGTATTTGCCCTAGCAAGTATTTAAAGAAATGTTGGTAAAGTTACAAATTATTGAATATTATCAATGTGATTTAAATGTAAATAAAAGATAGCTATTATGAATAAATATGTAATTTTTGTTCATGGTCTAACTGGCAAGGTTGGTACCACATGGGGAAATTTTCCAAAGTTTATAGAAGAGGACGAATCTATTGAATATAAAGTGATTGAATGTGGTTATACATCGCCAAATCTTGCGTGGTTATTTTTAAAGTCAGGTCCAACAATTCTTAATATTGCAAATGGTGTGTTGACTGAAATCAACTCTAAATGTGATATAGAAAATGATGACATAATTTTAGTTGGCCATAGTATGGGTGGGTTAGTTATTAGAAAAATGTTATTAAGGTTGAATGCTCAAGGTATCAAACATAACATTAGAAAAGTATGTTTTTTTGATGTACCGCATCAAGGTTCTGGTTTAGCTAATATTGGTAAATTTATTAGTTGGAGAAACAGACACTTAAGGTCACTAGTTACTAATTCTGATGAACTTGAGGATATTAATGAGCAATGGACAGATCAAAGAATTGATCAATCTCTAAATATCTTAAGTATTATCGATGCCAATCAGACTATAGTTTCATCTGCAAGCTCTAAAAGTATCTTTAGATATCATCCTATAGAGACTATAAATAATGTAAACCATAGTTCGATTGTAAAGCCTAAATTAGAGAGTGATCTTGTGGTTGTTTTATTAAAAAAATTCATAAAATCAAAACCTTTGGTTGGAAAATTCAATTCAGGGATTGGTAAACCAATATACCAATGGCTTAGATATGATGAACGTAAACATGAACTTCCTTACAAAGCTGATGATGCTAGAAAATTAGCATTTGATGCATTAACGCAAGCACTTAGCTCAAACACACCTTATGTTAGACTTACGGGGCTATCAGGCTTAGGTAAATCTAGATTAATACTAGAATATAAAAAAAATAAAAACATTGAGGATGAAGAGTTTTTAGTTATTAATGGAGGTGATATTGATAAAACTATAAAAAATGAGATATTGAGAGTTGCTGAAAATGGTACAACTGGATATGTTGTTATTGATAACTGTACAGTTGAATTACACAATTATGCTGTAAATGCTATTGCTGAAAATGGTTCTCTTCTTAAGCTAATAACAACTTATTTTTATCATGAAGACGTAAAACAGCTTAAGGGAACTATTCGAATTAAATTGGAAGCATTAGCCTCTCAGCAAATTAAGGATATTATATCTGATCGTTTACCAAATCTTGATGCTAGTTCTAAAGCGCAGTTGGAGCTATTTATTGAAGGTTTTCCCTTATTAGCTCAAATGACTACTCATGAATTACAACAAGGTGGGCAAATCACAACAACTTTTAGTGAACCACAACTAGTCGAAAAATTAATTAATGGTGATGGTACTCTTACTAAGGAATCTAAAGAACTACTAAAAGTTTTTTCTCTATTTGATTACTTTAAATTTCAAAATGATGGTAACCAGCTTGCAAACTTAGATATAGAATTCATCAATTCTATTGCAGGAACTGATCAAAAAGCTTTTGATGAAACAATTAGAATTTTTACCCAAAAGGAACTAATTAATTGTACGAGTAATTTTGCACGTGTAGTTCCAAAACCACTAGCTCTTAATCTAGCTATGGAATGGTGGCAGACAAGTTTATTTGATCGGCAAGCAGATTTAGTAGGCCAACTACCTCAATCATTATTAGAAAGCTTTTGTAAACAAATAAAATATTTAGATTCATCAATGAATGTTCAAGAATTTGTTGAGAATTTTTGTGCTTCCAATCGCCCTTTTGGCCAAGCGGAACTGTTGCTTACTAAAGCGGGTTCAAGACTTTTTCGCGCACTAGTTGAAGTGAACCCTATAGTTACAACTCAACTTATATATAGAATTATTAGTAATTTAAGTGACACAGATATATTATCTATTTCTGGAGATATAAGACGAAACTTTATTTGGTCATTGGAAATGTTAGTGTTTCATGCTTCTTGTTTTGATAAAGCTGCTTGGTGCTTGTTTAAGTTTGCACAGTTTGAAAATGAAAGTTACGGTAACAATGCTACTGGGCAATTTGCACAATTATTTAGAATAAACTTGTGTGGTACTGAAGTAAATTTCGAAGAGCGAATAGCATTGTTAGACAGAGCAATGGCACTAAACAATCAAAATGCTGACTCTGTTATCAGTCAGGCAGTCAAATCAGCTATTAGTACCCATGTAAGTACAAGATTAATTGGGGCAGAATATCAAGGAACTAAACCAGAGCTGAAAGAATGGCAACCTACTAAACAATCAGAAATTTATGATTATATCCAATATCATTTGAATATTTTAGTTAGCCTTATTAAGCATGGTCATATTACAGAACAAGTTAAAAATTTGTTTGGAAATGAAATTAGAGGACTAATAAGATACCCAATACACCAACAATTGGATCTAACTTTTAAAGAGATTATTAAGCTTACTGGCAAATATTGGCCTGCAGCCTCTCAAGCGATAACACATGCTTTGCAATTCGATATAAAATTTTTGCATCAAGAACAAATTATAATTTTAAGATCTTGGGAACAATTATTATCACCTAATGAAAATGACCTTGAAGAAAAACTGAAATTAATTGTTCTTAATCCTTCTAGAGAATATGTGGAAGATGCTGATGGTCGATATGTTGACTTGGCAGCTCAAGCTGCTAAAGATCTAGCAGAATCCATTAAGGATACATATAGTGATTTAATTCCTCATCTTAAGATGATATTGACCTTTCCAGAACAGAAAAAAAGTTGGATCTTTGCTAAATATCTAGCTGTAGGATTAGATGAAAATGCTATAGATATAATTTTGAGTAATCTTCTAAATTATTTACGTAGCGAAAGACCAACTAACATCCAATTCTTTTCAGGATTTTCAAGTGGGATTAATGATAAAAATGCTAATAAATGGAATGAATTAATTGAGTTAATTGCTGCGGATGAGGCTTTAGTTCAATATTATCCAGAAATAGTCTCAACAGGAAAGTTTGACTCATATCATTTGGATATTTTTCTTGGATTAATAAGTACAGGTAGGCTGCCAAGTAGTACGGCATCAATACTGAATTATGGTAGTGTAACTCATCATCTCACTGAAAAAGAAATTACAGACTTTTGTTTATCTTTAAGCAAAATTGATGCTACAGCAGTTTGGGTTGCATTAGATAATTTAAGTATGTATATGTTTAGTCGTGCTGATCTTGATTTAAAATTGATAAATCCGACTTTAGCTGTTTTAGTTCTGAATGTTTCTTTCAATAAAAATGATAAATTATATCAGTTTGATAGCTATAATTGGCTTAATTCAGTAGAAAAATTATTAAGTGCAGAAGATAAAGAGTTCGCTTTAAAGCTATGTCTTTACTTGATTGATCAAGTAGATAGCTGCGATATTGATTATAATGATTTGTGGGACTATATTGGCGAAGCATTCTATAAAGCGTTTGAGCTTCATGGTGAATACTTGTGGCCTAGAGTTTCACCTAAGTTTTTAGATATTAACAATAAAAAACCGTATAGATTATTAGATTTACTAGGAAGTGGAAAATCATATCATAAGCGTGACAACAGTATCTTTGATTTGTTGGATACAAATAGTATCGTTGAATGGTGTAAAGATGAAGCTGCTTTGTTAATCACTGCTAGAGCATTAAAAATGTTTGTTTCAAATGGTGAGCATAGATATTTTAATCCTTTGCTTCTATGTCTAATAGCTGAGTACAGTGGTAATAAATCTTTTGATAGTGCAGTCTGGATAAACTTTTCAAGTAGATCTTGGATGGGGTCTCTTATCCCTTACTTACAAGAGGATAAAAAATTGATAGAAACCTTAATCAATCATAAAAGCTTGAAAGTTAGAAATTGGTCAAAGCTATTTGTTGATTCTATCGATAGGCAAATTGATGTAGAAACTAAGCGAGAGGCAGAAGAAGAAATGTTAAGAGGATTTGATTAGATTCATGAATATTTTAGGCTGTTGATAACTTTATTAAGTAGGCTATATTGATTGATATATTCACCTGTTACAGTTTTATAGGCAGGTTTATATTTATTAGATTTAGTTTTTCTTTTATACCATAGAGCTATCTGCACAGTTGTTGGTTTAGCTTTAAGTACATATATAGAAAGTAATAAAAAATAGGCCATTAGGCTCTATTTTCTGATTTAGTGCGGTTGATAAAGCTCGTAATAGTCTTCTCGAAACGTGTGTCAAAAATCTCACATCAACTGTCATTCAGCGTCGTTTTTCGAAGGTTTATAATTATATTGCAAACTTATTCTCGAATAAAAAAATAGAGCCATTGGCCCTATTTTTTTATTTAATGCGATTGATGTAATTTGTAATAATCTCGAAATATGTGTCAAAAATCTTACATCAACTGTCGTTCAACGGCGGGTAATCCAACTTACCAGCTTAACGCACCACCAGTTTGGTAATCCGTTACACGCGTTTCAAAGAAGTTCTTCTCTTTACGCAAGTCCATCATCTCAGACATCCAGCCAAACGGGTTGGTAACACCGGCAAACTGCTCTGGTAAACCAAGCTGCGCTAAACGACGGTTACAGATGAACTTCAAGTACTCTTCCATCATGCTTGCATTCATACCCAATACACCACGTGGCATGGTGTCACGCGCATATTCGATCTCAAGCATGGTGCCTTCAAGAATCATTTGAATCACTTCTTCCTGGAACTTGGCCGTCCACAAGTGCGGGTTCTCGATCTTGATCTGGTTGATCATGTCGATACCGAAGTTCAGGTGCATAGACTCATCACGCAAGATGTACTGGAATTGCTCGGCAACACCGTTCATCTTGTTACGACGGCCCATACTCAAGATCTGAGTAAAGCCACAGTAGAAGAAGATCCCTTCAAGTACACAGTAGAATGCGATCAGGTTACGAAGTAAACGCTGGTCGTTTTCAGGTGTACCTGTGTTGAACGTCGGATCACTTAAAGATTGCGTATATTTCAAGCCCCAAGATGCCTTACGCGCAACAGATGGAATCTCGCGGTACATGTTGAAGACTTCGCCTTCGTCCATACCCAAAGATTCGATACAGTACTGGTAAGCATGAGTATGAATCGCTTCTTCAAATGCCTGACGCAAGATGTACTGGCGGCATTCAGGGTTGGTAATGTGACGGTAAATCGCCAATACCAGGTTGTTTGCAACCAATGAGTCCGCAGTCGAGAAGAAACCTAAAGAACGCATGATAATGGTACGCTCATCTTCGGTTAAGCCATTTTCAGACTTCCAAAGCGCGATATCGTGGTTCATGTTGACTTCTTGCGGCATCCAGTGGTTTGCACACCCGTCAAGGTACTTCTGCCAAGCCCACTCGTATTTGAATGGCACAAGCTGGTTCAAGTCTGCACGACAGTTGATCATGGCTTTATCATCAACCTGAACGCGCTGAGCGCCCATTTCAAGTTCTTCCAGGCCAGGGGCAACGTCTAGGTGTTCTAGGGCTGCAGATGCTCGAGCCAGCGAATCGGCTGAATCTGTTGATCGCACGGTACTGGTTCCAGCGGATTGTGCAGCTGCCACGCGCGGCGATGATTGCTCTGAATCAGATACCACTTGCGTATTAACCGTTTTTTGCGTGTCGATGGGCGCAGACTTGTGTTCAGGTGCAGTCGGTTTTTGCGAATCATCTTCAAAATCGTCCCAACTAAGGATAGACATATCAATTCTCTCTTCGTTGCTTTATATCTTTTATGAAGACATCTCAATCAAGAAGATGTCCTTACTATACGCTCAATTTGTGTAAGCAAAATTAAGTTTTATTGATTGATTTTTTAAAAGTGACCAGTCGTCACTCGCAATCCCTAAGACTTATTTTGATTACGCTGTTGTCTACGTATTTTAAAAAACGCGTAAACGAGGGGGATATAAAACACTAGAAAGGCACAAATCAGCACTATCACACCAAATTGATAATTATGACTGAGATGGAACATGATCTATGCCTCTATAGATTTAAATCTTGCAAGGCCCTTCCAGAGTGAGAAGGGCGTATGCGGATTTAATTACTGACAAGCTTCACAGTCTGGATTGTCGATCGAACAAGCCATTGGTACTGGTGCTGCTGTCGTAAAACCATCTTCTTCCACTGGAGTTTCTGGTTTTTTCTCTGCAACCGCCGCAGGTGCTGCTGCAACAACCGGAGCTTCAACCGACGCTGGTTTTACTGCATTCAGTGCACCTGTATTGATGGTTGATTTCTCGGCAGAGGTTGCACCTAAAGCTCGGAGGTAATAAGTGGTTTTAAGACCACGTAACCATGCCATCTTATAGGTGATGTCAAGTTTCTTACCGTTCGCGCCAGCGATGTACAAGTTCAATGACTGTGCTTGGTCGATCCATTTTTGACGACGAGAAGCAGCATCAACGATCCAGCGGGTATCCACTTCGAATGCGGTTGCGAAGATGGCTTTTAATTCCTCAGGAATACGCGCAATCTTCTGCACCGAACCTTCAAAATGTTTCAGGTCATTCACCATCACGCTATCCCAAAGACCGCGCTCTTTTAATGCACGAACCAGATAAGGGTTGATTACGGTGAATTCACCAGACAGGTTCGACTTCACATACAAGTTCTGGAAAGTCGGCTCAATCGATTGAGACACACCACAAATATTTGAAATGGTTGCAGTCGGTGCAATTGCCATCACATTTGAGTTACGCATACCGTCTTTTTGAACTTTGGCACGTAATGTGTCCCAGTCTAAACGTTGGGTACGATCCACTTCGAACATGCGTTCTGGACGTGATTTGGCAACGATTTCCAAAGAGTCGATTGGCAGGATACCTTGATCCCACAATGAACCTTTGAATGTTGAGTAAGCACCACGTTCAATTGCAAGATCGCTTGATGTTTGAATTGCGTAGTAGCTGATTACTTCCATTGATTCGTCAGCAAAATCAACTGCTGCGTCAGAACCGTAAGCAAGATTCATTTCATACAATGCATCTTGGAAGCCCATGATCCCCATACCCACTGGGCGGTGTTTCATGTTTGAGTTTTTCGCTTGTGGTACCGCGTAGTAGTTAATGTCGATGACGTTATCGAGCATACGTACTGCTGTTTTGATGGTACGTGCAAGCTTCTCACGGTCTAACACACCACCTTGAACGTGTTGTACAAGGTTGATCGAACCGAGGTTACATACCGCGATTTCGTCTTGGTTTGTATTTAAGGTGATTTCTGTACACAAGTTCGATGAGTGAACCACGCCCACGTGTTGTTGTGGTGAACGTAAGTTACATACATCTTTGAACGTGATCCACGGATGACCAGTTTCGAATAACATCGAAAGCATTTTGCGCCATAAGTCTTTCGCACGTACTTTCTTGTGTAGCATGTTTTGTTCTTTTGCTACCGCTTCGTAGTGTGCATAACGCTCAGCAAATTCAGCACCTGTTAAGTCATGCAGGTCTGGTGTTTCAGAAGGGGTGAACAGTGTCCATTCCGCATCTTCAAATACACGTTGCATGAATAGGTCAGGAACCCAGTTTGCAGTGTTCATGTCATGGGTACGACGACGGTCATCACCTGTGTTTTTACGTAGCTCTAGGAATTCTTCAACATCCAAGTGCCAAGTTTCGAGGTACGCACAGACTGCACCTTTACGCTTACCACCTTGGTTAACCGCAACCGCTGTATCATTCGCAACTTTAAGGAATGGTACAACACCTTGTGATTTACCGTTGGTGCCTTTGATATAAGAGTTCAATGCACGTACAGGTGTCCAGTCATTACCTAAACCGCCAGCCCATTTTGACAGCATTGCGTTGTCACGCATTGCACCATAAATGTCATACAGGTCATCACCAATCGTGGTTAAGTAACAGCTTGATAACTGTGGACGTAATGTCCCTGAGTTAAATAGGGTTGGTGTAGACGCCATGTAATCGAAGCTAGACAGCAAGTCATAGAATTCGATTGCGCGGTCTTCTTTATGTTCTTCGTTGAGTGCAAGACCCATCGATACACGCATAAAGAATAATTGTGGTAATTCGAAACGTACGCCATTCGAGTGAATGAAGTAACGGTCAAATAAAGTTTGTAGACCTAAATAGGTAAACTGGTTTGAGCGCTCTGGCTTGATTGCAGCTGCCAATTTTTCAAGGTCAAAGTCAAGCAGGTCAGCAGAAAGAAGATCAAGCTCAATACCTTTCTTCAAGAAGGTTTCTAAAGCATTGCCTTCTGGTGTATCTGAAGGTAGACCTAAGAATTCAAGACCTGTGCTGACCAATTCATTTGATAATAAACGTGCAGTCACATAAGTATAGTTTGGCTCTTGTTCGATACGGGTACGAGTCGCCATCATCATCGTGGTGGCGATGTCGCTTTCTTTTACGCCGTTATAGAGATTCTTTACGGTCTCATCCACGATCGCCTGAACATCGATCCCTTCCAGGCCTTCACTTGCCGTCTGGATGGTTGCAGTCAACGCATCAAGATCCAATGGCTGGAGCTGGCCATTGTTGTCGGTAATCTGAAGGGTAGGGTGATGGTTCGCACCAGTTTGCTGACGGGCACTTGCGCGTTGGTCACGATAGATCACATAGGCACGGGCAACTTTTTGCTCGCCAGTACGCATCAGGGCCAGTTCAACCTGATCCTGAATTTCTTCGATATGAATCGTGCCACCCGAAGGTAAACGACGGTTAAATGTGTTCATAACCATTTCTGTCAATTGGGTGATGCGGTCATGGATACGACTAGAGTCGGTACCTTGTTGACCTTCAACAGCCAGAAATGCTTTCCCAATCGCAACAGAAATTTTCTCGGCATTAAATGGCGCAATCTCACCGGTGCGCTTAATGACCTGAAGTTGGCCAGGAGTAGAAGTGATGATGCTCATGTCAGCATAGCTCCATTATCATCTATTTTTATGTTCATTGACCGTTTGAATCGAGCAAAAAGCATGCCACGATGTTTGAGGGATAAACACAATACTTAGTGGTTAAAGTTTATTTTCAACACAAGATACGGGATTTTTAGTACTAGATCAATCCTTGACATTTTACTAATTTTTTTTTCATGTCTTAACTGCTGAATTCACAGGGACATAGCATAACAAAGCCATTAAAAAAGGCTTATAGATAACTCTGTGGATAAGTCAAAAAACAGACACTTAAATTGTTATAGGCGAAGAAAGAAACAAATTGTTTAACATTGGCACAAAATCTATACTAAACATCCATCCTGAAGAAAAAACGCTTACAATTCTGAAAAATATATTAAAATTCATAATTTTAATAA
This sequence comes from Acinetobacter sp. IK40, assembly GCF_035615075.1. Classification (NCBI taxonomy): domain Bacteria; kingdom Pseudomonadati; phylum Pseudomonadota; class Gammaproteobacteria; order Moraxellales; family Moraxellaceae; genus Acinetobacter; species Acinetobacter sp. IK40. The sequence goes on along the minus strand of NZ_JANBOE010000009.1, from coordinate 127,768 downwards.
AAAGATAACAAAACAGGGTAAGCGTGTATCAGTTTGGTGAACGGCTACTTGTTTACAATGTAAACGTGTGTATATTGCAATTCATAAACCAATGTATCTGTCAGATTTCATAGACAGATTCACTCAGATTTTAGGGGCAACAAATGAGCCAAGAAGAAAAGTTACCGAAGATTTTGATTGTTGAAGATGACGAGCGTTTAGCACGTTTAACACAAGAGTATTTGATTCGTAACGGTTTAGAAGTTGGTGTTGAAACTGATGGTAATCGTGCCATTCGTCGTATTATCAGCGAGCAGCCAGATTTAGTGGTGCTTGATGTGATGTTACCTGGTGCAGATGGCTTAACCGTTTGTCGTGAAGTACGTCCGCATTATCATCAACCGATCTTGATGTTAACTGCACGTACCGAAGATATGGATCAGGTACTGGGTCTGGAAATGGGTGCAGATGACTATGTTGCCAAGCCTGTTCAGCCACGCGTCCTGTTAGCGCGTATTCGTGCCTTATTACGTCGTACCGATAAAACGGTTGAAGATGAAGTCGCACAACGTATCGAGTTTGATGATCTGGTAATTGATAACGGTGGTCGTTCAGTGACTTTAAATGGTGATCTGGTTGATTTCACCAGCGCTGAATATGACCTGTTATGGTTACTTGCTTCAAATGCTGGTCGCATCCTATCTCGTGAAGATATCTTCGAGCGTTTACGCGGTATTGAGTATGACGGTCAGGACCGTTCGATCGATGTGCGTATTTCCCGTATTCGTCCAAAAATCGGTGATGATCCGGAAAATCCAAAACGTATTAAAACCGTCCGCAGTAAAGGTTATTTATTCGTTAAAGAAACCAACGGGATCTAAATCCCTGGAATCCCCCTGCATTCAGGGGGATTTTTTCCTTTCCACAAAGGACTTGCGTAGTAGCGCTGCTCAAGTGGGGTTTTAATGAGCTTGGAATTATTTAGCTTATGGTAAGTCGAGTACTGAAAAACAGCATATTCTTGCGTATTTATGCTGGCTTGGTGGTTTTGGTGGTTGTGGTTGCCGCATTCTGTTATTTGCTGGTCCAGATTATCAACTACCAACGGGCGCAGGAATATCGTGAATCTCTGACCGATGGCATTTCCTATGTCATTAGTGAGGGGGTATCTCGCCAGCCAGAAAAACAGCAGAAACTCGACTGGATTTCCGATGCTTCTGATTTGCTGGAATTGCCGATCTACTATGTGGATGCGGAGCGGGTTGAGTTATCGCGTACCGAGAAAAAACGCATTGCCGAGCAAAAGTCAGTAGTTCGTTACGATGCCAATAACGGCATTGGCTATATCATTATCGGTCTGAAAGACGATCCTAAACACTTCCTGTATATCAAGGTCGATAAAATTGGCGAACGCCAGATGAAAGCGCTGCCGATCTTTGTGCTGGATTATCTGATTTTCTATCCGGGGCAGGAACGCGAATATCTAGAGCGGATCAAAAAACATTTCTATTACCCGATTGAAATTGCCGATATTAAAGATATCAATCTGGATTCGGAGCAAATTGGTCGTTTACGTCAGGATCAAAGCATCCTGCTGTATAAAGACAGTGCAACCGTTCGTGGGACCACCATTTCAATTGTGTCTCCAATGCCTAATCACCCTGCGCAGGTATTGATTCTGGGTCCGGTACCGATGTTTAACTGGATGCCGTTCCAGCTTTCTGCGGGGATTACCTTGTTCAGCCTGTTCTTGCTGAGTCTGGGCGTTTATGGTCTGATTCTGCCGCTGGAACGTAAAATCCGTCAGGTGCGCCATGCCTTGAACAAGATGAAGTCCGGTGATTTGTCATTGCGTGTCCCGATTGAGGGAAGTGATGAGATGGCCAATCTGGCTTCCAGTTATAACAACATGTCGGATCATATTCAGCGTCTGATTGAGGCGCAGCGTGAATTGATGCGTGCGGTATCACATGAGCTCAGAACCCCTGTCGCGCGGATTCGTTTTGGTATGGAAATGCTGGCAGAGGAAGATGACTATAATTACCGTATCCAGCAAGTCGACATGATCGATAAGGATATTGAAGCACTCAATACCCTGATCGATGAAATCATGACCTATGCCAAACTGGAGCAGGGCACTCCTTCGCTGGATTTCGAAGAAATTGTACTGGTTGAAGTTCTGGATCAGGTGGCAATGGAAACCGAAGCGTTGAAGACGCAAAAGGAAATCGAGCTGATTGCACCGCCATTGGCCTTGCAGGTTGATGCAGAGCGTCGTTATCTACACCGTGTGGTGCAGAATCTGGTTGGAAATGCGGTACGCTACTGTGATCATAAGGTGCGCATTAGTGGCGGTATCCGTGCCGATGGTAATGCCTATGTCTGTGTTGAAGATGATGGGCCGGGGATTCCTGAGCAAGAGCGTGCCCGTATCTTTGAAGCCTTTGCGCGTCTGGATGATAGCCGTACCCGTGCTTCGGGTGGTTATGGCCTGGGCTTGTCGATTGTCAGTCGTATTGCTTACTGGTTTGGCGGCACGATTCAGGTGGATCAGAGTCCAAATCTGGGCGGTGCACGGTTTATCATGACCTGGCCGGCAAAACGTTATAAGCAAGGCTTGAAGAAATAATTAAAAAAGGAATGGCAAGTACCATTCCTTTTTTTGTTTTAGCCCGATAAAAAAGCCAAGGCGTTAACTGCCTTGGCTCAATTGATCAGAACAGTACTGATCCATCTACCTGTATTTATTCATGTACCGAAGGATCGGGTTCGATCAAGGATTTGCCTGAGCGAAGCGCCTGTAATGCATCGGCATTGAAATCAATCAGGAGTGAATTATTCTTGATGTCGATTTTATAGCCCTGAATCAGTGCCTGATCTCCATTTAAGGTTTCGACTTTATAGCTGTCGGCAATATTGAGAATACTGTCTAAATTGGTGGTGGTAGCGGCAAAATCCTCTCTAAAAACCTGGTAGATGTCTCTTAAATCAAAAATCGCATTATCAGCATCTGGATGTTTTCGAACATAACTTTCTATATGACGCATCAGTAGTTGTGAAAAAAAGAAATAATCCGAGTCGTGTGTGTATTCTAGATGCATGTTTTTCTCCTTCTTTGCTTCTATTAGAATAACGATCTATTGCTAGAGCTGTGTATAAAGATAATTAAAGTATTTAGCTGAATTGCAACATATTATGTCGAAAGGGCAACCCGGTTTCGATATTGTTATCTGGCTGGATCAATCGCCTGATCTGCCAGTTAAAATTATGATTCATTAAAATACTGCTTTCTGGCCAGATAAAAATAATCCGTCGCAGGATATATACAGCTTGCGGTTAAATTTTCAACACAGATTTGCAGCAATGCAATCATAGGGTTCATGTTGCCATATTTTTGTGCATTGAGCAGAAATGCTGAATGTCTTTGATGCGTTAATAAAGAAAAAAATGATCAATATAGGGTGTTTGATTAGATAATTCGATTTCTAGGGGTGAATTAAGCATGATCCCGTCTATATCCGTAACTTTATGGACAAAATCATCCGAAAGACTAAAGCGCTTCAACTAGCATGAGAAATTAGAAATCAGGTACAATTGGCGGGATTAATTTTGTGTTTGGTGTATTTGAAGGCCAATACATACATTCTTTGTTAAAAATAGGCCTGCCAGGAGTTATCCCCGCATGAGTGCCATTACTCCATACGATTGGGCAATTATTGCCTTCGTGATCGGCGTTACATTTCTTTGCGTTTTTATGCTCACTGTTCCCTTACTCCTAGGGGGTAAAGCATGGGGACGTGCGAAGCAAGAGCAGTTTGAGTCAGGTGTAGTTGGTGCGGGCGGTGCTCGTATCCGCTTGTCTGCCAAGTTCTATTTAGTTGCAATTTTCTTTGTGGTCTTCGATCTGGAAGCCCTCTATCTTTACGCTTGGTCAACTTCAGTTCGTGAAGTGGGTTGGGTGGGTTTTGCAACGGCTGCCGTGTTTATTCTGGTTTTATTAATTGGTTTGATTTACGAACTTTCAACCGGTGCACTGAACTGGGCACCTTCTGATCGCCGTAAAGCTGCCGGTGTCAAAACCCATATCGGTTCGCCAAATATGAACATTGCTGACATTACCCGATTCAATAACATTGAAGAGTTGGTTGTCGATCCTACTGGTCATATTCCAGCACAGTCTTCTGGTCGTGTTAAATCTAAAACACCGACTACCTCAACATCTGAACAGGAGTAAGTCGGGATGAAATATACTTTAACCCGTGCGAATCCGGATGCCGATCAATATCCATTACAAGATCGTCAAATCGTCACTGATCCACTTGAGGAAGAAGTGAATAAAAGTGTGATGATGACGCGTCTAGAAGATGTGTTGCATACCGCAGTGAACTGGGGGCGTAAAAACTCTTTGTGGCCATTTAACTTTGGTACTTCATGCTGCTACGTTGAATATGCAACTACATTAACAGGCGTTCATGACTTGTCACGCTTTGGTGCCGAAGTAATTCGTGCTTCACCGCGTCAGGCAGACTTGATGATTGTTGCAGGGACCTGCTTTGTCAAAATGGCACCTGTCATTCAACGTTTGTATGAACAGATGCTTGAGCCTAAATGGGTCATTTCAATGGGTGCTTGTGCTAACTCAGGTGGTATGTACGACATCTATTCCGTGGTTCAGGGTGTAGACAAAATTATTCCTGTTGATGTGTACATCCCAGGTTGTCCGCCTCGTCCAGAAGCATTGATCCAAGCATTGATGTTACTTCAAGACCAAATTCAACTAGAGCGCCGTCCACTTTCAGCGGTTATTGGTGATGATCTTCAGCCTGTGTATAAGCCAAAGATGATGCCAGAACGTGACCGTAAAAATGCTGAACGTATTGCGGTGAAAAACTTACGCTCTATGGATGAAATTAAATAATTTTAACGATGAGTTTTTGACATGTCCCGTGATGGGTATGGTCATCGGAAAAATTTCCAGAATTTGTATTAAATAGGAAGCCAAGCCAATGGCTGAAACTGACATTGCTATGCCAGAATCAACGCCAGTTGATTCACGCCCAGCATTTGCAATCGTAGAAGAGCTCAAAACCAAATTTGGTGAGAACTTTTACGTGCAGGCGACTTTTGAAGAGTTTCCAACAGTCTGGGTTGAGCGCGCACGCGTGCAAGAAGTCCTCATGTTCCTCCGTAAAGTGGAACGTCCTTATGTCATGCTGTTTGACTTGTCTGCGGTAGATGAGCGTTTACGTGTTCACCGTGACGGTTTGCCAGCATCTGACTTTACTGTGTTCTATCATTTGTTATCGCTTGAGCGTAACAGTGATATCCGTATCAAAGTTGCGTTGAATGAAAATGATTTAAGCATTCCAACCGCAACCAATATCTGGCCAAACGCCAACTGGTATGAGCGTGAAGCTTACGATATGTTTGGTATCGATTTCGCCGGGCATCCAATGCTTCGTCGTATCTTGTTGCCAACCTATTGGGAAGGTCATCCGTTACGTAAAGAATATTCTGCCCGTGCGACAGAATATACGCCGTATATGCAAGACCAGGCAAAGCAGGATTTCGAGCAAGAACACTTACGCTTTGTCCCTGAAGACTGGGGTCTAAAACGCGGTAATGATGACGAAGACTTCATGTTCCTGAACTTGGGTCCTAACCATCCATCTGCGCACGGTGCGTTCCGTGTGGTGTTACAGCTGGACGGTGAAGAAGTCAAAGACTGTGTGCCGGATATCGGTTATCACCACCGTGGTGTGGAAAAGATGGCTGAACGTCAAACTTGGCATTCATTCATTCCGTATACCGATCGTGTTGACTACCTTGGTGGTTGTGCGCAAAACATGCCATACGTCATGGCTGTTGAGCAAATGGCAGGAATTAAAGTTCCTGAGCGTGCACAAGTCATTCGTGTGTTGTTGAACGAATTATTCCGTATCAATAACCACTTGTTGTTCTGTGGTACCGCGATTCAGGATGCTGGTGGTATGACACCAGTATTCTATATGTTCGCAGACCGTCAAAAAGTCTATGACATCGTTGAGGCGATTACCGGTTACCGTATGCACCCAGCATGGTTCCGTATCGGTGGTACAGCACACGACCTTCCAAACAACTGGCAAAAACTGGTGAAAGATTTACTGGATTGGATGCCGAAGCGTTTGAACGAGTACTACACGGCTGCACTTAAAAACTCGGTATTTATTGGTCGTACGCGTAACGTTGCGCAATACGATGCTAAATCTGCGTTGGCTTGGGGTGTGACCGGTACAGGTTTACGTGCGACAGGTATTGATTTTGACGTTCGTAAATATCGTCCATACAGTGGTTATGAAAATTTCGACTTTGATATTCCAGTGGAATATGAAGGCGATGCATACGCACGTGTCTTGGTTCACTTCCGTGAAATCACTGAATCATTGAAAATTATTCAACAGTGCTTGGATAACATGCCATCTGGTCCATATAAAGCGGATCACCCATTGGCTGTTCCACCACCAAAAGACAAGACATTACAAGATATTGAAACCTTGATTACGCACTTCCTAAGCGTATCTTGGGGTCCTGTAATGCCAGCAGGCGAGTCTTCATTCATGACTGAAGTAGTGAAGGGTGCGAGTACCTATTACCTCACTTCTGATAAGTCAACCATGAGCTACCGTACCCGTATTCGTACGCCAACGTTCACGCATTTACAGCAAATGCCATCGGTGATTAACGGCAGTCTGGTGTCTGACTTGATCATTTATTTGGCGACCATTGACGTGGTTATGGCTGACGTGGATCGCTAGGGGTAAACGATTATGATGATTTTGACTGATAAAAAACCACGTGTGAATGTTGAAGGGATTTTGACTGCGGACGAAATCCATGAGATTGAACATCACATTGGTCACTATCCATACCCACGTGCAGCCTCTCTGGATGCGTTGAAGTGTGTACAGCGACGTAATGGCTGGGTAGATGACGCACAAATGAATGCGATTGCACAATTGCTCAGCATGAGTGTGGCGGATCTGGAAGGCGTAGCAACGTTCTATAACCGTATCTACCGTCAACCTGTGGGTCGTCACGTGATTTTATTGTGTGACTCGATTGCATGCTTCTTGATGGGTGCGGAAACTTTGGCAGAAGCGTTCCAGCGCGAGTTGGGTATCCAGTATGGACAAACCACAGCAGATGGTCGTTTTACCTTGCTCCCGATTTGCTGTCTAGGCAACTGCGACAAAGGGCCAACCTTAATGATTGATGAAGATACTCACGGTTTAGTGGATGTGTCATCAGTTAAACAGTTATTGGAGAAGTATGTATGAATACTGAACCAAAACCAATTTATGGCGACGGTAATCCAGAAACTCATCCGCTGACCTGGCGTTTGAGCAAACAGGATGCAGTACGTAATGCTGACGAGTACGAAACACTAGAAGGCTATGCCGGCTTTAAAAAAGCACTCGGCATGCCACCAAAAGATGTACTTGAAGTGATTAAAGCTGCGACAGTAAAAGGTCGTGGTGGTGCAGGTTTCCCGGCAGGGATCAAATGGTCATTGATGGCGCCAAATGATGGTGGTCCTCGCTATTTGATCTGTAATGCCGATGAAATGGAGCCGGGTACCTTTAAAGACCGTTTGTTGATGGAAAAACTTCCACATCAATTGATCGAAGGGATGCTGATTGCAGGTTATACCCTAGAGGCAACTCAAGGTTATATCTTCATCCGTGGCGAATATATCGAAGCAGCTCAATACTTAAATGAAGCATTAGAGCAAATCCGTGCTAAAGGTTACCTAGGTGAAAACATCCTCGGAACGGGCTGGAACTTTGAGTTACACGTTCATACCGGTGCAGGCCGTTATATTTGCGGTGAAGAAACTGCATTGATTAACTCGCTTGAAGGCCGTCGTGCCAATCCGCGTACCAAGCCACCATTCCCGCAAGTTGCAGGTGCATGGGGCCGTCCAACGATTGTCAACAACGTTGAAACCTACAATAACTTGCCAGCCATCATGTTGCGTGGTCCTGAGTGGTATATCAACCTTTCAGCAGGTAAGTCGAAAGATCCAGGCACCAAGATTTATGGTGCATCAGGTAAAGTCAAATTCCCGGGTCTCTGGGAACTGCCATTCGGTACCACTGCGCGTGAAGTGATTGAAGAACATGCGGGCGGTATGCGTGACGGTTTGACCTTGAAAGCCTGGTTACCGGGTGGTGCATCGACGGACTTCCTGGCCGCTGAACACATTGACCTACCAATGGATTCTGAAAGCATCATGAAAGCAGGTTCACGTTTAGGTACCTGTCTGTTGATGGTGGTGGATGAAACTCAATGTATGGTTTCTGCGACACGTAATTTAGAAGAATTCTTTGCGCGTGAATCATGTGGTTTCTGTACACCATGCCGTGATGGTTTACCTTGGGCAGTGAAAGCGCTTAAAGCACTGGAAACAGGCGAAGGCAAGAAAGAAGATATCGACCATTTACAAGAACTGACGCGTAAATTGTGGATCGGTAAAACTTTCTGTGCTCACGCACCAGGTGCGATGGAGCCGCTTATGGGCGCACTTAAATATTTCCGTAGCGAGTTTGAAGCAAAGGTTAAAACCCATGCTCCAGCTCTAGACGTAGAACAAGCTTAAGGAATTCGACTATGGCTACAATTCATGTCGATGGAAAATCGTATGAAGTTAACGGCTCAGAAAACTTGCTACAAGCATGTCTCAGCCTTGGCATCGACATCCCGTATTTTTGTTGGCACCCATCCTTAGGTTCTGTTGGTTCATGTCGTCAATGTGCGGTGACTCAGTATGCAAATCCTGAGGACACACGTGGACGCTTGGTGATGTCATGTATGACACCTGCTGCCGACAATACCTATATCTCGATTGAAGACAAAGAAGCAACGGATTTCCGTGCATCGATCGTTGAATTCTTGATGACCAATCACCCGCACGACTGTCCAGTCTGTGAAGAGGGTGGTCACTGTCATTTACAAGATATGACGGTGATGACCCAGCACGACCGTCGTCGCTACCGCTTTACCAAACGTACCCACTATAACCAAGAGTTAGGTTCGTTTATTGCGCATGAGATGAACCGTTGTATCGCGTGCTACCGTTGTGTGCGTTACTACAAAGACTATGCTGGCGGTACTGACTTTGGTGTTTATGCCAATGCTTCACGTGTCTATTTTGGTCGTCCAGAATCAGGCACTTTAGAATCTGAATTCTCGGGTAACCTGACTGAAGTGTGTCCAACCGGTGTATTCACCGATAAAACCCACTCAGCACGCTACAACCGTAAATGGGATATGCAGTATGCGCCAAGCGTATGTCATGGCTGTTCTTCAGGTTGTAACATCTCTCCGGGTGAGCGTTATGGCGAAATCCGTCGTGTTGAAAACCGTTTCAATGGTTCAGTCAACCAGTACTTCCTTTGTGACAAAGGCCGTTTTGGTACAGGCTATGTGAACCGTGCAGACCGTCCACGTCAACCACAATTCCGCAATGCTGAAACAGTTGCAACTGTGAGTGTGGATCAGGCACTGGATCAGGTGATTGCCCAACTGCAAGGCAAGAAAGTGTTAGGTATTGGTTCACCGCGCGCAAGCCTGGAATCAAACTACGCACTGCGTGAATTGGTTGGACAAGATAACTATTCAACCGGCATGTCGCAAAAAGACCAGAATCTGGTTGAGTTAGCAGCATCAATCATGCAAACACAGGGCATCTATAACCCGAACATGCGTGAAATTGAAAGCTATGATGCCGTGTTGATTCTGGGTGAAGACTTAACCCAAACTGCGCCACGTATGGCTTTATCGGTTCGTCAAGCTGCGAAAAACAAAGCCAAAGAAATGGCTGCTGCAACACGTACCCCAGACTGGTTAGCTGAACCTGTTCAACGTATCGGTCAAGATGCAAAATCACCGATCTATATCCTTGCTGCAACACAAACCCGTTTAGCGGATGTGGCAACAGGTGAAGTGGTTGCATCACCAAATGATATCGCACGTTTAGGTTTCGCGGTTGCTGCGGCGGTTAAAGGTGAAACGCTTTCTGGTTTGGCGGATGATGCCAAAGCATTTGCGCAAACCATAGCAGATACATTGAAGGCTGCGAAAAAGCCATTGATTATCTCGGGTACCAGCTTACAAGATCCTGCCATCATGGAAGCTGCGGCTCAAGTTGCGCAAAACCTTGGTGAACATGCAGGCTTGTCATTGACTGTTCCAGAAGTGAACTCGATGGGCTTGGCACTGTTTGGTGGCTTAAGCTTAGAACAAGCATTTGCACAAGATTATGATGCAGTGGTTGTGATTGAAAATGACTTGACTCGTCGTTTACCTGTAGCGCAAGTGAAAGCTGCATTTGACAAGGCTGAAACTGTGATCGTCCTCGATCATAGCGAAACTGAAACCTTGAAACTTGCAGATATCGTACTTTCAGCAGCAAGCTTTGCTGAGGGTGATGGTACTGTCGTGAGCCAAGAAGGCCGTGCACAACGTTTCTATCAAGTGTATGACCCAAGCTACTACAAGCCTGAATATGCGATCAAAGAATCTTGGCGCTGGTTACATGCCATTGAGACGGGTCTTAAAGGCAAAGCGGTAGACTGGACACTCCTTGATGATGTGATTGATGACATCGTGAAGAATGTTCCTGTGCTTGAAGCGATTCAAGATGTTGCACCGGATGCGGGCTATCGTATTCACGGTTTGAAGATTGCACGTGAACCACGTCGTTATTCTGGCCGTACTGCAATGCGTGCGCCATTATCGGTTCACGAACCGAAACAACCGACTGATCCTGATTCGGCATTAACCTTCTCAATGGAAGGTTATGTGGGGAATCAGACTGCATCGTCACTGGTCCCATTCGCATGGTCTGCGGGCTGGAACTCACCACAAGCCTGGAATAAATACCAGGATGAAGTGGGCGGTCACTTAAAAGGTGGTGATTCGGGTGTGCGTTTATTCGATCGTTTAGCAAAACGTCCTGCACGTAGCTATGTTGCGCCGTCAGCAGTTGTTGTGAATCCGGAAAGCTTCCGTCTTGTGCCAATGCATCATATTTTTGGTTCTGGCGAATTCACCATTAAAACACCTGCAATGGAATCTCGTATTCCTGAAGCAATGTTTGCGGTGGGCGAGCAAGATGCGACCCGTTTAAATGTTCAGGATGGTCAACGTATTACCGTGCAAGCGGGCGAGACCAGCATCAGCTTACCTGTACAAGTGATCGAATATTTACCAACAGGTTATATCGGTTATCCAATTGGTCTGGCACCAACAGTTTCATTGGCAGAGCCAGTGTCTGTGGCGGTAGGAGTGTAATTCATGAATCAAGAAATTATACGTCAAACGCCACTTTGGGCTGAGAACTGGCCAATCGCTTATTCAGTGATTCAAGCCATTGTGATCTTGCTGGTGGTGGTTTTGGTTGCTGCGTTAATGTCATTTATTGAGCGTCGTCTCTTGGCATTATGGCAAGACCGTTATGGTCCAAACCGTGTTGGTCCGGGTGGTATGTTCCAGATCGTTGCCGACATGCTCAAGATCATGTTCAAAGAAGACTGGACACCAAAGTTTGCGGATAAGCTGACTTTCCGTTTAGCACCAGCAGTTGCGATGGCAACTGCGGTACTTTCGTTTATGGTCATTCCAGTAAGTCCTACACTGGGCGTTGCGGATATGAGTATCGGCCTATTGTTCTTTATGGCAATGGCGGGTATCGCAGTTTATGCAGTGCTATTTGGTGGTTGGGCATCTAACAACAAATACTCATTACTCGGTGGTCTGCGTTCTGCTGCTCAAACCATTTCTTACGAAGTGTTCTTGGGTATCTCGTTAATGGGTGTGGTTGCGATTGCAGGCTCATTCAACATGCGTGAGATTGTTGAAGCACAACGTGATATGTGGTTCATCATTCCGCAATTCTTAGGCTTCCTGATCTTTGTGGTTGCCGGTGTTGCGGTTACGCATCGTCATCCATTTGACCAACCGGAAGCTGAGCAAGAATTGGCCGAAGGTTACCACGTAGAATATGGTGGGATGAAGTGGGGGATGTTCTTCGTTGCGGAATATGTCAACGTGGTCTTGATCTCTGCCTTGATCGTAACTTTATTCTTCGGCGGATGGCTTGCACCATTTAACCTGGAAATTCCATTTGTTCCACCATTATTCTGGTTCATTATCAAAACAGCATTCTTTGTAATGATGTTTGTCTTGGCACGTGGTTCGTTAATGCGTCCGCGTTATGACCAAGTGATGAACTTTGGTTGGAAAGTTTGTTTGCCATTGGCGTTGGTCAACTTGTTAGTGACTGGTGCTGTGATTCTGATGAATCAGGCCTAGGACAGCAGGGAGTACAAAATGTATAAAATTCTAGCTGGCTTTGGATCGATTGTACGTTCGTTATGGATGGTGTTCAGCCATGTAACACGTAAACGTGACACGATCTTGTATCCAGAAGTACCAGGTGAACAAATTGCACCTCCACGCTATCGTGGTCGTATCGTGTTAACACGTGATCCGGATGGTGAAGAGCGTTGTGTGGCATGTAACCTTTGTGCGGTTGCTTGCCCGGTTGGCTGTATTTCATTGCAGAAAGCGGAAAAAGAAGATGGACGTTGGTATCCGGAATTTTTCCGTATCAACTTCTCGCGCTGCATTTTCTGCGGTATGTGTGAAGAAGCTTGTCCGACCACTGCGATTCAAATGACACCAGATTTCGAACTCGGTGAATATGTACGTCAGGACTTGGTCTATGAGAAAGAAAACTTACTCATCTCTGGACCGGGTAAATATCCTGACTACAACTTCTACCGTGTTACCGGTATGGCTGTGAGCGGTAAAGACAAAGGTCAGGCACAAAAAGAAAGTGCACCAGTTGATGTACGGAGCTTATTACCATGATGTGGCCATTTTATTTGATGGCACTCGTGGCCATTGTTTCGACAGTACGTGTTGTGACCAACACCAATCCTGTGCATGCATTATTAAGTTTGATCGTTTCTCTTCTTGCTGTTGCAGGCATTTTCATGATCGTAGGCGCGCCGTTTGCTGGTGCGCTTGAGATCATCGTGTATGCAGGTGCCATCATGGTCTTGTTCGTCTTCGTTGTCATGATGCTGAATCTTGGCCAGGATACGATTGAACAGGAAAGCAAATGGTTGACCTCAGATGCCTGGGCCTATCCTGCACTGATGAGCTTCTTGTTAGGCTTGATTCTGGTATGGATGTTAGGCGGTGAATACACCACAATTTCTGCGCCAATGGGTACAGAAGTTGTTGGCCCGAAAGCAGTCGGTCAAGCCCTATTTACTCACTATCTATTATTGGTAGAAGTTGCCGCGATGTTATTGCTTGCAGCACTGGTTGCAGCATTCCACTTAGGCAAACGTGAACCAGGTGCAGAAGAGGATAAAGAATAATGGGACACATCCCTTTAGAACATGGTTTGATCGTTGCAACCATCCTTTTTGCACTGGGTTTTTACGGTGTGATGGTGCGACGCAACCTATTATTTATGCTAATGAGCCTTGAAATCATGATGAATGCTGCTGCGTTGGCATTCGTTTTGGCAGGTAGTGTTTGGGCACAGCCAGATGGACAGGTCATGTTCATCCTGATTCTGACCCTTGCTGCAGCAGAGGCATGTATCGGTCTTGCGATCGTCCTTCAGTTTTATCATCGCTTCCATCATCTGGATGTGGATGCTGCTAGTGAGATGCGCGGATGAGTACATTATATTTAACCGTTTTATTCCCGCTCATTGGTTTTATCCTTTTAGCGGCAGGGCGTGACAAACTTTCTGAAAATGTCGCTGCCATTATTGGTGTCGGTTCAGTTGGTTTATCTGCGTTATTTGCTTTAATTGCTGGTCTTGCATTTACCAGCAGCGGTCAAACCGTTTTTGTTCAGCACTTATGGACCTGGTTCAGTGTTGGCGGTTTTGAGCCAGGCATCAGCTTACATTTAGACGGCTTGTCATTATTGATGACCGGCATGATCACAGGTGTTGGTTTCCTGATTCACATCTTCGCATCATGGTATATGCGTGGTGAAGAAGGTTATGCGCGTTTCTTCTCTTATTTCAACCTGTTCGTTGCCAGCATGTTGTTGTTGGTACTCGGTGATAACCTGGCGTTATTATTCCTGGGTTGGGAAGGCGTAGGTCTGTGTTCATACCTGTTGATTGGTTTCTACTACTCAAATCCTGCAAATGGCTGGGCAGCAATCAAGGCATTCACCGTAACACGTGTGGGTGACGTTTTCTTACTGATTGCATTGTTCTTGCTTTATCAACAGTTTGGTACTTTGAATACACAGTACATTGTTGAAAATGCAGCGACCGTGATGACGCAAAGCTCATCATTGTCGATCTGGACCGCATTGATGTTGTTCTTGGGTGCAGCAGGTAAATCTGCGCAAATCCCATTACAAACCTGGTTAGCCGATGCGATGGCGGGTCCTACACCAGTATCTGCATTGATCCACGCTGCGACCATGGTAACAGCGGGTGTGTACTTATGCTGCCGTATGTTCTCTGTGATGGAAATGGCACCAGAAGTAATGCAGTTCATCTCGATTACGGGTGCAGTGACTTTGCTTGTGGCTGGTTTTGCCGCATTGGTTCAAACCGATATTAAACGTATTCTGGCTTACTCAACCATGAGTCAGCTCGGTTATATGTTCATGGCGGTGGGTGCTGAAGCGTACCAGGCAGGTTTATTCCACATGCTGGCTCACGCCTTCTTTAAAGCATTATTGTTCCTTTCTTCAGGTGCAGTGATTCTTGCATGTCATCACGAACAGAACATTTTCAAAATGGGTGGTTTGCGTCACAAGATCCCATTCGTATTCTGGTGTTTTGTCATTGGTGGTGGCGCATTGGCAGCACTTCCAATCGTAACCGTGGGCTTCTTCTCTAAAGATGCGATCTTGGGTGCGGTATATGCTCAATCGACCATTGCTAACCTTCCACTTTACAATACCTTGTACTGGGTAGGTGTTGCAGGCGCATTCTTAACGTCGATCTATACCTTCCGCTTAATCTGGGTGGTCTTCTTCGGCGAAGAGAAAACCCATGCACATGCCATTCATGGTGTCACTTACTGGGGCCCGCTTGCGATTCTTGCTGCATTGTCAACAGGGATTGGTTACTTCCTTCAAGCACCAGTTGCCAAGTTATTGACGACTGCAAATATTCCAAGTTTTGTGATTCCTGAAAGCTTAGAAGCTGCTGTTTCTCATGCTGAACACTTAGCAAGTGGTGTTGCACTTGTGGGTCTGGCTGTAGGTATCTTCTTGTTTGCCTTTGCGTATGGTGCAGTTAAATCATTTGCTCAAAGTTCTTTGGGTTCAGGTTTAGCCCATATCTGCCGTACTGCATTCGGTTTCGATGCCTTGTATGACATCGTCTTTGTAAAACCTTATTTATTGATTGCGAAAATTTTAGGTCGTGATCCGGTTGACGGTTTATGGTTAGTGCTCCCTGCCATTGTGAAGGGCGGTAATAGCTTTACAAGTTCGCGTCAAACAGGTTCATTACGTGAATACGCATCAAGCATGTCACTCGGTGTAGTGGTGTTATTGATGATCTTGATCGTGATTCAGGTTGTGGGGAAATAAAATGGAAAACAATTTAATTTTACCCGCACTGATTTTAGTTCCTTTCATTGCTGGTTTTATTTGCTGGTTGGTTGATAAATTCGACCAGCACTTACCGCGCTGGATTGCCTTAATTGGTATGCTCATTACTTTTGGTTTGGGCATTGCACTTTGGCAAAGTGGTACATATAGCTACGAGTTGGGCGGTAAAGTCCCGACTTGGGCAGCTGAATTCCATCTTCCATGGATTCAGACTTTAGGTATTAGCATTCACTTGGCAGTGGATGGTTTATCTCTTCTTATGGTGCTGTTGACTGCATTACTGGGTGTACTTGCAGTTGGCTGTTCATGGGGTGAGATTCAGAAGAATGTTGGTTTCTTCCATTTAAACTTACTTTGGAGTTTAGGTGGGGTCATCGGTGTATTCTTGGCGATTGACTTGTTCCTGTTCTTCTTCTTCTGGGAGATGATGCTGGTACCAATCTACTTCCTGATCGCGTTATGGGGTCATAAAGGTTCGAATGGTCGTTCACGTGTTTACGCTGCAACCAAATTCTTCCTCTATACCCAAATCGCTGGTTTGATCATGTTGATTGGTATCTTGGGCCTCGTGGTCTATGGCTACATGATGACAGGCATGATCGGTTTCGATTACAACTACCTCTTGGCGGTTGCGAACCACTTACCACCTGAAGTTGCTTATGCATTCATGCTGTGTTTCTTCATCGGTTTTGCGGTGAAATTACCAGTATTCCCATTACACGGCTGGTTGCCTGATGCGCATGCGCAAGCACCAACAGCGGGTTCTGTGGATTTAGCGGGTATCTTGATTAAGACAGCTGCCTACGGTTTACTTCGTTTCGTTATTCCATTCTTCCCGGCAGCGTCAGCACAATTTGCTGATATCGCCATTATTCTGGGCTTGATTGGTATTTTCTACGGCGCATTCCTTGCTTACCAGCAAACCGATATGAAGCGCTTACTTGCGTATACGTCTATTTCGCACATGGGTTTCATCTTACTTGCAATCTATGCAGGTAATATCCTGACATTCCAGGGCCTCATGATCATGATGTTGGCACATGGCTTGTCATCTGCTGCATTGTTCATTATGTCGGGTCAGGTGTATGAGCGTTTACACACACGTGATTTACGTTTAATGGGCGGTCTGCGTGGTCAGCTGCAATACTTACCATTCTTCCTGATGTTCTTTGTAGCAGCATTGGTTGGTGTACCAGGTCTAGGTAACTTTATTGGTGAATTCCTGATCTTGATGGGTTCATTCAAAGCTTATCCAGCTTTCACCATCATTGCAGCAGTGAGCCTGGTATTTGCTGGTCTTTACGGTCTGATCCTGATTCACAAAGCATTGTTTGGTGAGCCAAACCCAGAGCAAAAGCAACACTACAAAACTCCTCTGAAAGATTTATCAGTGCGTGAAGTTAGCATTTTGATGATCTGTGTGATCGGTCTGGTTTGGTTAGGTATTTACCCGCAAACATTCCTGGATATGTCACATTCAAGCATGCAGTGGTTAGTAAATAGTTATATGCCAGTACAAGAAGTTGTTGAAACTGTTCAACAGGCTGCAACTCAACTTGAACATGTGGAGATGCAATAAACCATGAACTTCACAATTTCTTTTTCTGAGCTGATGCCTTTAGCTCCCGTGATGATTGTGGCACTGACCGCAATCGTCGTGATGTTGTTGACTGCGATTAAACGTAATCACAACCTCATTGCGACCACTTCGGTTGTCGGTTTAAACCTTGCTGCAATCTTTATTGCATACACCATGTTTACTGGGCACTTTGCCCCAGTCAACGTGATGGGCATGTTTATGGTTGATCCATTTACCATGCTCTATCAATTCCTGATTCTGATTGCTGCCTTGGCGTGCTGTACTTTGTCTCATGCGTATATCGAGACCTATAAGGAAAACCGCGAAGAACTTTACATCTTGCTGCTATCTTCAGTGGCAGGTGCAATGTTATTGGTGGCAAGTTCGCACTATGCAGCATTCTTCATCAGCCTGGAGTTGATGTCGATTCCTGTGTACGGCATGTTGGCATATACCTATCAACGTAGCCAGTCTTTGGAAGCGGGGATTAAATACCTGGTACTTTCGGCGACTGCGTCTGCAATGTTGTTGATGGGTATGGCGTATATCTATGCTTATACCGGTTCATTGTCATTCTATGACTCTGTTCAGGCATTGTTTACTGCTATCAAACAACCAATGGTGTTATTAGGCTTAGGCTTAATTATCTTTGCTGTGGCATTCAAACTTTCACTTGCGCCATTCCATAAATGGACGCCAGATGTGTATGCCGGTGCACCAGCGCCAATGGCTACCTTTTTGGCTACGGCTGCGAAAGTGGCAACGATCGGTTTATTTGTGCGTTACTTACTCACTTCGGGCGCGATCCTGATTGAGTCGATTGTGACAGTGATTACCATCATTGCAGTCTTGTCGATTGTGGTGGGTAACTTACTTGCAGTACGTCAAGTCAACTTGAAGCGTATCCTCGGTTATTCATCAATTGCACACTTTGGTTATTTGTTGATTGCTTTGATCAGCATGACTTATGCAAGCCTCGGTAGCGTAACGGTTTACGTGATTACCTATGTACTCACTACCATCGGTGCGTTCGGTGCAGTTGCATTGATGTCGAGCCCGTATAACAATGTTGATGAAGCACAAAGTCTTGCCGACTACCGTGGTTTGTTCTGGCGCCGTCCGATCTTGACTGCAACATTAACGGTAATGATGCTGTCTTTAGCGGGTATTCCATTAACTGCAGGCTTTATTGGTAAGTTCCTTGTAGTGATGGCTGCGGTCACCACTCAGCACTGGTTCCTGGCTGCCATGATCGTGGTAGGTAGTGGTATCGGTTTGTATTACTACTTACGTGTGATGGTGGTGATGTACATGACACCACCAGATGTACCACGTATTGATGCCGATGCACACTGGGGAACTAAAGTGGGTGGCTTGATGGTGCTTGCTGCTGCATTACTGGTGTTCGTGATGGGTGTCTACCCAGATCCGATGATTAATCTGGCTTTGAAGGCTGAGATCTTGTCTCCATTGCACTTTATGTTGTCTCAACAACAGTAATCGTCTGATTTGTACAAAAAAGCCTCCAAAATTGGGGGCTTTTTTATTGCCGAGTAAAAAAACGCTTTATAATAGACAAAGATTAACATTACCTAGGTACTCACTCGTGTCGATTCAAGAAATTCGTCATCCGCTAATTCGCCATAAACTTGGTTTACTACGTCGTTCTGACATCAGTACCAAGAACTTTCGTGAATTAGCGCAAGAAGTCACGATGTTACTGACTTATGAAGCAACAAAGGATCTTCCTGTTGTTGAGCATGAAATTGATGGGTGGGCAGGGAAAGTCTCAACTCAGCGTATCGCAGGGAAGAAAATCACCATTGTACCGATCTTGCGTGCGGGTATTGGGATGCTGGAAGGCGTATTGAGCCTGATCCCAAGTGCCAAAGTGAGTGTTTTGGGTTTAGAGCGTGATGAAGTAACTTTAGAAGTTCGTACTTACTATAAAAAGTTAGTACCAGATGTTGCCAATCGCCTGGCCATGATTATTGATCCAATGCTGGCGACGGGTAATTCACTCATCGCTGCGATTGATGTATTGAAAGCCAGTGGCTGTAAAGATATTCGTGTTATGGTGCTGGTGGCTGCACCAGAGGGCGTAGCTAAAGTTGAAGCGGCACATCCGGATGTTCGCATTTATACCGCATCGATTGACCAAGGTTTAAATGAAGAAGGTTATATCGTTCCTGGTCTGGGTGATGCAGGCGATAAAATCTTTGGTAGTGTTCAAAAAGACTAATTTTTGACACATTCATAAAAAGAGACTTGATCTCATCCTGAGGCTGTTTTGGGGATCGATTGATAGTCTCTTTTTTATTTTTATATACTGTCATCATCGCATTGAGAAAATAGGATAAATGTCATGAAGCAAGAATTCTATCAAGGCAAAATTAAACAATATAATCCAGACAAAGGCTTTGGTTTTATTGGCACTTCTGAAGGAGACGTATTTTTTCATATTTCTGAATATCCAGCGGATGCTGAGCCGAAAAGAAATGAAAAAGTAAAATTTATCGTGGTTGAAAATGACGGGAAGTACAAAGCGACCAAGATTGAACGTCTTGATCCGAATCCTGCTAAAACCAAGAAGACCAAAATTGCTGAGCACAATAATTCGATTACATCGGCATTATTGTCAAACTTCCGCCGTTAACTGTGCTTTATTTATTATTTCTTTGTTCAGTTATCCATTTAAATATGAAGAGAAAAGAGGCTTTAATGCCTCTTTTTTATTAGAATAGAGCCTATATAAAAATAGAGTATAGAGCATGATTCTTGAGGGGAAAATTAAAAAATATAATACTGAGCGTGGTTTCGGTTTTATACAGGTAGAAGGAAGAACATCAGATATTTTCTTTCATATTTCTGATTTTCCGAAGAAGACGGGTGAACCGAAACTTGGGGAAAGACTTAAATTTCTAGTGGTTGAAGAAAGTGGAAAATTTAAAGCAGTCAATATTGTCAGGCTGGACTTAAAAGAAGCACGTTCTATTTCTGAAGTCACGGCAAATGAAAAATTGTCCGTATCCGCATTATCTGGCCGTAGTCGATCTCAGCCGAACAAAGGGCTAACCTTTACCATTGTAGGCTTGATTATAATTGCAATCTTAAGTGCTTTGGTTTTTCAAAAATATCAGTCCTACCAGCAATCAAAACAACTTAAAGTCGCACGATTGGCAGAGGAACAAAGCAGAATTATAGAACAACAGCGCAAAGCAATTGGTGAGTTACCGCAAGTAAAGCTGTCGGAAAAAACCAAGAGGGCACTCGAACCTAGTCATGTCCAATCTGTTCAGAACGAATCATTCACTAAAGCAAATAACCAATTCCAGTGTGATGGACGAGAGCACTGTTCCCAAATGGGTTCTTATGAGGAAGCACTGTTCTTTTTAAGAAATTGTCCTGATACAAAAATGGATGGTGATGGGGACGGTATTCCTTGTGAACGTCAATTCGGACGTTAAATACGGAGCATAGGCAGTGATGGAGAGTACTGTTTAAATAACATATGTTGTTGAATAGAATAAAATTATGATAATAAACATAGAGTTGTTAAGGTAGCTCTTTAGACTCGGAGATAAATTTCAGAGATTGGTTCTTAATGTTAAATTGATAAATAGTTATTACTTTATTAATGGTTTTTATTATCATTTGTTAATTATTCTTATATAATGTGATCAAATTTTTATCGGGGACTGATTACATGAAAAAGAATTTATTATTTTTATCTCTCATTGCATTACCGATGTTTGCCGTTGCTGAAGACAATACGGTTTTACCCACGATTGTCGTGAAGGCTGATTCACAAGCAACAGATGCAACAGGTAAGCTTAAAAAAGATGCCAGTTTAGGCATCCTTGGTGAGAAAGCTGTATTGGATACACCATTCAGTATCCAGTCCTATACCGAGCAGGCAATCAAGGATAAGCAGGCGGATTCGATCGCAGGTATTCTTAAAAATGATCCAAGTATTCGTACCACGACTAACAGTGGGCATTTAAACGAAAACTTTATGATTCGCGGCTTTGCGGTGACATGGGAAGATGCCAACATTAATGGTGCTTATGGTATGTCACCAAGTGGTCGTACACCGACTGATATTTTAAGTTCTGCCAGTGTATTGAAAGGTCCCAATGCGTTAATCGCAGGCATGGCACCAGGCGGGAGTATTGGTGGAGTCGTGATGGCAACAACCAAACGTGCGGATCGGGATCTGACCCAAGTCTCTGCGATGTACGAAGATGGTGGTTATTACAAATCAGGTTTTGATGTATCTCGCCGTTTTGGTGAAGACAACAAATTTGGTGCGCGTGTCAGTGCGACTTATGGACAAGGTGAACATATTGTTGACGGGCTGGAAGATGAAAATACGGCTGCGGTACTGGCACTCGACTATACGACCGATCAGGCCAAAATTAACTTTGATGCTTATTCGGTAAGAGATAAGCGTGATGGTGGTTCACCAGCAATGATCTCTTTTGCGACTTTAGGGCGTGTTTTACCCGCACCAGATGGAAAACTGAATTATTTCCCACATTTAGAAGGTATGCAAAGTGCTAATTATGTGGGCTTATCAGGAGAATATAAGCTACTACCGAATTTAAAAGTATTTGCTGGCGCTGGATTCAATGAGCGTGAATACCGTGGGCATTTATTTGGTACCCGTATGATTGTGGGTGACTATCCTATGAATCATCAGGGTATGGGCAATACCAGTCCATTGGTTGGCGCGAATGGTGATGCACTGGCACAATATTATCGTGTAGGCTCAAAAGAACATAACACCACCTTTAATGCAGGTTTGGAAGGTCAGATTTTTACCGGTGATATTTCTCATACGCTGGCCTTTCGCACTGATTACCTGAAACGTAAATATAGCCAGCATAAAGGTCGTGGCGCAAAAGAAGTTTATTTCCCGACCAATATCTATAATCCAAGTAGCGAAGGGCATATGCCTGATACATGGCCAGAAATTGTTCCGACAGCAGATGATGTTTATGTCAGCTATAGTCTGAGTGACCAGATTTCCATGCTAGATGACAAATTACAGTTTATTTTAGGTGTGCGTTATCAAGATATGAATTTAAAAGCGCTCACCACCAATACCAAATTGAAAGATGATAAGTTATCTCCAAGTGCTGCCATTGTTATCAAACCTTTTGGTGAAGAAACTTCATTCTATGCGAGTTATGTGGAAGGTCTGGTTCGAGGTGCAACGGTATCTAATGAGGCAGATGCAAATTACAATAAAACATTTGCTCCATTTGAAAGTAAGCAATATGAAATTGGTGCGAAATATCAAGGGGACCATTGGTTACATACTTTAGCGCTGTATCAAATTAAAAAACCGAGCACGATGACGGATACAGGCTATCGTGATCCGAACAATGCCAATATTAAGCAAATCACAACGGATGGTGCGAAGACTGAATCAAAAGGTGTTGAGTACGGTTTCTCTGGTAAAGTGACGGAAGACTTAATCGTTTACGGTAATCTGGCCTATATTGATACTGAATATAAGAAAGGACTTTTAACGGGCGGAGTCGATATATCTGGCAATACCATTGAGGGTACACCAGAGATTACCGCAGGCGTTGGTGTAGATTACACCTTGCCCTATGTGGAAGGTTTAAGCGTGAATGCATTTGTGACTTATGTGGATGACCAATATTTAACTGCGAACAATAATTTAAAATTACCTGATTATACCTTGGTTGATTTAGGTGCGAAGTACGCAACTAAACTGGGTGGAGTAAATACAACTTTCCGTGCCAATGTGGATAATGTCGCTGATAAGAAATATTGGGATGGTGTATTTACCAGTGGCTTTACTACAGTTGGCGCAGGCCGTACTTATAAACTCGGGGTGAGCTTCGATTTCTAAATTGAACGGTATAAAAAATGCTTCCAACTGGAAGCATTTTTTATTTTAAAAGTTAAACCTGAGCTTCGCAGAATTGCAAAAAGGCTTTTAAACCGGGACCCTGATATTTCTGACGATGTACCAGCATATACAGCGGACGGGTTAATTCCCAATAAGGGGTATCCAGAATCACCAACTGACCTTTTTCCTGAAGCGGTTCAATTGCCAGTTTGGAGATACAGGACATGCCTAAACCACCGGCGACAATTTTTAAAATTGCTTCGTTATGGCCCAGGGTTAAACGGATATTGGCATCGGGTAAATCTTGTAAAATGGCGTTATCAAATACTTCACGTGTGCCTGAACCTTCTTCACGCAAGATCCATTCTACTTCATGAAAATCTGCCGGGGTAATCGGGCGGTTGAGTTGTGCCAACGGATGCTCCGGCGCACAACACACGGCCAGTTCATCATTGCGCCAATGAATGCATTGCAGTTGCGGTAAATGGCAGGAACCTTCAATTAAGGCCAGATCAAGCTGGAACTGATTCACCGCTTCGATCATTTGACGGGTATTACCCACTTGCAATTGCAGATGCGCTTGTGGATGACGCTGTAAGAAGTCAGCCATTAAATCGGGCATTAAATAATCACTGATGGTGAGTGTCGCCCCGAGACGTAAATCAATGCTTTGCAACTCACCTTTGGCTGCCTGCTCAAAAGCATCGCAACGACCTAAAATTTCAAGGGCTTGAGGAAGTAGAAAGCGGCCTAAATCATTGAGTTGTAGGCGTTTCCCGAGACGGTCAAACAGTGGTGCACCCAGACCATCTTCTAAATCTGCTAAGGCCATACTTGCCGCACTTTGTGTGAGACGAACAGCATCACTCGCTTTGGTTACAGTTCCCTCTTGAGCGACCGCCACGAAAACAGCCAACTGGCGTAAAGTCATGCGCATGTTAAATAGCCTTAATGTTTTGAGTATCCATCATTTATTCGATCATGCTAACATGAGCCTACTGTTTCGTGCCACGTTCAAATCATGTCAATTGAAAAATTTAGCGTAGAAAAGGTTTTATCTGTACAGCGTTGGACTGACAATCTATTTAGTTTTACCATGACCCGTCCAGCCCATTTTAAATTTACTGCAGGGCAGTTTGCCCGAATCGGTTTAATGGTGGATGACGAACTGGTGGTCCGTGCTTATTCTGTGGTGTCTTCGCCCTTTGATGAAACGCTAGAATTCTTTTCGATTGTGGTCCCCGATGGCGCATTTACCTCTAATCTGCAACATCTGAAAGTGGGTGATGAGCTGTATCTGGAAAAGATCTCCTATGGTTATTTAACCCTTGCTCGTTATCAGCAACCTTTGCCACATGATTTATGGTTGTTGGGAACTGGGACGGGGCTAGCGCCGTTCTTATCGATGTTGCAAGATTTTGAAACATGGAATAAATATCAGCAGATCAATCTGGTTTATAGCGTTCGTACCGAATCTGAGTTGGCTTATGTCGAGCGTATTCAGGAGATTGCAGCACTCTTTGGTGAAGGGCATACCGGCTTTAAGTTTATTCCCATTATTACCCGTGATCCGAATGCAGCCTTACATGATCGCTTACCGGTTCTGATTGGCAATGGTGAACTGGAAAAAGCAGCAGGACTTTCTTTTAATCGAGACAGTAGTCATGTGATGTTATGTGGTAATCCGCAGATGGTGGAAGATACCAAGGAAGCCTTGAAGCAACGGGGTCTGATTATGAACCGCCGTGGTGAAGGCAATATTGCTGTGGAGAATTATTGGTAAGGTCAGGATTGAGTGATTCCAGCTTACTCAATAACAAGGAAAAACAATGGTATGCAAGAACAAAATAAAAAAAAGAGAATAGGCAAAGTACCTTATATGGCTTTTTTTGTCGGTCTGCTGTTGATGCTTGTGCTGTTCATTTATAGCTACACGACGGTTTATGCAGGAGGCTGGGGTGATTTAAGCCGGAATATCATGCTAGGGCTAACTTTATTGGCTTTTGCTGTGTATTGCTTATTCTTTTTTATTTGTTCGCTGTATCTTTGGGTGGTTTATCAGAAACAGCCCAACTTGGATTTGTCTCTCACAAATTGGGCTATGGGACTACATGGCTTGGCAGTGGGGTTGATATTATTGTTTTTTGCAGGCAGCTAAAGCCATAAGAGCATAAATTAAATACCCAATTAATGGACAAACATATCCATAAATTCACGGATTTCCTGAATTGCGGTGTCTACATCGGTGGTTAACCAGGTCGGTTCAAATAACCCGATATAGTGCTCCAGGCGTTCTTGGGGAACGACCAGACGGACTGGACAATCTTCTTCAAGCAAGCGCCAAGGTAAAATGGGTACTTCATTGTCGAGGAAAGGCTGTACATTACGAATATCAATGATCATGGCATTGATACAGTCAGGCAGGGGCATCACCGAAAACTCTTCTGTACGGCGACGAAAATATTCCAGATCTCCCCATTTCAGGATATAGCTTGGCTTATTAAATTCAATAATGCCAATCAAATGTTCATCGCGCGTGTGATGTAAAAAACATTGATGCGTAACATCAGTGTCCAAATCAAGAGAAACGCTTTGTTGGCTATAGGACATAAAGCAAAACATTTAAAAAACGGGACTGGATAGTATAGCTTATTTTTGTTGCCCGCTAAAGCCGACTATATTTTAAACAAAAAATAAAATAAAAAAAGTAGAGTTCTGCAACTGGCGCAACGATAGTCCGAAGCTTCTTCACACAATGCTACATAGGGGATTGCTAATATAAATATTGAAAAGTAATAAGGAAGAGGGCTGCTATCATGCATGATTTTAGTAAGCCACAACCCCATGTGGCGAGCAAAGAAGAAGTTACCAAAAAGAGAAGATTACCCGTTTATATTTTGATTCTAGTGGGAATCTTTCTGGTTGCATTACTTGTTTATATGGTTGCTGACCATTCGGCCAATCCAACTGCGCAAGTGATCTTGTCACAAATGCAGTCGGCAGTTCTGAATGCTTAGACAAGCATATTTTAAGACCGAGAATTAATTCTTCAAAAAGCTCATTGGTGTGAATCAATGAGCTTTTTTGCAATATTTTGCGCACTTTTTGTTGTATTAGTGCTGCCATTTATTGATTGGAAAATAGACAAAAATTATGGTGGAAGCATCCATAAATCATGTTCTTAGTTCATAGAGCAAGCATGGGTGGTTTAGACCAAAACTGAAAAACACAACATAAGGATAACAACATGAATGATTTTTTTAATGACCCCTCCAACCGTGGAGGATTTGACGCAATGTATTATTGGGATCAATTTCACCCTATTTTAGCTGCAATCGTGATCCTGCTGGTGGGCTGGGTTATCGCGTTGCTGATTGCTGCCGGCGTGAAAAAATTACTGCAAAAACTTGATACCAATCATAAATTGTCGTCTGCAACTGGCCGTACCCCAAATATTGAGAATCTTATTTCCAAGCTGGTGTTCTGGTTTATCATGATTCTGGCGGTCGTGGGTGCATTAAATGTTTTAAATATTAGTGGTGTAAGTGATCCATTCAGCAATATGGTCGGGCGTATTCTGGCCTTTATCCCGAATCTGTTTGCTGCAGTTGCAGTCGGCTTTATCGGCTGGATCGTTGCCCGTCTGGTACGTGCAGGCTTGACCAATGTTCTGGCAAGAACCCAACTGGATGAGAAACTTAGTGGCGAGGTGGGTGTCAGTTCACTGAGCAGCAATATTGCCGAAATTTTCTACTGGTTGGTTTTATTACTGTTCTTGCCGATTGTACTGTCAATTCTGGGTTTAACAGGTCTACTGATTCCTGTACAGAACATGGTCAATGAAGCAGTGGCTTATTTACCGAATCTGTTTATTACAGGTGTGATTATCTTTGTCGGATATATTCTTGCGAAGATTGTCCGTGGCATTGTGGAAGGTCTCAGTAATAGCTTCGGTTTACAGGCTCAGGCTGAAAAAGTCGGTCTATTTAAAAATTCAAATGTCTCGAAATTTTTAGGATCGTTTGTTTTTGCGGTCATTATTATTACCACTTTAATTGTGGCATTTGAAGCATTGGGTATTGAGGCGATTTCGCAACCGGCAACCTCGATGCTGAATGAAATCATGCATGCAATTCCACAAATTATTGCAGCAGGCCTGATTCTAATCGTGGCTTATATCGTTTCACGTTTTGTTGGACGCTTGGTGGCTGAACTGATTTCAGGTGCAGGCGTTGATGAAATCCCGTCGAAACTCGATCTACAGCGTTTTCTAGGTCAAACACGTGTTTCTGACATTGTCGGTTATCTGATCGTTTTCTTCACCATGCTGTTTGCGGTGTCAGAAGCGGCTGACCGTTTGGGTCTGGAACAGGTGAGTGTGCTGATTGCCATGTTCATCCAGTTCGGTGCAAGTATCCTGCTGGGTGCGGTAATTCTGGTGATTGGCTTCTGGCTGGCGAATGTTGTTGCCAATGTGGTTCAGCGCGGCGAATATAATAGCTCACGCTGGTTAGGTAATCTGGTCCGTGTCTTAATTATGGGCCTTGTGATTGCGATGGGCTTAAGAGCAATGGGTATTGCCGATTCTATCGTCAATCTGGCATTTGGTTTAACCCTGGGTGCAGTTGCTGTCGCATTTGCTCTGGCGTTCGGTTTAGGCGGTCGCCAGCCAGCAGAGCGTCTGTTAAGTGATTTATTAGACAAGGCAAAAACAGAAGGGAAGCAACCCAACCCATTGCACAAAGATGATGCTGGATCAAACAATGTTATGACTCCAACGCCAGTGTCTCCAGTTAATCCTGTGAGTCCAACACCTGCTTCATCGACTAATCCTGTGAGTCCGACACCTACCTCACCAACAACTCCAGTGAGCCCAACACCAGTGTCACCAAATACTCCGGATAACTCAACTCCACCGACTCCGCCTTATTCGGATGAGTCGTAAAAATAATCTTTGATTTTTTTTAGCAATTCGACCACTCTAAACAGGGTGGTCGTTTTGTTTTTTATGAGTAGGAAGGGCCTTCGGTTATAACCAGATTAGCAATATTAAGACATAAGCGTCTTAATATCGCCGAACGGGAAATGACCTAAATCCTGAATGATGTCGAAAGTATGGATGGGGCATTTGAGGTGGTCGAAGTAAAATTTGGCCTAAAAAGCAATTCATTTATAGAGCAAGTCGTCCTAGTCTCTCAATAAAAAGTCGATAGGAGAACAGAATGAAGAGGCCAAATCGTGTATTTGCACCAGTTATTATTGCAGGTATTACTGTCGGTTTTTTGGCGAGTGCCTACAAATTTGTGGTGGCGAAATCAAGCCCAAGCAAAGACAAGTCAATGCAAAAAACACAGAAAATGCCTTCGTCAGAAGCCGCTAATTCTTCAGATGAACAACATTAAGTATTAATTCATCTGAAAAAGCAGGTGGTTTGCGTCAAGACCCTATTTAAACGAATTGGGCTGCTGCCTGTGCAGATGACCATGCCCACTGGAAGTTATAACCACCCAAGTGTCCGGTCACATCCAGTACTTCGCCAATAAAATAGAGACCTTTTTGTTTTTTACTTTCCATGGTTTTGGATGAAACTTCGCTGGTGTCGACACCAGCCAATGTCACTTCTGCTGTGCGATAACCTTCGGTTCCAGAAGGTTTGACCGAGAAGGCATGGAGTTGTGCTGCAATCTGTTCCAGTTGCAGGTCGCTGATATTGCCAATCGCAGTTTCACTGTGTTCCGCCCAGATCAATTGCTGCAATTCCAGCACGATACTTTTGGCGGTAAATTCACTAAGTAGGGTCCGTAGCAGTACTTTGGGTTGAGATTTTTTCTTGTCCTTGAAAAACTCAGCAAAGTCCTGACTTGGGAATAAATCAATTTTAAAGCTTTCACCGACATGCCAGTAGTTGGAAAGTTGCAAGGAACTTGGGCCGCTAAGTCCGCGATGGGTAAACAGTAAGGCTTCGGTGAATTGATGACGTTCATTCATTAGCGTTGCATCCAGTGCATTACCACTTAGACGTGTCGTTACTTCTTTAAACTGGTCAGAAAAGGTAAACGGAACCAGACCTGCACGGGTCGGGTAAACATGATGCCCGAACTGCTGTGCCAGCTCATAACCAAAGCCTGAACCGCCTAAAGTTGGAATAGACAAGCCACCTGTGGCCACCACCAGTGATTCACACTGATAAGTCCCTTGACTGGTTTCAATGCTAAAACCTGACTCTGCTTGTGCCTTGACTTGCAGGACTTCGCAATGTGTCTGAATCTGTACACGCTTGGCTTTCGCACATTCTGCCAGTAACAGTTCCAGGATTTCTTTTGATCCTTTCAAGGTAAACAGCTGACCGTGCTTGCGCTCTTCATATTCAATCCCGTATTCGCATACCAGACCAATAAAATCCCAGTTGGTATAACGGGTCAGGGCAGAAATGACGAAATGTGGATTTTCAGAAAGATAGTTCGCAGGTTCGACCTCCAGATTGGTAAAGTTGCATTTACCGCCACCAGACATCAAAATCTTCTTACCGACTTTATTGGCTTTTTCCAGCACAGCAACCGAGCGCCCACGTTTGCCTGCTTCTGCAGCCAACATCAAGCCTGATGCCCCTGCACCTAAAACAACAACATCAACTTGATGAATCATGGGATAAATACTCAAGAGCGGAAAAGCGGGCAATTATAAAAGATTTATGCAGCTTTTAGTATGTTTTCAATTTTCCTTGTAACCCCCCTGTGTGAATCGCCAGAATACGGGTATGTTCTGGGAAATGCTGCCTCTGAATCAGGTCAAACAGACCCATCATCATTTTGGCGGTATAGACCTGTTCTAAAGGAATTCGGTATTGCTGTTCAAACTGTTGCATAAAGTGCAGGAGTGCTGGATTGGTTTTGGCATAGCCACCACAACAATAGGCATCAGTTAAAGACCAGTTCTGTTTATTGGTCCATTGTTGAATGTCTTGTTTCAAAAAATCCCCTTTTAAGGCAGAAAAGCCCAGCACATGCTGTCGATCGGAACTGCTTTCAATCAGCCCGGCAATGGTTCCACCGGTGCCGACTGCACAGCAAATCACGTCATAATTTTCGCGGTCATCTTCAGTTAAGATTTCCTGTGTTCCTTTTAGCGCCAGTGCATTGCTGCCTCCTTCAGGAATAATCAATGCTTGCGGATAGCGCTGTTGTAATTGCTGTAAATACGCGGCTTCATGGCGCAGCCGATATTCGGCCCGACTCACAAAATGCAGCTGCATACCCATATCTTGTGCAGTTTGTAGGGTAGGGTTTAAGGATTGCAAAGCCAGCTCTTCACCCCGAATCATGCCAATACTTTGCAAACCGAAGTGCTGGGCAGCATAAGCGGTTGCTGCAATGTGGTTGGAGAATGCACCGCCAAAGGTCAGTACTTGTGTCAGACCTTGTTGCTGTGCGGCAAGCAGGTTGTATTTGAGCTTAAAAAACTTATTGCCTGAAATGTAGGGATGAATCTGGTCCAGACGCTTAATGGTCAGTTGGACCGTACCGGGAAGCGCTAATGTTTGATAGGGAGTAGGAAAAGCAATGTGATCAAACATTTTCGAACAAGAGCAATAAATTTGACCACATTGTAAATGGATTTGATTGAGAATGTCAGTATCGTTTAGGAACTGGTATCTACCGAAGTAATCACCGACATCCCGGGACGTAAATTTTCTATGCCTTGCTGATTCGGATCTACGGTGATCCGCACCGCAATACGTTGTACCACCTTGGTGAAATTACCGGTTGCATTGTCCGGTTTTAGTACACTAAATTCTGAGCCAGCCGCAGGCGAGATCTGTTCGACTTGTCCGGTGAATTTTTGATGATTCAGGGCGTCTACCGTGAAAGAAGCTTTTTGACCAATTTTCATATTGGCGATTTGGGTTTCCTTAAAGTTGGCAATCACCCAGGTTTGTTGCGGAATTAAATACAGCAATTGTGTACCCGCAGCAACGTACTGGCCCACGCGTGGATTGACTTCGCCCAGTTGACCATCCAGCGGTGCCACAATGGTACTGTAATCCTTGGTGGTATTGGCCTGATCCAGTTGTGCCTGTGCACTATTGACCTGAGCCTTTAAACCGGCTTGGGCCACTTGCGCTGTTTTTAAGGCTTCTTGCGCGACCTTAATGTTGGCTTGGGCCTGTTTCAGCAAGGCAAGATTATTTTGTGCATCGGCTGCTGCTTTATCCTGCTCTGATTTTGATGCCGCACCACTATCGCCAAGTTGTTGGTAGCGTTTGAGTTGCGCGATGGATAAATCGTATTGTGCCTTGACCTGATCCATTTTGGCCTGCGCCGCAGCCACATCAGCCTGACGCTGGGCAATGGCCTGTGTCTGATTGGCCAGACTATTTTGTGCCTGCTCTACACCAGAGACAGCTTGAGTCACTTTCTGGTCATAGGTGGTTGCATCAATATGCATGAGTACCTGACCCTGTTTGACGTGATCAAAGTCCTTGACCAGCACATCCTTGATGTAACCATTAATCTGTGAGGAAAGAATGGTGGTTTTACCTTTCACATAGCTGTTGTCGGTCTGTTCAATCGCCGTGTGGAATGGCCCGATTCGCCATGCCCATAAAATAATAGTGATCCCGACAATAAGCACCAGCAGCATCCACCATAAGGTTGAACGCTTGGTCTTGATCAGCTTACTGGTCGGCGGTGGAGGCGGCGGTGGCATTTGAGCCACCGCTTCTGGCGCCTTTTCAGCTGGAACCGTCTGGTTTTGCCCGTTGTTCTGAGCGTTGGTGTTTTCTGGTTTATCTTGTTCAGACATAGTGTTTTCTCAATCAAATACCATCAGGGTTAACTGGCTGCTTGCAGATTTTTTCGGGTCATGTACTTGTTACGCACATATTTAAATAAGCCCCATAGCAGTAAAACCACAGCAAAAATGCCATTTAAGACAATCACATCGTTATAGGCGCGAACCTGTGCTTCGCGGGTTACCACTTTGTTCAGGTTTTGCAAGGCCTGATTATTTTGCAGGACCGGATCATTGGTACTCGCCATGGCACTGCGCTGATAAGCCTGTAAGCGTTGGGCCACCAATGGATCGGTCGGGTCAAGATTGCTGTTGATCTCGACTTTATAATCATAGGTATGGTGTTGCTGGTAGGTATTAAAGAATGATGAACCGACCAGACCACCAAAGTTTTGCGTCGCTGAGAACAGGACAATAAAGGTCACCACATATTGCGGCCCCCGTTGCAAGGTCCGCATAAAGCCCATCAGCAACAGTGGCCCAATAAACACACCACCGGCAAAGCTCACTAAAAACTGACTACGATAGAAATTGGCCGGGCGTACATCACTGGTCAGGTGATAATCCAGTGCACAGGCAATCAGAATCAGGATTTCAGCAAGGAATAAATTTAAAATTAATCGTTCACGGTGGAAGGTCAGGGCACTAAAAACCGAACCGGCAATGGTTCCGCAAAAGATCACCACATATAACGGCACGAACTGGTCTGGCCCCATGCCCATGGTCTTCAGGAAATTCACGGCCGCATAACTTTGCTCTGACATCAGCAGGCGTAATGCAAACGCACTGACCACAAAACTGAGTAAATCACCCGCCGCCAGCCAACGGGTCATGATTAGCGGATTGGTCCGGTAATGTTCGTAGGTGAGACCCAACACAATCAGACAGAAGCCAACGATCAGGGTATAAGCCAGCCACGGACTATCGAACCACCATAGAATTGGTCCTTGGGTGAGGACAATACACAGACAGGCAAAGCCGGGTGCCAACAGCGCAAAGGTAAAGAAGTCCTGCTTCTCGAACACTTCCAGACGCAAGCTGCGTGGCAATTTGAGCGATACCACCATGGCAAAACAGCAAATGGCCAGACCCAGCTCAAAGGTATAAATCACATCCCACTGGTTTGCGCTGAGGAGGAACGGTGAAATAATCCAGGCCAATGGCAATCCCAATTGCTGAAAGCCAAAAGCCAGATAAATACCTTTGGCCATATCGGCCTTGCCAAAGGCCTGCATGGTGTAATACATGCCGAGCGAGCTGAGGGGAGCTGCGGCCAGACCGGCAATGAAACGGACAAAGAGCGCCATTTCATAGGTTTTGACAAAGATGTGCAGAATCAGTACGCCAATAAAAACCAGTAACCCGATTTCTGAAAACAAGCGTAAGCCATATTGCTGACGGGCCTTAAACAGGATCAGGTTTGAACTGACATTAGCCATGACATAGGCCGCAGGGAGCCAGGCCGCTTGTGAAGCGGTTAATCCATATTCCCCCTGAAAAATCGGTAAATTGGCAACAATGAAGCCATTACTGAGACTGGCAGCAATACAGATCAGCAGGCCAATAACAAAGTAGGCGAAACGTTTCGGGCGAGCATGTGCAATCGCTGCAGGCGAGCCAGGTAAGGTTGGACGCTCGTCTGCAGACCAATCCGGAGGAGTCTCTAGATAGCGAGGGTTTTTATCCATATTCTTCCTCGAACTACACTTTAATGCCGTTTAATAATAATTCTATTGCGCGTTTCGCCAGCCGTAGCTGGTCGCTCGCCTGATGTCCCTGAAAGGAGGACCCCAAAATCGCGGTGATCATACCAAAATCCTGAGGGGTAAGATCAGCACGACATAACTGGTGTTGGATCGCCTGATCAATCAGCGGTTGTAATGCTTTATCCCGTCGTTCATAAATGTTTAGCATGATTGGGTCTTGACGATCAATGATGCGCCAGTAATCAATCAGCACCACCAGCTGTGGAATCTGTTCGATATGACCTTCGATTAAACGGATAAAGCCATCATTAAAGACCCGTAATTCTTTGGCCTTCTGCTCCAGACGAGTGATGGCCCGTTCCAGCAAAGCTGCAATCAAGGCTTTACGATCAGCAAAATTACGATAAAAAGTTGCCCGTCCCACACCGGCATGATCAATGATGGCCTGTAAAGGCACATGAACCCCTTGCTTGCGGAAAATTTCCTCTGCGGCGTTGAGGAGTTCATCACGATTGTGAGCCGCCAATTGCTGACGTTTTGCCATGACCAAGACTCGTGGAAGATATAATGTGAATTAAACGGACATTTTTGTCCGAAGTAAATATGTAGCGAAAATTTATTTTGTTTATTTTCGGTAAAATCCATCGTAGAAGATATTTTTCCAAGTGCATACAGTGTTAAAAAATAAAGTGAAATGAATCATGAATAAAAAATACAATCAGGTGAAGCATGCAAGGATTTGTACAGGGTTTTGCGAGAGGGATAAAACATCGTCCTTACCTGTCCGCAACTTTTAGTCTGGGGTTGCTGATCTATGCGGCATTGCACTTTTTTACCGACTGGAAATGGGCCACCTGTTTACAGTTAGGCTGGAATATTGCTATTTGGCTGTATTTGTTTCTGACCCTGAAAATGATGTGGCATCTAGATGCAACACACATTTTAAAACGTGCCCGGCAACAGGATGAAGGCAAGTGGGTGATCCTCACAGTGGTATTGATTGCGATTGTGGTCTG
This sequence comes from Acinetobacter sp. IK40, assembly GCF_035615075.1. Classification (NCBI taxonomy): domain Bacteria; kingdom Pseudomonadati; phylum Pseudomonadota; class Gammaproteobacteria; order Moraxellales; family Moraxellaceae; genus Acinetobacter; species Acinetobacter sp. IK40. Next base: position 93,157 of record NZ_JANBOE010000009.1, on the reverse strand, counting down.
TTTTATTTCAATTGTGGTACAGCTCAGTCATGTGCCGAAAGATTTTCCTATTTTAAAAAGCGCCCTGATTCTACTGACCATCGGCACCATATTTTCAACCTGGTTATTGCTGCATACTTTATTTGCGATTCACTATGCCCATGACTATTATCTGGCCAAAAGTCGACATGAAGAAGCAGGACTGGACTTTCCTAAAACAGATCAACCCGACTATCTGGATTTTATTTATTTCAGCTACATCATTGGTACCTCGGCTCAGACAGCAGATGTGTCGATTACCAGTTCTGCACTCAGACACTTAAATATCTTTCATTGTGTACTGGCCTTTATCTTTAATACCGTGATTCTGGCGGTTGCGATCAATGTCGCGGCGAGTTTAATCGGATTAAATTAATAACTTATTTTTATCAATAAAATTAAAATTGATCATTTTTATTTTTGATTTTAGCTGTCTATTGTAAAGAGAATCAGACACAGCAAGGATAAGAATATGACCACCCAGCATCAAGTCAATCAACAGCAATATCAGGATAAATCTCAGGCCTATTTAACCAGTAGCGTGCATGCGCAGGGGATTGAATTTCAGAAAATGCAGCAGTTGATACAGTCACATCAATTTAAAACAGTACTGGATTTGGGCTGTGGCGGTGGGCATGTCAGTTATCAGGTTGCGCCGTTTGTAGATCAGGTGACTGCCTACGACTTAACACCATCGATGGTCGAACTGGTGGCTCAGCAGGCCCAGCAAAAGGGCTTTGATCATGTCATGGCCGTACAAGGGGCTGCCGAGGCACTGCCTTTTGCCGATCAAAGTTTTGATTGCATCATTAGCCGTTATTCAGCGCATCACTGGCAGAACGTGGCACAGGCGATGGCGGAAATTAGCCGTGTATTGGCGCCACAAGGCAAGGTGATTATGGTGGATATTTTAGGGCATTCGAATCCCGTCATGGATACCTTCTTTCAGATGATTGAAAGTATTCGCGATCCAAGTCATGTGCGCAATTATAGTTTGCAAGAATGGATGCACTTTGCTGAATGCGCAGGATTTCGAATCGAATGTGTTGAAAAACAGTATTTAGAGTTAGAGTTTCAGAGCTGGACAGAACGGATGCAAACGCCTGATTATGCAGTCCAGACCATACGGGATTTGCAGCACAAAGTTTCCGATCAGACACGCCAATATTATCAGATTCAGGCCGATGGCTCATTTCGTAGTGAAGTGATGTATCTGGTCTTGAGTCGGGCTTAAGTTTTATTTAAAAAGAATAGGCTCAAAAATATTATGTTCAAGCGTGAAAAATAAGAGGACAACTCAAAATTTATCTATCACCTTGATCCAGTTTTTAAGTAAAATCATTGCTTGAAAATTATTCTAATCTAGAGGTTATCTTGGAATCGTTATTGATTTTAGGCTCAATTGCGTTGGCCTTAATGTTAGGGGCGATTAGCCCGGGCCCTACATTTATTTATGTGGCGAAGAATTCAATTGCGATTTCACGTAAACATGGCCTATTTACCGCTTTAGGTACAGGCACGGGGGCAGCCTTGTTTGGTTTGCTGGCAGTCATGGGCTTACAGGCAATTTTATTGGCTGTGCCTTCTGCCTATATCGCTTTAAAAGTATTTGGCGGCCTGTATTTACTTTGGCTGGCGTATAAAATTATCAAGCATGCCAAAGAGCCAATGGAAGCAGTCAATGGTACTGTGAATCAGATGAGCTATGCACAAGCCTTTCGTTTAGGGCTGATTACCCAGCTCAGTAACCCGAAAATTGCCATTATCTTGGCCAGTATTTTCACGGCCTTATTACCGAAAGATATCCCAAGCTACTACTATGTGGTGTTACCGATGTTGTGCTTCTTTATTGACGCAGGTTGGTATTCGCTGGTGGCGGTTGCCTTGTCAGCAGAAGGGCCACGCAAAGTCTATTTAAAATCCAAATCCGTGTTTGACCGTATCGCAGGCGGTGTGATGACGCTGTTGGGATTAAAACTGATTTTTGGCATGAAATAATGCCATAGAAAAAGCGACCACAAAGGTCGCTTTTTTTATTGCCTAGAATCAGCGTATTCAGCTTAATCTTTAAAATGCACCGGCATCCATTGATAGCTCTTCCCATCAGCAGAATAAATATGTCCAATCCCCGGGAAGGGTAAATGTGGGGCGGCAATGGTTTGTCCATTCTTGGCGAAATCAGCAAACTGTTTTAAACGGGTTGCCACTGCTTTTTTCGGATCAATATCGTATTCAATAGCAGTTTTAGGTTGATCAAATTGCACGGTATGTGAATGCACAATATCGCCAATAAAGACCACGCTTTCGCCTTTGCTTTTGAGTTCATAACTAAAGTGGCCTGGAGTATGTCCCGCCGTGTTAATGACTTTAAAGCCCTGAATATCATCACCGAGTTTATAAGTTTTAAAGCGTTGCTTGGCTTGATAAGGTGCAATCGCCTGTTTAATTTGCTTCACCGTTGCTTCATAACCCGCTTGTTTGTCTTTTGGAAGCTTGGCTGCCTGTTTGGGATCTAACCAGTAACTGGCTTCATCATTCGAGACATACACGGTTGCATTGGGAAAGTTAGCAACGCCATCTTTACTAATGCCGCAAACATGGTCAGGGTGTAAATGTGTCAATAAAATAGTATCAACCTGTTCAGGTTTATAACCCGAAGCAACCAGATTTTTCAGGATTGAACCTAAATGTGGGCCAAAACAACTGGCTGCACCGCTATCGACAAGTACCAGTGATTTTCCTGTATTGACGAGGAAAGCATTGATGGAGGTTTGCACTCCTTTGTCTTGGTCTGCGTAGTGCTTTTTCAGAATTTGTTGGACTTGTTGCGGTGAAATATCTTTAAACAGGCTTGGTGACATAAAGTTAGTGCCATCGAGCAGGGCAGTGATTTGCACATCGCCTACTTGGTGTTGATAGAAGCCTGCTACCTGTTTTTGTGGTTCAATGACTGGCAGCGTTTTGCTAGTTTCTGCATGGCTGAGTAGCGGGAAGTATGAACTTAATAAAGCCAAAGCAACTATTCTTTTCATTTATAAATATTCTCAAATTTAATTGAATTGTCTACTTTTTAGCACGGATATCTATTCTTTAAAAGGGAATAATCATTATCGAAAAAATACTATAATCTCCGATTGCTTTATTGTTTGTAGTTACGCTTGGGCTGGAAGAAAGGTACAGCCTGTATTTAGTTTGAGAGAATTTATTTGATTAAAAGTATTAACTATTATCTTGATTTTTTCCATTCAATAACGGCACAAATAGTCGTAATTGGCAGGATTAAAACAAATTGTAGATATAAAAAAGTCAGCAACCATTCGTGAGAAAATTGTGAAAGTAGTAATAAAAGAGGTGCCCATAATAAACTAGTAAAACAACCGTAAGCGATGGCTTGGTATAGATTTGCATTTACTAACTTATCTTTGAATATATGTAAAAATAACTCACCTGTAATATAGGCAGGAATGTAGCCAACAACATATCCGACTGCGATCGCAATTAACATTAAGCAAAGCATAGGAATAACTATACTGGGTGTGATTAGACTTTGTAAAAAACGGATTGGATGGTCTAGATAAATCAAGATATGGAAACTGATTACAATGATAAATGTTCCAATAGTTGAACCATAACGTGTAAATGTGGTTGTTTCTGAGTTGTTTTTATTCATTTTGAGCTTTATTTGATTTAATTAAAAATAATATAAAAGGGCTTCCGAAGAAGCCCTTGATATTTTATAAATTAAGACACTTTATCGCCTGGTTTAGCGCCAGATTCAGGAGAAATTACCCAAACACCTTCGCCATTACCTGCGGCAAGTACCATACCGTTAGAAATACCAAAACGCATCTTACGCGGTGCAAGGTTAGCCACCATCACCACCAATTTGTCTTTTAGGTCTTCTGGCTGATAAAATTCACGAATACCACTAAACACATTACGCGGTTCAGCTTCACCGACATCCAAAGTCAATTGCAGCAATTTATCAGAACCCTCAACAGTTGCAGCTTCTAATACTTTTGCTACACGAAGATCAATTTTCATGAAATCTTCAATACCAATGATGTCAGCTTCACCTACTTTTGGCTCAGGCTTCTTCTCGGCTTTCTTTTCTTTTTTCTTCTCTGCTTTTGGCGCTTCTGCCGCCGCAGCCAAAGAATCTTTAGATGCATCCACCATGGCAGCAACCGCTTTGGCATCAACACGCTGCATCAATGGTTGGAATTGAGCAATTTCATGACCAAGCAAGATCTGCTGACGTGATGCAAAGTCGAAGCTTTCAAGTTGTAAGAAGGCTTGAACTTGTGCAGCAAGCGTTGGCAATACAGGAGCCAAGTAAATCGCAAGTTGACGGAACAGGTTAATCCCCACCGAACACACGTCATGAACTTGTTGTTCCTGACCTTCTTGCTTGGCAAGTGCCCACGGCTTTTTCTCATCAATATACTGATTGGCACGGTCAGCCAACGCCATGATTTCACGGATTGCTGCTGAGAATTCACGTGCTTCATAGGCTTGTGCGATTGAATCGCCTGCATTAATAAAGCTTTGCACCAGTTCAGATTCTGCACATGTATTCGACAAGGTATTATTAAAGTTGCTGTTAATGAATTTTGCACAACGACTGGCAATATTCACCACTTTACCCACAAGGTCAGAATTCACCTTCTGAACGAAGTCATCCAGGTTCAAATCTGAATCTTCAACTTTGTCAGACAGCTTAGATGCAAAGTAATAACGTAAATATTCAGGATTCAAGTGCTGTAAATAAGTTTCAGCTTTGATGAATGTACCGCGAGACTTCGACATCTTCTGACCATTCACGGTTAAGAACCCATTTACGAATAAACCTGATGGAGTGCGGTAATTGGCTCCTTCAAGCATTGCCGGCCAGAACAGGGCATGGAAGTAAACAATGTCTTTACCGATGAAGTGATAAACTTCTTTATCGCTGTCTTTTTTCCAGAAATCATCGAAGCTGAGATCTGGACGTTTAGTTTTGATGTAGTTTTCAAAACTCGACATATAACCAATCGGTGCATCGACCCAAACGTAGAAATATTTGTTTGGCGCATCTGGAATTTCAAAACCGAAATAAGGCGCATCACGCGAAATATCCCAATCCGATAAACCTGCTTCAAACCATTCGTCTAATTTATTGGCAATTGAAACTGGCAGACGACCTTGGTCACGGGTCCATTTCTGTAAGTATTCTGAAAAATTCGGAAGTTTAAAGAAGTAGTGATCTGATGATTTCTCAACAGGGGTTGCACCACTTAAGGTTGAGCGCGGGTTTTCCAGTTCAGTGGCATTATAGGTTGTACCGCACACTTCACAGGCATCGCCGTATTGATCTTCGGCTTTACATTTCGGGCATGTGCCTTTAATGAAACGGTCAGACAGGAACATGCCTTTTTCAGGGTCGAATAACTGGGTAACAGGACGAATTGCAATATTGCCTGCTTCACGGTTTTTAATATAAATCTCTTCTGAACGCGCTTTGTTTTCATCACTGTTGGTTGAATCATAGTGATCGAAATGTACGCCAAAACCATCAAAGTCACGGATATGTTCTTTCTGAACATTGGCAATTTGCTGTTCCGGGCTAATGCCATTGGCTTCAGCACGCAGCATGATCGCGGTACCGTGAGCATCATCCGCACATACATAAGTCACATCATGGCCCATTGCACGCATCGCACGAACCCAAATATCTGCTTGGATATAACCGAGTAAGTGACCCATATGGATAGGACCATTGGCATAAGGTAGGGCATTGGTGACTAAAATTTTACGCACGGATATTGTTCTCTCATTCGTATTTGCAAGGCAGATGATTTTACATGACTTGCCCCCGACTTGCACAAGGGATTCAGTGAAATCTTTTCAAGCTAGGTTCGGAGGCAATTTTGACGGCTTTATACAGGCTTCATTTGCCCTAGAATTAACGATATAACTTCTGGATGGGCTTTGCTTTTTCTCTCTATGATCTTGTTCTATAGGTCATCTAAATTGAACTAATATTTAGCATTTATGATGTTATTTGAAGATGATTATCTCAATCTATCTTATAATAAATTTTACATGCTTGCTTTGTCAGGTATTTGTGTAAGTGATTAATATTTATATTAAATAAAAAGAGAAATAGATGAAAAATTATCATGGCGAGCAGACTTCTTTTGTCTGGTGGTGTATCCGTTCAGTGATTTCGGGCACAGTTGCAACGCTCAGTATCGTGTTTTTTGTTTGGGGATTTTTGATTTATGAACAGGATTTTTCACCTCAAGAACTTTCTAATGGGGTTCTTAGAGGTGTTGCTGCAATCATCATGTTCACGCCAGTTTTAATTGGTTGGCATAGCTTTCTTTATTTTATTAGTTATTATTTTTTACGACATCCAAAAAAGTTAATCGACATATCTCAGTTGCTAAAAGGCGTTGGATTTTTACTAGGAGGGTATGTCATTAGTTTTATTGTTGTATGGGGGCTTCCAGATTTTAATTTAGAGTTATTTATGACGTCTATTTTCTTATTTATGGTTATATTATTACCATTGATATTAGGATTTATAATTGCAAATATATTTAAAAATTAGAGAACCAAAATCTGAGATTTTTACTTTAAAAAGCATAGAGTATGCATCCCGAAGGATTACATACTTTGCATTTGCTTGACTGTGATGCTGTGCTTGGAGTTCTTTCTTAACGAAATGACTTTTCCTTTAGACAGGAAATGGATGAAATAGCTTTTTAAGCCGTCCGTTTTCGGATCAAGGGTAATCTCAGCAAACATCGGCGTTTGCCAAAGCTCATCACTGCCCAATGTGCCTAACCATGCCTGTGCTTTTAACACCACAGTAAATTGATCTTTGATTTCAAGGTCAGTAATGCTCAGTTCGCTGCACCAATGTTCCGTTTTAGGAAACTCGGCTTTCGAAAATTTCCAGCAAATGGTCAGCGCCAAACTGCTTTCAACCGGCGCTTTATCATCACTGATGTGATCAATAACCGGAATTAACTGTTCAGCCAAATCCTTTTCAAAAGACAGAATCATGTTTTGGATTCTTCTTTTACTTGAAACAATGTACTTCAAGCGTTTTTCTTGGGCCTGAAGTTCCTGTTGAATTTCTAGAAGTTCATTTTCATTCATATAGGCAATTTTGACGACAAGGTCTATGATTGAGATATTTTCAGCAGTATATCCGATCTATCTCCTTATATTGTTAATAGTTTTTAATACATATTTATTGGTTCTAAAAATGATCGAAACAGTCAGATTACGTCTCAGACAATGGCGAGCAGAGGATAATGAAGCCTTTGCGGCCATGAGTAGCAATCCTCAAGTAATGCAGTATTTTCCAAACCTGCTGACACGGGCAGAAAGTGATGCCTTGATTGAGCGCATGAAATCAATTATTGACACGCAAGGCTGGGGGTTCTGGGCGGTTGAGTTAAAACATAACCAGCAATTTATTGGCTTTACCGGGTTGCATAATCAACCGACACAATTCTCCTTTTCGCCTTGTGTGGAAATTGGATGGCGACTTGATCAGGCTTATTGGGGACAGGGTTATGCGCCTGAAGCTGCCCAAGCTGCGCTTGCATTTGCTTTTGAGAAGTTAAAGCTGGATAAAGTGGTGGCCTTTACCACGTTGGACAATGCGAAATCGCAAAGAGTCATGCATAAATTAAACATGAATAAAGTTGGTGAATTTCAGCATCCCGCTATAGCCAAAGATCATCCACTCAGTTGGCACGTGCTCTACGAGATATTACACAAGGATTTTGTTCGCTAGGCAGGATGTTATTCATTTATATGCTTTTTATATCTGATAATAAAATAATTTATTGTTCGGCAATAATTTGAATCTTCCTGTATTTCATTTGTTTCAATTTGCAGCGCCCAGCAAAAAATAGCGTTAAACGCGGTATAACTAAGATTGCTCCAAACAATATGTTTTTTACCTATAGTGAGGAAATACCATGACAAATGAAAAACTTGATGAATTAAAAAACCAAGCCGCTGAATTGGGCGATGACTTAAAACACAAAGCAAAAGAAACTCAGCTACAAGGTGAAAAGGCAATTGATGACTTAAAACATTCTGCCGCAGAACTGAAGTTAAAAGGCGAAAAAGCCGTCGATGATCTAAAGAAAGATGTTTCTGAAAAAAATGCTGAAGGTAAAGAAGCGGCTTCGAGCAAAGTGGATGATATCAAAGCAAAACTGGAAGATACCCAGCATGCGGTTCAAGACAAATTTGACCACTTGAAAGAAGAAGCCAGCCATAAACTGGATGATGCCAAATCCAAAGCCGCTGAATTGAAAGATGAAGCTGCAGCAAAATTTGATGATCTTAAAGCTCAGGCCAGTCACAAGCTGGATGATTTAAAGAAAGCGGCAACGGATACTATCAATAAATTCAAAGGTTAATATGTTTAATCTGCGAATAGGATGAAAGACTTCCCCAAACATATCCACGCGATGTTTGGGGATTTTTTTATTTAAAGGGATTTAAAAATATCTGGGCGACATGAGATCGATTATCCAGTCTAGCGTTGTTCGATCTAAGCTTTTTCTAACAAAAATGTGTATTGTTGGGCAGAGAAATCTAAAGCAGAAAAGTTGCTATAAAAAATGAGCAATTATCTGCTTTGAGAGGAGCGTCAATTGTTCAATACTGCTAAACTAAGCAAACTCAATGCTATGTTGATCTGTTTTTGGAGTAAACAAAATGTCGTGGCTTTCTTCCTTAAAATCTGTTTTTTCACCAGCGCAAGAAGTGAAGGAAGACGAGATTCAAACAGTTCTACAAAGTTATGTGTTACCGCATTCAGAAAATGCGCTCAAAGATCGGATTAGTCAGGTCAATGTACAAGGCCGCATTCTACAGCTGACCATCAATACCTTTCCCCAAGAAAAAGATCACTTGCAACAGATTCATGACGAACTTGCAGAAGCATTGGAAAAATGTGGCATTCAGGAATTAAACCTACATATTATTCAGCAAAAACATGCGGCGCATGGTGAGGCAGGTCATAGCTGCTCATCCAAACCAAAAGCAGAAAATAGCAATCTACCGCCAGTGATGGATGCCGCACCTCAAGCAGAAGCAGATCCCAATAATCCGCCGATTCAAAAAGCTGCACCGCAACAGCGTGATGTTGCTGCTCATCCCCGTATTCAAAATGTGATTCTGGTATCGTCGGGTAAAGGTGGTGTGGGTAAATCAACTACTACAGTAAACCTTGCATTGGCTTTACAGCAGCTCGGCTTAAAAGTTGGGGTGCTGGATGCTGATATTTATGGCCCAAGTATTCCAACCATGTTGGGCAATGCCGGCAAAACCCCACTGATTGAAAATGAACACTTTGTACCTTTAGATGCCTATGGCATGGCCGTACTGTCGATTGGTCATTTAATCGGTGAGCACAATACGCCTGTGGCATGGCGTGGACCAAAAGCTACCGGTGCATTGATGCAGTTATTTAACCAGACTTTATGGCCTGATCTGGATGTACTGGTCATTGATATGCCACCGGGAACTGGCGATATTCAATTGACCTTGGCACAACGTATTCCGGTCACGGGTGCGGTGATTGTCACCACCCCACAAAATGTGGCGTTAATGGATGCGACCAAAGGCATTGAGCTATTCAATAAAGTGAATATTCCTGTGTTGGGTGTGATTGAAAATATGTCGACCCATATTTGCTCGAATTGCGGACATGAAGAGCAGATTTTTGGTACAGGCGGTGGCGATCAGTTGTCAACGCAATACCAGATTCCATTACTGGGACGCTTACCTTTAGATGCGAAAATCCGTGAGCATGCCGATCAGGGCACACCAAGTGTAATCGCGAAGGATGCCGCTGCCGAAAGCTATCTCAATATTGCACAAGCCGTGTTGCAACACATGGATAAGCTGCCGAAGCGTCAGAAAGACGATAAACGAATTTTCTAAGCCCACCGAAAACCCAACACGCAAATGTTGGGTTTTTGCTTTCTAATCGAAATCAAATTTTGATCTAGACCATTCCATAACTCACTTTTAAAAACAAAGTAGGTACGTAACTTGCTTTGTATAGACTTTCTTTTTTAAGACAGGTGAATGATGCAATTCAAATCTTTTATCGGTATTGCCACGCTATGTACGACGCTTTTTTTAGCTGCATGTAATGGTGATAGCAACTCAAATTCGACTCAACCGCAAGAACAAGCGAAACTCCAGCCGATCGTGATTCAGGGGGCATTACCTGTCGAGTCGGAAAAAATGGCTGCCCAGTTAGAGAATGCGACTGTAGAAATGATTGGGGAATGGAAGTTCTGGAAGGGTACCTATAAAGGTTATCCTGTGGTGATTTCTAAAACCCGGATGGGCATGAGTAATTCTGCTGCTGCCACTGCACTTGCAATTCAACATTATCAACCGATTGCAATTATCAATCAGGGCACAGCCGGAGGGCATGATCCAGATCTACATGTCTTTGATATTGTGTTAGGTAAATACACCACCAATATCGGTGCGTTTAAAACACCCAATAAACCCCTTGGTGGTGGTTCAAATGCTTTAGAGTGGAATGAAGCTTTTGATGTCTTACCCGATGATGAGTCTGATCCTGAGCCAATTGCAATCCGTAAATTTGAAGGTGACAAAGAACTCTTGCTTGCTGCTTACAAGGCAAAACCAAATTACACCAAAGGACAAGTGGTGGAAGGTACGATTGGTTCGGCAGATACCTGGAATAACGAGCTTGATCGCATCAAGCAGTTCCATACGGTTTATGGGACTTCGGTAGAAGAGATGGAAGCAGCTTCAGTGGCCCAGATTGCTCATCAATTCAATGTGCCATTCTTGGGGATCCGTGTATTATCCAATAACATTACCAATAATGGTGCCTATGACCCTGCCGCAGGTGAAGCATGTCAGGAATATGCACTCGATGTGGCAGAACAATATATGAAGGCCAAAGCCGCAGCGAAATAAGTATTCTTGTTAAGAAGAAATCATTTAGATGGTTTCTTCTTTTCTCTCTTTCTCACGATTTTTCCAGCTCCGAATCACACTCCAACGCCAGAGTAAGTGTGTCGCCGCATAAAATAAAACCGCAAATAAAATCGCTTCAATCATCAGCCCTGAAACCAGAATTTTGGCAAGGCTAAAATCAATATGTCCATGCCCAAAATTTTTGATCCAGTTTAGAATCTGATGCAGAACACCAAGCAACATGTCTTTATTGATCATATTGACGTGATAAATCTTGCTACCGAACCAGAACCCTAAATAAAGAATCGGCACAACCGTAAAGGGATTGGTTAACCATGCCATGCATAATCCAATCGGCAAGTTCACTTCAAACAGTAGCACGGTCAGGATAATAAACACACTATGAAACGGAACCGGTAAAATACCCCAGAAGGTGCCAATAAACATGGCTTTTGCAATAGAACGGCGATTTACATACCAAAGCAGTGGATTTAAGGTGCGTTCACCAAAAATCTTCATAAATTTTAGTCGAGCGACTTTTTCCGAAGAAGGTAGCCACTTATGAAAAAATTGCTTAGGCATAAATCATGTGGAGCGAATAAGAGATAGGAGGGGAAACAGCTTATAAAATAACATTAATTACTTAGCAAAAACTTAAAATCATGTCTCCATTTATCTGGGGGTAGCGGGGGCACTTATCAAGCCATCTCCAGAATTTGAATCTTAAATACTCAGGCATCTGCCTGTGACTGTGCAGTTGGTACTACTTGTAATTTTAAAAACATAAATAAAATAAAAGCTTATAAGAATTTTCGTCATAAGTCCTTACAGTTATTTTTTTGCTATAGCTGAGTAATTGGATTAATCTGAAAATCTCTCATAGTGAGGTCATTCAATGATTTCATGGTTTTTTATTGGTTTAGTAATCACCATTCTGCTGACACCAGGCCCAACTAATACCTTACTTGCATCTTCAGGGATTCAGGTCGGATTACGTCAATCTTTATTGCTTATTCCAGCGGAAGCGGTCGGTTATATTATTGCCATTACGGCTTGGGGCATGTTGATTGGTAAAGTATCGGCCACTTTTCCTTTATTACCCACGTTTTTGAAATTATTGAGTGCGACTTATATTATTTTTCTTGCCATCAAGTTATGGCGTACGGCGAATCAGGATGTGGTTTTAAACCAGCCGACTATTCGCCCTAAAGAACTCCTCTGCGCAACCTTGCTCAATCCTAAGGCTTTACTATTTGCTTCTGCTATTTTCCCTGCTGCTGCCTGGAAAAGTCAGGATATTTATCTGGCACACATGGGGACATTTGTGGCTTTAATCCTTCCGATTGCTTTATTCTGGATTTCAGTCGGTGCAATGCTGGCAAGCAAGAAGGTGAACTGGCTCTCTCAAGCGAAACTGCAACGCACCGCCTGTGTGGTTCTGGTCAGCTTTGCGATTCCAATTAGCTATTCAGCGCTCAACAATTTATAACATTCCCACCTCTATTGAAGCGAACGCATGAGAGGTGTTGTTTTCATTAATAGCATTTTAAGTTAAAGTACTCGCCAATTATTAACTTCGTCTTTGGATAAAAAGTCATGGCTATAAAATCTGATCGTTGGATTCGTGAAATGAGCGAAAAACACGGCATGATTGAACCTTATGCGGAAAATCAAGTTCGTTTTGATAAAAACGGTGAAAAGTTGATTTCTTACGGGGTATCGAGCTATGGCTATGATGTCCGTTGTGCACGTGAGTTCAAGGTGTTTACCAATGTGCACTCAGCCATTGTTGATCCTAAGAATTTTGATGATAAAAGCTTTATCGATATCGAGTCTGATGTGTGTATCATTCCACCGAACTCGTTTGCCTTGGCACGTACCATTGAATATTTCCGTATTCCACGCAACGTATTAACTGTTTGCCTTGGCAAATCAACCTATGCACGTTGCGGCATTATTGTAAACGTGACGCCGTTAGAACCTGAGTGGGAAGGTCACGTTACCCTGGAATTCTCGAATACAACAAACTTGCCAGCACGTATTTACGCAGGTGAGGGTGTGGCACAAATGTTGTTCTTTGAAAGCGATGAAGTATGCGAAACTTCATATAAAGATCGTGGTGGTAAATACCAAGGTCAAACTGGCGTGACATTGCCGAAGACCTAAAGTTTTTTAGTTGTCAAAAAGAACCATTGATCCACGGGTCAATGGTTCAATTATAATAAAAAATTAGAATCTTGCTTTTCGAGATAACTTTAAAAACCATAAAATCTTCAGTCAATATTTTTTATTTCCACTATTTTATTTATTTTTCTAAATTGAAAAGATGAAATACATCTCATTTTAAGCTCTTAGCCCCCAAGTTGTATTTTAAATAATTTTCTAATAATAATTTTTTATATTGCCATTGGTCAGAAAAGTTAATGGAATTCATCAAAATATAAAAAGATGTGCTAAAAATAAATTGCAATTTTTTTAAAATATTAAAAATAGGTAGGAATAATTGTGAATAAGATCTATCAGGTTATATGGAACGCTACACATTTTTGCTGGCAAGCCGTAAGTGAAATCGCCAAAGGGGGAACAGTTGTAGAGTCATCCATTAAGAGAAATAAATTAAATAAACCGTTATTGGAGGTGAGCACAAAAACAACAGTTTTCGCTGTGAATCTATTAAGCGCTAGTATTGCTCTAGCCGGTCCGACAGGTGGTGTGGTAAGTTCAGGTACAGCAACGATTTCAACCGCAGGAACAACGACAACAATTAATCAATCCACAGCTAAGGCTGCGATCGATTGGAGTAGTTTTTCCACCAATAACAATGAGGTAGTCAATTTTGTTCAACCAAGTTCGAGTTCAATTACCTTAAATAGAGTGACAGGCTCTAGTGCTTCAAATTTAAATGGTCAACTCAATGCCAATGGACAAGTTTTTATTATCAATCCAAATGGGGTGTTATTTGGTAGTACATCACAGGTAAATACAGCAGGGTTAGTCGCCTCTACTTTAAATCTGAGTAATAGTGACTTTAATAATAACTTATTCAATTTTAATAATACCGGGAATAACAAAAGCATCGAAAACCGTGGGAAAATTACAGTACCAACGGGAGGAACGGTTGCCTTGCTTGCCCCGACGGTAAAGCATACTGGCACCATTAAAGCATCACAAGGCAATGTTTTATTGGCTGCTGCTGGTGATATTACCTTGAATTTAAATAATGGTAGTTTATTGGGTTACACCATTAATCAGGGTAAGGCCCAAGCCTTGATTAACTCTGGCGGAATGATCCAAGCCGATGGTGGTAAAGTTGTGCTTACCGCAAAGGGGATTGATGAGTTAAGTAATGCCGTAGTGAATAGTGTTGGAGTGATTCAAGCGCAAACTGTCAATAATGTCCGTGGTGTAATTGAATTAGGCAGCGATCTAACCAGTGGTACCCTGAACATAGGTGGTACCCTAGATGCTTCTGCACCCAATGGTGGTAGTGGTGGACAAATTAAAACATCTGCTGCCAATGTACAGATTATTTCTGGTACGAATATAACAACACAACGTAATTCAACGACAGGATTACCACCAACTACAAGTGGTTGGGAATTACAAGCAAAAAATATAGATGTCGAGTTCTTTGGCGGGAGTGTGAGTAGTACCACATTAGGTGACGCCTTAAACAAGGGTAATGTCACCTTGAATGCTGTAGGCACAGCAGCAGGTCAGGGCAATATTAATCTTAATGACGCAACCAGCTGGAATGCCAATACAGCACTTACACTGACAGCCTCCAAAGATATTAACTTCAATAGTGATTTAGACTTAAGTGGTGATCAGGCTAAATTAGCTATGAATTATGGCGCGAGTTCAGATTACAACTTAAATAATGGTGCCAAAATTAATATCAGTGGTTCTTCATCCAATTTAGTGATCAATGATAAATCATATATTGTGATTAATGAATTAGGGGTGGAGGGAGATACAAGTAGTAATACCTTGCAGGGCATGCAAAATAATCTTACGGGTAATTATGCACTGGGCAGCAATATTGATGCTTCAGCTACTGCCGATTGGAATAATGGTGAGGGTTTTTATGCTGTTGGGCAGCTTAGGGTCGGGGATGTTTATCAATATTTACAAGGTGAAGGAATTTCTTCAGCAGTCCCTATTTTTCAAGGTAATTTTCATGGACTTGGTCATCAGATAGATAGTTTAACAATCCATAAACCAAATGGTGTTAGTCAAATAGAAGCTTTGCCCCAAGGTTTATTTGGCATTACTTATGGAAGTGAGTTAAGGGATATTGGTTTAACTAATATATCTTTGGATGGATTCGCTTATGTTGGAGCTTTATCAGGGCTTCATTTTGATGGCAATGTTAAAAATACTTATAGTACAGGTCGTGTGGATGGACTGTTATTTACTGGTGGTTTGATTGGTCAAGCGGGAGATCCATATTTTGGTAATAATCAGGGTAAAATTAGTCATAGCTATTCAGATACGCAAGTGACAAGCTTTATGGGAGTTGGAGGCTTAGTTGGAATGAGCCTTCTGCCTATTTATGATAGTTATGCAACTGGTAATATTGCTTTTGCAGATTTATCTCGATTAGCAGAACAATGGGATAAAGATAATACTGGAGTTACATTTGGGGCCTATGCTGGCGGTTTAGCAGGCCAAGCAGTAGGCATTTATAATAGCTATGCGACAGGCGATATTTTATCAGGAGCGTATATCAATGGAAATTGGCATCCAGAGTTTGCTTTCATTGGCGCGGGTGGTTTAGCAGGGGTGCTCACGTATTCTCCTAGACAAAATGAAAATTATTATATAGATCATAGTTATGCAACTGGAAATATTAGTGGATTATCTGCGTTGGGAGGCTTAGTAGGACAAGTCGTAGGTAATTCTCAAATATCACGCTTGTATGTTAATAATAGTTATTCTACTGGTAATGTAATCGGAAATAGTGTTGTCCAAAGTCAATATGTTGGTGGTCTAGTTGGTTATAATACACCTAACAGTATAATTCAGGAAAGTTTTTCTACGGGGCTAGTCAAAGGTGATTTGGTTGTTGGGGGATTAGTTGGTCGAAATGATGGTACTGTTACAAATTCATATTCAACAAGCTGGGTGGACGGGAATAGCTCAGTGGGTGGGTTGATTGGTAGTAATGCAGGAACGATTGAATATAGCTATTCGAATGGAGCTGTAACAGGCGTAAATAATATTGGGGGACTTATTGGAGAAAATAGCTCCTCTTTAGGTACAGTGAATGAGAGCTACTGGAATACTGAAACATCAGGTCAATCTAACAGTGCTGGAGGTATTGGCAAAACCACGGCTGAACTTCAACAAATCTTAACTTTCTCAGGTTGGGATATTGCCGATGTTTCAGATCCAAACTCAACCTCAATGTGGGTGATTGACGAAGATCAGAAGGCCCCATGGCTTCGCTATAATCATTAATTTAAAAATAAAAGTGAGAGGCAGGCAAGAATTTTGAATTCTTGTCTGTCAAATCAACCCGTAATAAAGCTAGATGAACAATGACGTTATATTTCAATAAAAAGAAAGAAATGCTATATCGTAGTAGCTATAAGTTTGTATGGCTCGTTTGTACTCTTGCAAGCAGCTTAACTGCGCAGGCCGAAACGGTTATACCAGATAGTGGAACCATTACCAAACAACTAGGTCCTGCACAATTCAAACAAACGCCTAAAACAGATCAACAGTATTTGGGTTCTGAATCATCGCAGAAAAATTATAGTCAGGATCAAACGCCAATATGGATTAACAAAGTTCAAATTGAAGGCAATCAACAAATTGAAGCTTTAGTTCTGCATAGGCTGGTTGAATCTTTAGAAAATAGGAACAATGTACTTGCCGACCTACAGGCAGGGACAGACCGAATTACACAATATTATAAAAAACAGGGATATTTTTTAGCCAAAGCTTATCTACCTCAACAAAAGTTAGAAAATGGAATATTAGTCATTCGAGTATTAGAAGGAAAACTTGGCAAAGTTATTTTAATGAATCAGTCTAAACTTAAAGATACAACGATTCAGCGCTATACCGATCAGATTCCTCTTGATCAAGCTTTACAACAGCAACAAAGCAACCAAACATTGCTTCTCATCTCTGATTTATCAGGTGTAGGACAAATTCAGGCCAACCTACAGGCTGGTGAGGAAACAGGACAAACAGATCTTGTTTTGGATATTCTGGGGCAGCCAACCTGGCTAGGGCGTATCGGTGTCGATAATTCTGGTAGTCGCTATACAGGAAAATATCGACTTTCGGGATATCTGGAAAGTCACAGCTTGTTAGGCTATGGAGAAAGGTTATCGGTACAAGTGTTAGGCAGTAATCAAGACTTAATCTCAGGTGCCTTGAATGCCCACTTTCCAATTGCAGGAAATGGCTTACTGCTTGGGGGAGGCTATAGCCGAACAGAGTATGAACTGGGAGAACAATTTAAATTATTAGACGCTACAGGAAGCTCTGAAAACTATAATTTAAACCTAACTTATCCATTGATTCGAAGCCAAAAAACGAATTTGAATTTAAAGCTGTTGGCTGAAAAAAGAAAGCTATTCGATGAAATTGCAGCGACTGATACAGAAACTTCAAAGCAGATAGACGCCAGTCGAATTGCACTGAATTTTAATCATATCGATGATTGGGGTGTCGGCAAAGCCAAAGGTGGTATGAATCAACTTGAACTGATCGCTACAGTCGGAAATTTGAAAATACAAAGTCCTTCTGCTTTAAACATAGATCGTTTATCTGCGAAGACTCAAGGTAGTTTTAATAAATACGAACTTAAACTTGCCAGACAACAGAGATTAACGGCATCATCATGGTTAACCAGTGAACTCTACGGGCAGCTCGCCTCAAAGAACCTCGATTCTGCGGAAAAATTTTCTTTGGCTCCGATGCGTGCTTATCCAGTAGCAGAAGGTCTTGGAGATCAAGGCTGGGGGACATCAATTCATATTTATTATCAACTGACTCCGTTTTTAACCCCGTATTTATTTCAGGAGTTCGGGCAAACTCAGCAAAATAAAAATCCCTACCTTGCTGATAAAAATAGCCGCACTTTAGCCAGTACAGGCATAGGATTGAGCGGAGGGTATCGAGATTTCGATTTTAATACCACCCTAGCATGGCGAAATACGTCAGCTGCGAAAAGTGATCAGGATAAGCAACCACGGTTACAATTTGCAATAGGGTGGAGGTTTTAATGTCTCATTTGATAATTTAAATGAGACGTGTTTGATTAGATGTGAGAGATCAATACGGCTATATTTTTAGCGCTATCTGATTAATCTTGGGTTGCTATCAATACAAATTATAAAAATTTGTATAACAGAAATGTTGATCAATGCATAAATTAAAGCTGTTGAAGCGTAAGCCATGCACTTACATTTTGCAACAATCATGGGCGCTTGGTGAAAAGCTTAATTTGACTATATAGAAAATAATAACAAGATGAAAATCATCGATCTAATTATATTAAAAATATTCAAAGGTGTATTTCACTCATCGGAAAGTATACCGTTTACCTAAATTATTTTGCATTTGTGTAAATTATCAGCATAATGAAGAATGAGATTAGGTAGGCAGATTGCCTGCATTTGAGTGAAGCATAAATGCAGTTTTTCCTAGAGTTTGTAGGGCGTCACTCAAAAAAAGGATGTTAGAAAAAGAATGATGATGCGGAGCATCAAGTAATAGGAAGGTCAAGATGACTAAATTAACTTCTACGGTTTTATTTAAAAAAACTGTTTTAGCAAGTTTTATTAGCTTATGCGTAAGTCAATCTGTTTTTGCATTACAAGAAATTTCCGATGATGCTTTGAGTGAAACCACAGGTGAAGGGATCGCACTTCTGCCTGAAAATTTTTCTTTCCGTTTTAATGGTGCAGACAATGCCAACAATGGCGCTGGAACATATGGCGCAGGTTCGATCCGTCTAATTCCTGTTGGGCCTTTAAGCGCCACTGCCACTGCAAAAGGTTATAAAAAAGCAGATGCATGGTTGTATGGGCTATCTATATCACAATCCAATAAAAATTTAGGTGCTGCTATTGATGGTAGTGATTGGGGGACTTTATATGGTCGTCCTATTGACTCTTGGGGCACTGCAGATAACCCTTGGGTGCTTACTACATTAAATGACCAAAACGTTCCTAACTTTGCAGGCACAATCAGCAATGTCACCTATTTAGCACTTGAAGCGCCTTTGCGTAAAATGGTGCTGCCTGCAGCAGGTACAGCAGAGTCCTCTGCTTACAATTTAAAATTGGGTTTATGGACTGATATTTTTCAACGGGACGCAACTGTTGCTGAAAATGGTTTAAATGGGTTAAGTAATCGTTTACGTCTTGCTACGGTGTGGGATGGCTTTAGTATCAATGGTTCGAACCTGAAAGTATTTCAAACCTTGGACGGTGTGACACCATCTATGGGGGGGACTTATAATGCAACTTTGAAGATTAATAACGTCCCGACGGTAAAAACCTTTAACTACGGGATGAATACTAACTATAACAAAACCTTTGGTGTAGCAGGATTAGTCCGTCTTAACAGTGGAGCAACCGATACCAAGCGTGGCACGGTCAGCAATCAAACTACGACGCGTGAAATTGTACAAGTTGATTATGATCCAACGACAAATACCTTTTTTGAGAATGGCGTATTGGCAACAGGTACAACGATTACTAGCGCACAAGCTAATGCATCAAATAATACCAATGGTATTCGTACCTCTTATGATCCGCCCACTAACGCCACTGTTTCAGGAAGTTTTCCAAGTGGGGGTATGTGTACATCACCTAAACCAAATACTGTGGGTGGATCTGTACAAGTAGGGCAGTGTTACAATCAAAATGGATTTACTACACGTCGTTTAAGAGCAAAAGGCACCAATGACTGGACAGCACCAACATCAACCAGTGTATTTCGGATTAGTACGCAAGAAATAGCAGGTGGAACTTACGATAATAGTACCCCGGCATTAGGCGGTGCAGTGCCCAATTTCCAGGCTAATACCAATGCAGACGGTATTTTTCTCTATGATATGAATGTAAATCTGGTTTTAGGTAATTTATATCAACCTTTAATGCTTAGTACAGATGGCAATAATTTCTCGATTGAATTGGCGCGTATTCCAAACGCACAAGAGGTGTATCGCCGTATTTATACCCGTTATGAAAATATTGACCCAGCGGCATCAGTCGATCCAGGGGTTACCTATTTAGGTTCAACTTGTAATATTTACCGGTGTGGTACTTCGACTGTTGCTGGTTATCAAGGAAGTAGCGCGACACACAGTAGTATTACGATTGGTGCGACGGATTATGATACTACGACCAATAAACTATCTGCCCATAAAGGAATAGGTTCTTATGGTGTTTCGATTGGTGAATTAAAATCGGGGACTGGTCTATCAAGTGCAATGCAGGAAGATTTTACTCAGGTTTGGGGAAGAACTCGTGGATATAACACTTCTTTTAGTCTTTCCTGCTTTTGTCAATTACCAACTACCTGGCAGGCGTGGAGTACAACTTGGAACCCTGTTTCCCCTAAAGCACCTGTGACAGGACAGCCTCATCCTTCTTTAAATCGTCCAAATCCCTACGAAACTACATGGCGTCAAAACTTTAATAATCAGATCTTAGGCATCCAAACCACCACACCAACAGATATTGCTGGGCGTATTAATAATATGCAGCCACCAGGTGCAACGGTCAACAATAACTTTGGTTCAGCTGCAATTGATGGTCTACTGATTCAGCATCTTAAGCTAACCACAACGGGCTTATAAGGATATAAGACGATGAAGTTTAACAATCATAAAAATTACGATTATCGTGATCTGCTAGTGAGCTTAATCAAAGGATGGGGTGTGCTATTACTTTCAACTTCTCTTTATGCGATGGAAAGTTTGGATGACACCAGTCTGGAGAATGTTACGGGTCAGGCGGGCGCAGATCTCTCTTTAAAAATGATTTTAAATCAGGATGATAATGCAAATTTTTTATGTGCAGATTTACTCTATTGTCGGCTTGCCTTGTCATTAAATAACCGTTATCACGATGGCACGCAAGATACGTATGATACTCAAGGTAATCGTGTGCCTTCTGCCACAGGGCGTAAGCAGTGGTTAGTCATGAAGGGGATTCAAGGGACTGTCAATATTCAACAAATCAAGCTCGATGGTGAAGACGTGATTTATGGTGGTCTTAGTCATGCCGCGATCAAGTTAGGTTTTGATCCAGTAAAGCCCATTCAGTTTCGTAATGTTGGTTTCCAATCCTTATCTATAGAAACCGATACATGTACGGAGGGTAATCAAAACTGTTCTGCAGGTTCTACCAACCTACCAGGGTATTTGACACCTGCTACAACGTATGGTGGCACTGGCTTTGATGCCAATAAGGAAAAAGGTTTTATTGGTGTAAATATGAATGGCAACCTGTCTATGACAGGCCAGGTTAAAATCTTTTCCTGTGGTACATCACATCCACGTTGTTAAAATAAAAAGGGAATGGGTATGAAACGGAAGGTCAATAAAAACAAGAAACGCCATTTTGTTTTAACAACACTGGCAAGTAGTATCTTATGTCTGACTCACACAGCACATGCATTGCAGGAGTTGCAAGATACCGATCTAAGACAGGTGAATGGTCAGGACGGGGTATCTTTACAAACCACCTATGATGAAATTAAGGTCGATCAACTGTACTGGGAAGACCGGGCAGGAATGGCCAGCAACGCGGAGCAGACGCTGCGAGCTGTTGCAAATGATGTCAGGGTTCGTAAAAACCTTGCCTATGATGCGGGCGCGGGTGCAGGTAATTATAACTTGGGTACCGATTATAAAATTAATACCGGTTCAAGCGGTTCTAAAACAGGTCTAGATCTGCAAATCAAAAGTATGCCATCGACCATTTCGGTTGGAAGTTTCCAGATTTGTGCCCAAACGCCAACTGTCAGCTGTAATGCCAGTATTGGTAACTTCGCGATTCAGACAGGTTCCCCACAAATTATTGCTTTTAATACCAAAGATGGTTTATTTAGTGCAAATTCACAATCCTCTTTGCAGCTAGGTTTACAGAACATTAATTTATATGCGGGTTTGGGAACTGGTACAACAAATGAATATAACCAGCTTATTTTAAAGAATTTTAACTTTAACTTTTTAGGCAAGGGCGCAATGTATGTTGACCCGGTTAAGGGTTTGATTTTACAAACCAATTTGGGCAGTAATTCGGCAACCAAGACCACCAGTCCAGATAGCACCTACGGTTATGTCGACTTTACGCGTGTGACAGACCCCAATCAGTTAGGAGCTGCAACCGGAACGTATGCCGGGACCAGTTCAGGCTTAAATATTGAATTAATGACCAAAAGTAATACAACCATTAATCCAAGTAATCCAGTCTATAACCTGGATAACAGTAAAGGATTGATTCGTCTTGGGATGAGTGGGCGTATTGTCAACGGTGCGCTTCAGGTTAGAGGAACTAGTGCCAATGGGCTAGCTGCGCCTGCGGATAATAATGCCACTAATACCCATACTTTAAACAATGTTTTAGGTTTCGCTAGTGACTCTGGCACGACGGCCACCGGAGCCAATGGAACGGTGATGGGCTCTAGTGGTCTGGCACTTCGTCTCCGAGGGGAGTTTACCCAAAAAGGAGATGCCATGTTAGGTGGGGACGACAGCAAGGCAACCACATTAGAAATTGGTGGTGCAGGCTCGAATACCTTTGGTTTTGAGTTCGGAGACTTAAGTCCTTTAGTGATTAACTCGAATCAACGTGCATATTTTGACAGCGGCAATGTATATATTAACCTTGCCAATACACGGAATTTAAGAATGCCTGAAAACTCCGTGCTACGTAATGCACGTTTGGGGGGCAATGGCGGTACCCTAACCAGTGCGACTGATTATATCCAGCAAATTCATAATAATGCTGTGAATCCTTATAGTCTAGTGGTGGCTGTTCGTGGAGCTGACTTCCAAGCACTTTCTAGGAGAGGTCGTTTTACCTCAAGTAGTGGTGTGTCTGCTGGCAACGCCATTGCATCGAATGCTGGCTTAACTAATAAATGGGGGCTAGGTCTACCATTCTATAACGTTAATGCCAATCTGGCGACTTACGCAACCAATTATACCGGTGAGGTTTTTGGTTTAAATAATCTGAACAATAGTATTACTCGCTCAGCAGTGACCAATTCACAGCGTCTAGGACTTGCGGTGGCATTAAGCACAGAAGGACGCAATGCCGATGGAAGTAAAACCACTTCAATTTTAATTGTAGATGGCGATAAGAATTATTATATGGGACTACGTAATATTGATATGTTATTACGTGGCTATGGCAGCATGGGGTTTGAAGGTGGAAATGTCAATGTTGAGTTAAAAGACCTGTTGATGGTGATGGCAGCTGAAATTGCTGCCGGATACCTACCTACTTATAGCAACCCTAACAGTGCGACACCAGTTATCGTCAATCCATTTAATACCAAAGATGATGTGCTATTCGGTCTTAAGCTGAAATTCTTGGGAGATATGAATTTGAGTTTGGTACCCAATAATGAAATTACAGCGAATAATGGCAACAGATTGTCTTTTATTGGGCGCTATCGTCTCAAAGATGGCTCATTACAAATTAGTGACCCAATTGATGAAGCCAGCATCGGTTTCGACAATATGACCGGCTTAGTTCAGTTTAATAACGCGATTGTAGTGAACAAAGACAATGTTGGTTTTAATCTTGGTTTTAACTTTAATCCAGACCGGACACCGAATGATGTTTTCCGGGTGCAAGACATTAACTTTTATCCACGGGTAGATGCCGCCAATAATAAAGCACAACGTCTTGGAGAGATGGTGATGACGGGTGGACAACTCCGGACTGAATTCTCGATCAGACCGCGTAATTAACTGAATAACAGGAAGAAAATGATGAAAAAAGGAATGCAGAAATCAATATTGACCTCTTGTTTACTCATGTCTGTATTTGCAACACAGACCTGGGCCAGTAATGGTTTGGTTGAAATGAGTGATAGTGAGTTATCTGCTGCTCGAGGACAGGCATTATTATCATTGGGTTATACGGCACCTGATACTTCGAATGCTTTAAAGAATTTTGGCTATTATAAATTGGGTCTGGAAGCAAAATTAGAATTAAATGCTAATATTCGTGGTTTACAATTGGGTTGTGGTGGTCGAAATGGCGCAGGAGCCTGTGATATCGATATGGAGAATGTTTCACTGAGTGGGCCACCCGATGGAAAATTGGCTGATGGTACCCCGACATGGTCCAAGGGCCGTGCTAATACTAGTGCGATGCTGACCAATCCTTTTATTGAGTTTGCAATCAAGAATCCAAATAGTGCCTCAACACGAGAGGTTTCGGGTTTTCGCCTTAGTGCTGAAGAAATTTTAGGCTATTTATCGGCAGGTACCACTAACGATATTAATGGTAATGGTGTATCTACAGGAGGAGGGATCAATACATTTAGTGGATTTATCAAGGTTGGTCAAACGCCTGTAAATGCTTTTACGGACTCAGCAATGTTTGGTACAACAGCAGACCAATTGATTTATGCGAAAATAAGAGCACTTGGAATGGATCGAGTTGCATTTACGAATTCAAATAAAATGACATCTGGATCTGGAAGCTACCAAAATCCTGCTGGAGCACAGGGTTCTGAGAATTTGTATAATTATAATGGGAGTCCGATCTGGGGTATTAATGTGCCTAGCCAAACGGTAGCATTTAATTTCCCTGAAACTATCGTAACTGGCAGTCGAATGAAACAATTAAATTTGGTAGTAAAAGATGTGCCGATTCCTACTATTGCGATTGGTGCAGATAATGGTGGAATTGCGATGACTTTAGATGAGTCAATTCTTGGACTAGTTGATGAAGCAACATTCTTTATGGGGGCAAAAGGGACTACATCAGCTGGTTGTGCTGCAGTGATTAATAAAACTAATTGCTCCTATATTACTAATCTTAAAGCCAATGTGCAGGTGAATCAAAACTTTAACCTAATTCATAACCTACCAATTACTAGTGGTGGATATCTCGCTTTACAGAATACCGCTTTACAATGGCCAGGTGCCGACGCTGCAGATATCGCACAACCAGGTTGGTGGCTATCCTTTAAAGATCCATTAGATTTTGGTGCCTTAAATCCAACGACAGGTATTCCGATGCAGGATGTACTTCCTCAAATAGCTACCTTTATTACAGATTATTTGTCAAATAATCGAATTGACCTCAGTATTGGGGAGGCATTTGGGGCATTATTCGGAACTCCTATTTATAAAGGAATTGGTGATGTACGGCTAGCAGACAATGCACGTGCGGTGATGGTCTTGGAAAACCTCTTACTTGACAGTAACCAGAAGCCTGTTTCTAACTGTTTTGGCGGTTTAAAGTTCTGTTAGAATTTTTATAGAAAATTTTATAAAAGCTGCCTTTATAGCAATAGCAGTTAATGTTTTATTTTAAGTATGCTAAGCTATAGTACATATTTTAAACATTTGTCTACGGATGAGGACAATGAATAAAAACAAGAAATTAGGATGGTTTTCGCTATTGTTATTGAGCCCGATCTCAATGGCAATGCAGCCGATGGATGATCAAAGTCTTTCTGCAATGACGGGCCAAGATGGCTTAACGATCGGTGTTCAAGCCAATGTTCAATTTAATCAAATGGCGATTATTGATAATGATGGCCTGTCTTATGGTGGCTATACATCTCCTTCATATACCAACCGTGCAGGTTTGGTGATTGCTGGCGTAGCTGGGCAAGCCACGGCTCTACCCGTAAAAGTGACTGGCCTAAATGGCACGGCCGAGACAATACTCGGTTTTAAAGCTGCCGTGGATACGGATGCTGGTTCCGCAGCAAAAGGCGGTGCATTTGCGAATATCGCCTTAGCTTTTAATAATAATGTAACGGGTCTTCGGATTTCTCCATTTTCGATTTACACTGCTGGCCCTGCTTCTCTTTCCAGTTTAAATGGAAGCACTTATACACGTAATTCTATTTTTAGTTCTGGGACCTTACTAAAAAGTGATGTGAAAGAATTATTGCGTGTAGGTGGAATTGATATTGTTTTTGCAGCAAATAAACCTAGCATGAATATTCAAATGGGTGCCGCACCACAAGGGCATATGGTGATGTTTGATGGTGCGATCGAGTCTATCTGTGGCACAGGGACGGGATGTAACATTATGCTGGTTTCAGATTATGCGACGCCAGGAAACTCGACGACAGCACCTGTTGGTGCAAGTTTTGACTTTAAACTGACCGGCAATAATGGTAATCCTTTTGGGCTGAAAGGATTTTATGCTGGAATCTATGGTCCTTCTGGTACAACGGATAAAGGTGGAGTGATTTTTGGCAATACTGGCACAAGCAACAAGTTCGATTTACAATTAAACAATGTGTTATTAGGTACAAGTGGTGCTCAGCAGGCTGGTGCTTTTAATAATTTACCTAATGCTTCCATTGGTAATATTGGTATGACGGGTGCTTCTGTAACGAACCTGAAGATGAAAGTCAGTGGCATGTAATGAAGTATTTTTGGGTTTTCCAAAGCGGCTTAGGCCGCTTTTTTTTATTTAAACTTAAGTACAAGCCTCAGCTTTGTTTTAAATACTGAAGGATATCTTCAAGCTGTTTGATCTTCTTCACGTGTGCCCACAGTTGCTGGGCTTCAGGATAGGCCTTGGTCATCATTCCTAACCATTGCTTATAACGTCCGACCATGCCAATTTCGGTCTTGTATTGACCACTCAAGAAGCGTAGCTGCAGTTCTACCAAGTCTTGCCAAGATAGCAGCGCATGATCCATATCCTGACGAATGCATAAGGTTAAATCTGGTGTAGTCACCGCACCGCGGCCAATCATTAAATCTTGGCAATGAGATTGTTCCAGACAGGCTTTTGCATGGGTATTGTTCCAGATTTCACCATTGGCAATGACATTGATTTTTAATGCTTTGGTAATCGGTTGAATCTTTTCCCAATAGGCTGGCGGGGTATAACCATCCGCTTTGGTGCGCGCATGTACGGTGAGCCAGCTGGCGCCAGCATCTTCAATGGCATGGGCATTGTCTAAGGTATGATTTTCATCAAGATAGCCCAAACGCATTTTGGCTGAGACTGGGATATGTGCTGGTACGGCATCACGAACGGCTTTGACCAACAGATGTACGGTTTCCGGCTCATCCAGTAATACAGAACCACCACGATGGCGATTTACGGTTTTGGCCGGACAACCAAAATTCAGGTCAATTGCAGGTGCACCCAGTTCAACCACTTTGGCTGCATTGGCTGCGAGCATCTCTGGATTGTTACCTAGAAACTGTACATGTACCGGGGTGCCAGCCGCAGTTTTGCCGCCATTTTTGAGTTCTGGACAAAAGCTGTAGTAGATATGATCGGGCTGAATGCTATCGGTAATACGGATAAACTCGGTCACGCACCAATCAAAACTGCCAACATGGGTGAGCACATCACGCATGATCGGATCAGTCAGACCTTCCATTGGAGCGAGTACAAGTTTCACGATTTTTACCTAGCGAAGCGAAAACAGCGTTATACGCATTTTCAGATAGGCTGTCTAGTTTTTATTAAAATGTAAAAACTAACGTCCTAATATCATTTCTAAAACAAATTTGCTTCCCATAAAACCAATCGCAAGCAGGACAAAGCCGCTAATGGTAAAACGAATTGCTTTACGTCCACGCCAGCCAAATTTGTAATGTCCGATCAATAACGCGCCGTACAAGAACCATGAAATGATACTAAATGCAGTTTTGTGTGCGAGATGTTGGGCAAAAAAGTTATCAATGGTAAAGAAGCCGAACAATAATGCGGCAGTAAGCAGGCCAAATCCAGTAATAATCAGGTCAAATAACACAGATTCCATGACCTGAAAGGGCGGAAGTAAATTCACCCAGATGCGTCGTTTTTGTTTCTTTTTCAGTTCCCGGTCCTGAAACCATAAAAGCACCGCATGGATGGTCGCCATCAGTAGCACAGCATAAGCTGCCAGTGACAGAATGATATGTAGGTCCAGACCAAAGCTATGTTGTTCAATCACCTGATTGGGTTGGCTAAATGCGAAGCCCAGAATTAAACCAAAGGCAGCTACAGGGGTGCCGATCAGGTTGAGAGGCAGGATCGGGCGAATCAGGCTCAGGATCAGACTCAGTGCCAACATCAGTCCGGAAGTGAAGGACATCAGGTTGAATACATCATAGTTCACCCCAATAGATGTCAGCATGTCTTGGGAAAGAACGGTGGCATGTAGCACCAGTCCTAAACCGACCATCAGGCCATAACACCAAAGATTTGGAGTACGTTTTGACATCAATCGAATAAACAAATACCAAAATGAACTGGTATAGGCGATAAGTGCCAAAATTGTGTAAACCAAGGGGAGACTGATCATGTCAAACCTTTTTTAGGAGGATGAATAATATTCGCCATATAAGATATAAATTCGCTTCGAACTACAGTATCCTATAGCATCTTATGCATAAATTTTCTATTTTAAGAAAGATTTTTTTGCAACTAGCCATTTTAAGCGGATTTCGCAATGTTTGATACCTTAACAGAACGACTCACACAGAGTTTAAGAAATGTTACTGGCTCAGGGCAGCTGACCGAAGACAATATTAAAGATACCCTGCGTGAAGTACGTATGGCACTTCTTGAAGCCGATGTCGCGTTACCTGTAACTCGTGAATTTATCGCGAAAGTTAAGGAAGAAGCGCTCGGTCAGGAAGTCATGACTCAGCTTTCTCCTGGTCAGGCATTTGTAAAGATTGTCTATGATGAACTCACCAAGATGATGGGTGAGGCTAATGAAACATTAGATTTAAGTGCAAAACCACCGGTGGTTGTACTACTTGCCGGTTTGCAGGGCGCGGGTAAAACCACGACTGCTGCAAAATTGGCACGTTTCTTAAAAGAACGCCAAAAGAAAAAAGTGATGACGGTGTCTGCCGACGTATACCGTCCAGCAGCGATCAAGCAGTTAGAAACAGTATCGAATGAAGTCGGTGTCGGTTTCATTCCATCTGAAGCGTCTGAAAAGCCGATTGATATTGTCAATCGTGCCATTGAGCAGGCGAAAATCCAGTTTGCTGATGTTCTGATTGTCGATACCGCAGGTCGTTTACATGTCGATGAAGACATGATGGACGAGATCAAAGAATTACATGCGGCGGTGAAACCAACCGAGACTTTATTCGTTGTCGATGCAATGACCGGTCAGGATGCTGCCAATACTGCCAAAGCCTTTAATGATGCTTTAGCTTTAACGGGTGTGATTCTCACCAAAACCGATGGTGATGCACGCGGTGGTGCAGCACTTTCGGTTCGTGCCATTACCGGTAAACCAATCAAGTTCTTGGGTATTGGTGAAAAACTGGATGCTCTTGAGCCATTCCATCCGGATCGTGTTGCACAACGTATCTTGGGGATGGGTGACGTCCTTTCTTTGGTCGAAGAAGTTGAACGCAAGATCGACAAAGAAAAAGCCGAGAAAATGGCGAAAAAACTGCAAAAAGGCGGTAACTTCAACTTTGAAGATATGCTGATGCAGTTTGAGCAAATGAGCAAAATGGGCGGCATGATGGGCTTCCTGGATAAATTACCAGGCATGAGCAATGCGGGTATTCAGGACGCAATTGAAAAAGCCAACCCTGAAAAGCAAGTCAAGCGTATGGAAGCCATCATTCAGTCCATGACGATCAAGGAACGTCGTAATCCTGATCTGATTAACCCAAGTCGTAAAAAACGTATTGCTGCCGGCTGTGGTATGGACGTTGCTGAAGTGAATAAACTGATCAAGCAACAGGCACAAATGGCGAAAATGATGAAGAAATTTGCGAATCCATCAGGTATGAGCAAAATGCTGAAATCATTGGGTAATATGCAAAAACAATTCGGCGGTGGCGGTGGAATGGGCCCTTTATTTGGTAGTAATGACCAGAAAAAGTAAGTTCTATCGACTTCCTGAAAAGGCGCGTAATGCGCCTTTTTTTATGCTCATGTTGTGAGTAGTGTTGTATAAAATTGATACAAAATAGCAATGTTAAGCGTGATTAAAAAAGAGCAATATACTTTATAAGTTTATGTTTTTATTGAAAAATAGTGTTAAATATGTCACATAATTCAAAAAATAGCGTATTTATTCTGCATTGTGAACATGCCGATCCCGACCAGCATTGGTATGCCTGGTTAGAACACCAATTGAAAAGCGATGATCTGATCGTTGAGCGTGTATTTCTTGCCGATGCCAGTCATCCTGAAGCCGAGATTTGGCAAACTTGTCTGGAAGCGCAATTAAAAGGACTGAATGAGCGGAGTATTGTCGTGGCACATGGGCTGTCCTGTGTGGCGCTCTCAAGATTTTTAGCCAAGAAATTGCAGCACATGCGCATCAAGGCGGGAATTTTTATTGCGGGTTTTAATGACCCGATTGCTCAACGTCCAGAATTTAATGCTTTTATTCAGCAGGCCCAGTTTGAGAGCGGCATGCTGAGGGCGAATATTCAGCGACGACTGGTGTTCTTTTCCAGTAATGATCCCGTGATTCCTGTGCCATTGACCTTTAAATTTTCAAACCTGCTGAATGCCCAACTGATTGAGGTCACTCAGGCAGGGCATTTCCGTGCGGAAGATGGTTTTAAGGAATTTCCACAGTTGTTGCAGGCACTTCAGACCTTGCTCAAAGCTGAATTGAGCTGAGCATAGTGTTTTAAACCTTGCAACAGTAAATCGGATTCGACTTGAGGCTGATAATGACCAAGGAACTTGGCAAACAAAGCGGCATCGCCACCGGTTAAGATCAACTTTTTCGGGGATTGCTGCATGATTTGATCAATGGTACTGATCAGACCCAGCAGAATACCGTGATGGACTGCATCGACCGTGTTATGACCCGGTTTTAAATTATCAAAAGCAGAGTCTGGAATTTTGATCCCTTTGGTATTCTGGATCAGTGAATCCCGTTGCAGATATAAATTTGGCAGAATATAACCGCCCAAATGCTGTAATCCTTCCACCAGATCGATGGTCAGCGCTGTCCCGCAACCAATCACACAAAAGTTTTCATCAGCTTTGGCCACAGCCAATACTTGCAGCCAACGGTCAATCCCGAGTTGGCTTGGCACATCATAACCGCATCTCAGGCCGGCATACTCGGCATGCACTTTGGCAAAGATAATCGGGATATCCAGAATATCCAGAATCATCTGAATCCGCTGATTATTCTCTGAATCCAGGACTGAGGAAATACCGACCTGGGTTAGCTTTTGATGACGAAAATGCTGGATTAAACCGAGCAACAGATCAGCAGGGGATTGCAGGTGTAATTCGGCTGCATGTTCAAGCACCTGATCGTTTTGCGTAATCCAGTATTTTAGGCGGGTATTACCAATATCAAGCCATAAACTTTTCATAGAATCTTCACTTCCTCAGATCGATGCGAGACGTAAACGGCCTTGATAAAATTGCTGGATTTGATCGGTCTTGATCAATACTGCCCCTTCATTGGAAATCCCTTGGAATAGCCCTTGCACCTTGCCTAGAGTATGTTCAAATTCAACTTGCTGATTGAGCCAGATAGCATGGTGGTTAAAACGCTCTGCCAGATTATAACTACCATGCTCAAACCACTGGGCAGCCTGCTGGATTGCTGTGTAGAGCTCGGCAATTAAGCCGATTCGGTCAATCGGATCTAAACCGAGCATTTGTAATGAGCTAATTTGCTGGTCTGGATTTTCTACCGGTGGTGTGGTGAGGTTGATACCCACCCCAATAATCGCTTGATGGGTCGATAGCGGTTCGACCAGAATGCCACCCCATTTGCCTTGAGGGCTATATAAATCGTTGGGCCATTTCACTTGTAGGTGAAGACCGTGTAAGCTCGGCATCTGTAGAATATTTAACGCAATTTCCAATGCCAGACGACCGTCGAGTGCTGTCTTGGTCTGGATCAGTGTGCTTAAATAAATGTTTCCTTCAGGAGAGGACCATGGCCGTTGATGTTGACCACGACCTTGTGTTTGTTGTGCACTACACACCAGTCCTGTGGTAATCCCTTTTTCTGCAATCTCACGCATATCATCATTGGTTGATGTCGTGGTGGTCTTGAGTAAGACCACTTCGGGAAACTGATTTTTTGCGTTCAATAACTGTTGAAGCTGGCGTGTTGCGAAATCATCCATCATTTTTACAAGTAGCGTGGTCATGTGTTTATGGAGTTAATCATATATTTGCTGATTGGTGCAATTGCCGGATTTGCTGCGGGGCTGTTTGGCGTGGGCGGTGGCTTAATTATTGTGCCGATTTTATATATTGTGTTCACGCAAATGAATTATGACCCGAATGTCATTATGCATATTGCAGTGGGGACATCATTAGCCACCATTATTGTGACCTCAATCAGTTCGGTAACAGCCCATCATAAGAAAGGTGCGGTGCTGTGGTCCGTGTTCCGTAATCTGGCACCGGGACTGGTAGCGGGTTCATTCTTAGGCGCCGGTATTGCCGACTTGATGTCAGGGCAGCATTTGCAACTGGTAATTGGCGTATTTGCGGTCTGGATGGCTTATAAGATGTTTAAAGGGGCCCATGCTGTGGTTGATCCAAATCGACACTTGCCATCCGCAGCGTTACAGCTGGCTGCAGGTGGTGGCATTGGTGTGGCATCGGCGATCTTTGGTATTGGCGGTGGCAGCTTAACCGTTCCTTACCTGAACCGGCATGGGGTGGTGATGCAAAAAGCCGTGGCAACCTCTGCTGCTTGTGGATTACCGATTGCTGTGGCGGGTGCTCTGGGCTTTATGTGGTTTGGAGCCAAAGAGCAGATTAACGTTCCCAATACCATTGGCTATGTCCATGTTTATGCTTTTTTGGGCATTAGTGTCATGAGCTTTATCACCGCGAAATTTGGTGCCAAAGTTGCTCATCGCTTATCGCCCGCCATGTTGAAAAAATGCTTTGCCGGCTTACTGGTGGTGGTGGGCTGTTATTTCATCTACAAAGGGCTGATGTAGGTTTTAATTTATCTCTTCGGTTATGAACGTCAACAATGGATGAAGACGCTTATGTGGGTATTCATCCATGATTAAATTGCGATTGCTTTAATATAAATAATATTTTTTGTGATTTATTTCATGAAACTAATGCTGGATCAGATGAATGGTTCACGACTCATCAAAAAGATAAATATTTGATACTTAACAGAGAAAAAATGATTTTTTAGTCTATCTTGAGAATGGATCGGTGTTTTTTCAGGACGATTGGCTTAAAAAGCAATAAAATTGTCAGACAATGATATAGAATTTATAGGGTGAGATCAGTTAAAACAAAAAAGCGTAAATAGCATTGGACAATGCGTATAACAAAGATAGTGAGGCGCTCATGAATCTCGAAGAGGCTGATAGTCTTTCTGAACAGATTGCAAAATATATTAGTGAACAAATTATTAGCGGCGAGCTGGTTGAAGGCGAACGTATTCAAGAGTTGCGCATTGCAAAAGAACTGGATGTCAGTCGCGGTTCTGTCCGTGAAGCATTGTTATTACTGGAACGTACCTATTTAATCGAGATTTTTCCACGACGTGGTGCGATTGTCTCGGAAATGTCGGCACAACAGGTCAAAGCGTTGTTTGATACCAATGTGATGGTACTCGGGCATATCGTGCAACGGATTAGCGAAACCTGGCGTGTCAATGAAGCAGAGCATTTACAAACTTTACTGGATCAATTGGTGGAGTTCGTACGCGCTGGTGACATTGAAAAATTTTACGATGCGATTTTTAAATATTTAGCCGAACAACATGAAATGGTGGCAAATCCATACCTGATGCAATTTTATAAGGAACTGTTGCCGTCCTTGCGTCGTAGCTATTTTCTCACCCTGAATACCTCGCGTCGGGAGCTGCAAGAATCATTTACCCTGTTTAAGCTGGTGATTGATGCTATTTTGATCCGAAAATCACAACAAGCCGCTTTATTTATGGAAGATTTTTGTCGACACTTGCGTAACCTTGTGTTGGAATCTCTGACACGTATGAAACAGATTGAATTGGCCTGGGCTAGACGCTCACGCCGCTAGTTAGGGCAGTATGCGTTTAAGTAGTTTAAAACTTTCAGGCTTTAAATCTTTCGCCGATAGTACAACATTAAATTTCAAGGCGAACCGAACTGCGGTTGTGGGGCCGAACGGTTGTGGTAAATCCAATGTCATTGATGCGATTCGCTGGGTTATGGGCGAGTCCAACGCACGTCAATTGCGTGGCGGTAGCATGCAGGATGTCATCTTTACCGGGACCGCCAAGCGTAAACCTGTTGGTGTCGCCAGTGTCGAACTTCGTTTTGACAATACCTATGGCAAATTGGGTGGGGCATATAACGCCTATAATGAGCTGGCCGTCCGTCGTCAGGTAACGCGTGAAGGCAAGTCTGAATACTTTTTGAATGGCACACGTTGCCGTCGTCGTGATATTACCGATATTTTCTTGGGGACCGGTTTAGGACCGCGCTCTTATGCGGTGATTGAACAGGGCATGATCAACCGTCTGGTGGATGCCAAGCCTGAAGAAATGCGGGTCTTTATTGAAGAAGCGGCTGGGGTATCACGTTATCAGGCGCGTCGTCGCGAGACTTTGCAGCATTTAGAACATACTGAACAGAATCTGGCGCGTTTAGATGATATTGCCGCAGAACTGAAATCACAGCTGAGAAGTTTGAAGCGTCAAGCTGAAGCTGCGATTCAATACAAAACCTTAGAAGGTCAGATCCGTACTTTAAAAATTGAGATTCTGTCTTTCCAAGCCAATCAAAGCCAAAAACTACAGCAAGAATATACCGTTGAAATGACGGCATTGGGTGAAAATTTTAAGCTGGTGCGTTCCGAGTCACAGACTATTGAACATGATCTGGAAGCAACCAGTGCTTTATTCCAGCGTCTGATTCAGCAGTCTTCACCGTTGCAACAGGAGTGGCAACAGGCAGAGAAAAAACTGGCTGAGCTGAAAATGACACTGGAACAGAAGCAGAGTCTGTACCAGCAGAATAGCAGTAGCCTGGTGCAGCTTGAGCAGCAAAAAATCCAGACCAAAGAACGTTTACAGTTGTCTGAACTCCAGATCGAAACTTTATCTGCCCAGTTTGATGAGCAAAATGAAACATTGTTGGCATTAGAACAGCAAACACAAACGGCTGAACAAAATGTGAGTGATGTACAGGCTCAGCACAAGCAGGCATTGCAGCAGTTTGAGCAACTGAAAGCCCAGGTCGACAAACAGCAACAGCAAAAATTGCAGATGGCTGCACAAATTGAGCAGCTTGCCAAAAATGTGCTGCGAATCGAACAGCAAAAGCAAACGCTACAATCGCAAAGTGGTCAGATCCGTGCGCAGGTTCAAGATGAAGAACAGGAGCAGCTTGAGCAATTGCAGCAACAACTGCATCAAGAGATGATTGAGCTGGAAGCAGCCATTGAAGAACTACAGCAAAATTTACAGGCACAACAAGAACAACAACAGCTGGATAAGACTGATGTGCAAACGCTTAAAACCGAAATACAGGTTTTACTGGCTGAACAAAAGAATTTGAATCAACTGGTGGCAAAGCAAAGTCCGAAACAGCAGCAGAATACGCTTCGCTTGATGCAAAGCCTGCGTTTAACCGCGCAAGGTAAAAGCCATGCCAGTATCATTGAAAAGTTCTTAGCCAAATGGTTACAAGCGCATTTACTGGAGGATGAGCAGTCATTTCAGGAAGGTGTGGCGCGTCAGTTAAAGTCAGCGACGCAGCAACGTATTCAAATTCAACATTTGAGCTGTTTAAGCGACTGGATCGAAACCCCGCAATCTTCACTCTGGGCCAGTGTGGCTGTGGCCGAAAATCTGGCAATTGCCTTAGCGCATCAAGCACAGCTCCAACAGACGCAGTCAATTTTAACGCTGGAT
Organism: Acinetobacter sp. IK40; assembly: GCF_035615075.1. Lineage (NCBI taxonomy): Bacteria > Pseudomonadati > Pseudomonadota > Gammaproteobacteria > Moraxellales > Moraxellaceae > Acinetobacter > Acinetobacter sp. IK40. The sequence continues at coordinate 57,121 of NZ_JANBOE010000009.1, read as the reverse complement.
GGTTATCATGTCGGTGCAGACTGGGTGATTGGTCTGCATTACGATGAAGATAGCCAAAGCGCACAAGGTATGCTCAGTCATCAGGTGCGTTTAGATGAAATAGCGCTGCAACTTGCGCAGAAACAGCCTAAGCTGCTTGAACTGGAACAGCAATTTTCTCAACAGCAGCAAACCTTGCAACAGCAACAACAGCACTTACAGCAACAACAGCACAGCCTGAAACAAAAACAGAAAGAGCTACAACAGCTGGATGTGCAAATTGCCAAATTGCAAAGTACCGCGCAGGCTTTTGTGTTGCAGCAACAGCAATTGGCAGATCAACTGAAACAGCTTGATCTACAGCTTGAAGAAGATGCGATGCAGCGTGATGATCTGGAAATAGATTTGCATGCACTTGCACTCAAACTCGAAGCAGTATTGCCAAATTATAAAACCTTGCAGTTTCAGGTGGAAAACCTGAATGAGCAACTGGATGAGCAACAGCAACAACTGCTTCAGCAGCAACAGCAACGTGAAAGTCTGCGTCGCCAGACCTCTCAGGCCAATCAGCAAATTGAACTGTTAGAGAAAGATATTTCGTTCTTGAAAACGCAATATCACCAGATCATTGAACAAATTGAGCAGGCGAAAAAATTTGTTGATCCGATTCAGCTGGAATTGCCAAATTTAGAGTCACAATTTCAGCAGCAATTTCAGCAAACCGAAAAATTGCAAAAAAACTGGAATGAATGGCAACTGGAACTGAATCAGATTCAAGAGAAACAGCAGCAATTGACTGAACAGCGTCATCAAGCCCAGCAAAAAGATGAGCAGGTGCGTGAACAGTTAGAGCAAAAGCGTTTGGCTTGGCAGGCAGCCAAATCGGATCGTGAGCACTATCTGGAACAACTGAAAGAGTTGAATGCAGACGCTTTATCCGATCTGTCGATTGAAATCAAAGATCATCAGCAGAAACTGGAAAAGGCCCAGCAGCAGTTCGAAAAAATTGGTGCGGTCAATCTGGCAGCCTCACAAGAATATGAGGAGGTGTCGCAGCGTTTTGATGAACTGAGTCACCAGATGCAGGACTTGCAAAATACGGTTGATCAACTGAAAGATGCCATGAAAAGCATTGATCAGGAAACCCGTAAGTTATTTATGAGCACTTTTGATCAGGTCAATCAGGAAATGCAAGTCCTCTTTCCTAAAGTCTTTAATGGCGGGGAAGCGAGCTTAAGTCTTGAAGATGACTGGCAATCTGGGGTGAAATTGATGGCGCGTCCACCTGGTAAACGCAATAGTTCATTGGCGCTGTTGTCTGGTGGTGAAAAAACCTTGACGGCCTTGGCGCTGGTGTTTGCGATCTTTAGATTAAACCCTGCACCATTCTGTGTTCTGGATGAAGTTGATGCACCTCTGGATGATGCTAACGTGCAGCGATATTGTAATTTGGTAAAAGAGCTTTCTGAACAGGTGCAATTCATTTACATTACACATAATAAATTGGCGATGACAATGGCAACTGACTTACTGGGAGTGACCATGCCAGAGCCAGGCACATCAAAATTAGTGACTGTCGATTTAGAGCAGGCAAAAGAATACGGGTTAGTTGCGGAGTCATAGTATGGAAATGAATACAATAATAGGCATTGTTATCGCCGTTGTGATTATGCTCGTTGGTTTAATGATGCTGTTTAGAAAACCAAAACCGGTCGAGCCGTCATTAGAAGCGGATTTATATATTAATCCTGAAAGTCAGCAGCCTGTTATTCCTCGTCATGTACGAGATCAAGTTTTACCAGACGAAGTGGTCACCACAACTGAACGTGTTGAACCAAGTCTGAATAAAGACGCGGTTGCGGTAGAGACACCGGTACAAACAACAGGTGAGACTGCAAATACTGTAGAAAAAACAGAAGCTGTAGTTTCAACAGCAGAAGTTGCTAAAGAAGAAGCTGTTGAAGCAGTTGTAGACACTGAAACTGTTCAAAAAGATGAGACCGTAACTGCTGAAGCAGAAACAACAGTCGTCCCTGAAAATGCAGAGACTATAGAGAAAGCTGAGGAAAATAAAACCGAAGCAGAACTGAGCTTGAATCCGAATATCGAAACGGTAGCCATTGAAGAGTTTGATGGCGAAAGTAATATTCTGGATGTGCATTTACACGAACAGCAACGCTACGACGATGAGAGTGCATTAGCCACCGCAGAGCAGATCATTGCCCTGAATGTTTATCCGAATCCGCGCCGTGCCTTGTCAGGTGATAAAGCACTCAAAGTCTTATTGAAATACGGTTTACGTTTCGGTGAAATGTCATGCTTCCACCGTTATGAAAATACCGATGAACCAAGTGCCTTGATGTTCTCGGTATTGCGTATGACCGATAATGGCCCAGCGGGTTTTGATCTGGAAACCTTATCTGGCGAACAGGTGCAAGGTCTTGCATTCTTCCTGGCTTTACCAAATAGCAAAGCCGTTACCGGTTATGACATGATGACCAGTATTGCCGGTTTAATTGCGCGTGAAGTGGATGGTAAGGTTTATGATGAAAATAATCTGGAATTTACCCCGCAGTTAAAAGAACATTGGCGTCATCACGTGATTGATTATCGTCCAAATCAGGCGGCAGTTTAATTAGTTGTTTCTTCATAAACTGATTAACATATTTTTAAATTTTAAAAATAAAGAACTTAACGGAGTCATGTTGGGTTCTCATCCTATTTCTGGATAACCTTCGGTTCGACTTACTTTTGTTTCGGCAAAAGTAAGCAAAACCATTGTCATCTGCAAAACCTGTTTACTTCTTTCATCAAAATTCTTTTATTGCAAAAACATTATTTTGCTTAAACCACGCAGTTTGCAGATGACATTTCTGAGTATCATATTTCATGTCTAACTCAGGTTCGATATACTAAATTTAGTAAAAATTATAGGGCGGTTTTTCCGCCCTTTTATATGGTGAAATTTAAATGGAACACAACTCAGTTATTGAGCAAATGCGTCAGTTGATTCAACTGATTGCAAAACATAATCATGCTTACTATGTGATGGATCAGCCTTCCATTTCAGACAGTGAATATGACCATTTATTTCATCAACTGAAAGCACTCGAACAACAATATCCAGACTGTATTCAGGCAGATACCCCGACCAATAAAGTGGGGGGGCAAGCCTTATCGAAATTTGAAAGTGTCACCCATGCAGTACCGATGCTGTCATTGGGCAATGTCTTTAATCAGGAAGACCTGTTTGCTTTTGCCCGCCGTATTGATGAACGTTTACCGAATCAGAAAGTCCAGTATGAAGTAGAGCTGAAACTGGATGGTTTAGCAATTTCACTGTGGTACGAAAATGGTGTCCTGGTTCGTGGTGTGACCCGTGGCGATGGCGAGACCGGTGAAGACATTACCCAGAATGTTAAGACCATACGGAATCTGCCAAAAGTACTATCAAGTCAGCATCAGGCCATTCCACAGTTTCTTGAGGTTCGTGGTGAAGTGTTGATGCCGAAGCAGGGCTTTGAAAAGCTCAATGCCGATCAGGAAGCCAAAGGCGATAAAACCTTTGCCAATCCACGTAATGCAGCGGCAGGTAGCTTAAGACAACTTGATCCGAATATTGCAGCCTCACGCCCATTGGCGTTTTATGCCTATGGGATTGCGCAGTGTGTACCGAACCATGGACTTGAGACCATGCATGATAGTTTGCACTGGTTAACCCGATTTGGGTTTGAAATTGCAGAACGTCAATTCCTGTGTGCTTCGATTGAAGAAGTACAACAGCGCTATGAACAGATTCAACAAGAACGCCCAGACCTCAAGGTTGAAATTGACGGTATGGTGATTAAGGTGGACAGCCTTAAACAGCAGCAACAACTCGGCTTTTTGAGTCGTGAACCGCGTTGGGCCACGGCTTATAAATTCCCTGCACAGGCCGCACTGACCAAAGTTGAAAATATTGACTGGCAAGTGGGACGTACAGGAACATTGACACCGGTTGCACGTTTAGCACCTGTCTTTGTGGGTGGGGTAACGGTATCGAATGTGACCTTACACAATATTGGTGAAATTCATCGTTTAGATGTACGCGTTGGCGATACCGTCAGTGTCTACCGTACTGGTGATGTGATTCCGAAGGTCGAGAAAGTCTGGGCAGAGTTCCGTCCTGTTGAAGCAGAAGTTGTACATCTTCCAGAAAATTGTCCAGTCTGTGATTCCCCTGTGGTGATGCCGGAAGGTGAGGCCTTGGCTCGTTGTTCAGGTGGCCTGTATTGTGCAGCGCAGCGTATTGAGGCGATTCGTCATTTTGTTTCACGTAAAGCACTGGATATTGAAGGTTTAGGCGATCGTTGGGTGGAATCACTTTTGCATCTCGACTTGCTCAAAGATGTGGCTGATATTTATCATTTACATGAACATCGCGCGACCTTATTGACCATCGAGAAAATGGGTGAGAAATCGGTTCAGAACCTGATTGATGCGATTGAAGCCAGCAAGAAAACCACGTTGGCACGCTTTATTTATGCCCTAGGGATCCGTGGGGTGGGTGAGACCACAGCGCGTATGCTGGCGAATACCTTTCAGACGCTTGAGGCTCTGAAATCAGCGGATATTGAGGCACTCAAGAAAACGCCTGATGTGGGGGATATTACTGCAGAATGGATTGCTGATTTCTTTCAGGCACCGCATAACATTGAGGTACTGGATCGTTTAATGGCTGCGGGTATTCATTGGGATGCACCGACTGCACCAACGCGTCAACCGTTGAATGGTGAGAGCTGGGTGGTGACTGGAACGCTGGAAACCATGGGACGTGATGAAGCGACACAAAAGCTGCAAGCTTTAGGTGCCCGTGTCAGTGGCAGTGTGTCCAGTAAAACCAAATGTGTGGTTGCGGGCGAGAAAGCGGGTAGCAAGCTGGATAAAGCGCAGAAACTGGAAATTCGCGTAATGAATGAACAAGAGTTCTTAGAGTTCTTGCAACAGTATGAAGCATAGATTCTTGATTTAAATTTTGAATCAGTGCGAATTGATAAAAAGGCGGCATCAATGCCGCCTTTTTCTTGTATTAAATATATTTTTTTACAATGCCATCATCCAGCAATTGCTGGAAATGTTCACAGACACTTTCTCGCACATCGCGATATTCAATGCCAAGTTCTTTGACACTGCGTTGCGCATTAAAATAAATCGGATAGCCCATATTCAATTTTACAAATTCACGTGAATGGCTGAGGACTGGCGCGACAAAAGCAAAGGCGGTCTTGGGCACAGTAAAATGCGGGAAGGGAAACTTATAGCCAAACTTCTGAGTAAGTGCTTTGCCCATGTCCAATAAGCTGAGTGTACCACCACAAATGATATAACGACCGTGTGCTTCCGGATTCAATGCAGCAGCGACATGGGCATCTGCCACATCACGTACATCAACAATGCCATTCCACATCGGTGGTACACCAAACAAGGTGGTACCATTACCAAACTGTTGCAATACTTCAATACTGCCTGACTGACTGGCATCGGTGAGGGATGGTCCCATCACTAACGCCGGGTTAATGCACACCAGATCCCAACGATCTTGCTGTTCTACCATTTCCCAGGCTTTGCGTTCGGCCATGACTTTTGAATAAGGATAGGGCTGGTGTGTTTCGCTACTGGTGGTGTTCCAGTGATTTTCATCAAATTCATTATTGGCGGTATTTTGAATCTCAACTGCATCGCCATAGGTTGAGGCAATGCTTGAGGTGAGTACCACACGTTTAACCGATTCAGTGCGATTAACGCTGTTCAAAACATTTTCTGTGCCTTTCACCGCCGGCTCAATAATGTCTTTAACGGCATCTTTATAGTTGGTGACCACGAACGGTGATGCGGTATGAATCACGATTTCACAATCTTTCATTGCTTCGTCAAATGAACCTGTTTCAAGCAAATCTGCTTTGAAAAACTGGATGTGCCCGGCCGATTGCTCTGCCAGATCATAGAGATGCTGGATCTTGTTTTTCTTTGATGGATCACGCACTGTGGCATGAACTGTATAACCTTGCTTGAGCAGGCGTTCAATAATCCAGCCTGCAATATAACCCGTCGCGCCAGTGACCAAAATCGGTTTACTTTTATCCATTGTGGTTTCCACATTATGTTTTTGTGATTGCTGTTATTTACCGAATTTTGCTTCAACAAACAACAGCTGGGCAGTCATTTTTTAGGCTTTTTTGATCAAAACTTCGGCGAAATAAGAAGCATTGCTAATCGTTACAAAAAATCAAACAAATGATTTTCAATAGAATTATCCATTTTTAAAGCAATAAATGATATGCAAAGGCTTATTTTATTTAGATAAATTCGGCTAACCAGAACTGTAAATGCGTATGTTTCTCATTTTAATTTTATAAAAATCATAAACTTACACACTTTTATTTTTGCAATTCCATTATAACTTGGCCATAATATTGTCATTCGATAGGAGTAAGTATTATGCGTGGCAATCCAGAAGTCATCGACTATTTAAATATGCTCATTGGCGGTGAATTGGCTGCTCGTGATCAATATTTAATTCATTCAAGAATGTACGAAGATTGGGGCCTGAACAAGATCTATGAGCGTATTGACCATGAAATGCAGGAAGAAGCATCTCATGCCGATGCCATTATTCGTCGTGTTCTGTTCCTTGGTGCTCAACCGAATATGAACCGTGAAGACATAAATGTCGGTACGGATGTTGTCAGCTGTTTAAAGGCGGATTTGGCACTTGAATACCATGTCCGTGAAAAACTGGCAGTGGGTATTAAACTGTGTGAGGAAAAAGGCGATTACATTAGCCGTGATATGTTGCGTCAGCAGCTTTCTGATACAGAAGAAGATCATACTTACTGGTTAGAAAAGCAATTACGTTTAATTGAATTGATCGGTTTGCAGAATTATATTCAATCACAAATCTAATTGATCCGTTTGAATGTGTGCTGCAAAAGAGAACTTCATCTGAAGTTCTCTTTTTTTTGTAAGGAAGAAATATAAGACTTAGAATTTTTTACTATAGTTCACAAATAAGCGGTCTTCACCAAAGTCATTACCATGTTTCACATCATAGTCGATGCGGATGTACTGCAAAGCAAAGCCTTTGAGATACGGCTGTTGAAAGGCATAATTCACAATAATATTGGACTCGGTCTCATGGTTTTTCTCACCATTGGCTGCCTTAAAGTCATGTCCATAGACATATTTCACCATCGCATTCAGCCCAGGCACATAGTCCTTAAAGTCATAGCCATACATCAGGTGATATGACTTTTCATTCTTTTTAAAGAAACCTGTGGCATTCCAGTTGATAAAATAGGTTTCAGGCAGGAAACCATCAGGTAAAGGATAAGCAGACTCCCCGATAATCTGTTGATAGCCCAAACCAAAAGACTGATTATTTAGTTTTAGCATTTCCAGAACACCAATATTTTGCGCATCAATATCAAAGTTGCTACCGTCATTTTTGGCATTGAAATATTTAAACTTGGAATTCAGGGTGAAGTCGGGTTGTTTCCAGTTATGCTCTAGCCCGACATAGTGTTTATTGTAGAGGTCTTCTAAATTACCGAAGTAGTATTCGGCCTTTAATGAAGGTGTCAGTTGATAACGCAGATCCAGATAATTTAAGCCATCGGAATATTCAGTTTTGCCATTCGCGGTAAAAGAAAATTTACGGAAATCTTCTTCATTGCGGGGCGATACTTTGGTGACACGGCCTATTTCGGCATAGAGCTGATCAGAGAGCTGTGACTTTAAATTGGTACCCCAATAGGAAGCCAATAACTGACGACTGGCATCTACTGCGGTTACAGGCAGATCCAGCCAGAGTTCACCGACACTGAGCAGTGTTTTGTCATAGCCCAGTTTCAGAGTCGCACCATATTTTAAATAATCAGAGGCTTGTGATTGGGTTTGGGTGTCAAAGGGCAACACCGTATCCGCCACATGCTTATCCTTGCTTAAACGGACTGCATATTGCACCGAAGCATCTGCCCCGATGGTGACTGGCTTATCTGCGATTTGCAGTGGCGTATCCCGCATATTGGATTTGTAAAATAAAGACGCTGCTTGTGACCAGCTTCCCGTATCTTTCAGGCTTGGGTTGTCATAGTCGCGATTGATATAGGCATTTTTCAGGGTAAATTTCCATTCATCCTGAGCGGGCTGGGTCATCTCGGCAGCAAAAACCATTGGGCAAGCCAAGCCGCCCATTGTCAATAAGGTTGCAACCGTTAAGTACGAAGGGGAAAAGTATTGTAATAATTTCATAATCCATATCCGAAGTCAGTGCACCTATCCTCGGTGCACGTAGTTTTATTGCTGAGTCAATGAAGGTTGGGAGTTAAAGCGGGTCGCGGGTTGCGCTGCAACAGAGACTTTTAAATTCACCAGGAAGATGGCGAGCGCGGCGATAATGCCGGGAATCGCGATGGCGAGAAAATTCATTTGATGGGGCAGTTCAAAGGTCAGTAAAGCACCGGTTAACACAGGACCGATGATGGCACCAATTCGACCAATGCCTGAGGCCCAACCCATACCGGTTGAACGTACTGCGGTAGGGTAGAATTGGGCCACAAAGGTATAGAGCAAAATTTGTGAGCCAATGGTTGCGGCACCAGCAATTGCAATCAGGCTATACAAGATAAATTGTGGGCTATTGAAACCCAGTAAGATCAGGGCCGCAGCGCCAATGACAAACATGCTGGTAATCACGGGTTTTAAATGGAATTTATCCGCTAATGCGCCCCCGCCAATTGCACCGACCATGCCGCCAATATTCAGTGCAAACAGAAACAGCATACTGGCACCTAGAGAATAGCCCGCCTGTAGCATCAGTTTTGGTAACCAGCTACCTAGCGCATAGACCATTAACAGACACATAAAGAAGGCAATCCAGAACATAAAGGTGCTAAAGCTACGACCTTGCTGGAATAGCGCACGAACAGGGGCATCAGTGCTGGTACTTTCATTTAGAACCAGCGCTGAGTTGTCGGTTAATTCAGTTTCAGGTGAAATTTTAGTGACAATCATTTTGGCCTGATCGTGATGGTTCGATTTCACTAAGAAAGCCAATGATTCAGGCAGGAATTTCCAGATTACAGGCAACAGTAACAGCGGAATGCCCGCAATTAAAAACATGATCTGCCAGCCCATGTCTTTCACTAACCATGCACCCAGTAAGGCAGAACTCATGCCGCCAATGGCATAGCCGCTAAACATCAGTGCGACTAAGGTACTACGGATTTTTTTCGGTGCATATTCGGTCATCAACGCGACAACATTTGGCATCACGCCACCAATGCCAAGCCCTGCGATAAAACGTAAAATGGCAAATTCAGTGGGACTTTGGGCAAAAGCACCTAAGAAGGTAAAGCCACTGAATAAAGTGACGCAGATCAGAATGGTTTTTTTACGGCCCAGTTTGTCTGAGAGTGTGCCAAAAATCATGGCACCAAACATCATTCCGAACAACGCTGCACTGGCAAGTAATCCTGCTTGCACGGCAGTCAGTGACCATTGCTGCATCAGCAGGGGTAAGGCGACGCCGTAAATAACCAGATCATAACCGTCAAAAATAATAATGATCAGGCACCAGATTAAAACCTTCCAGTGAAATGCCGTAAAACGGGCTTTATCAATAATGTCATTAATATTGACCTTGTTTGTATCCATTGCTTCACCTCCGATTTGTGAAGTACAGGTTATTTTTTATTAAACTATTTTGTTATCGGAGCAGAGTCAAAAACCTAATTGATATATCTTTATGTCTTTAAAGTATTGTGGTTTTTATATATTAAATTATTGAAAAATATTGTTTTTAATTTATGTTTTTATGCTGTGGCATAAAAGGGTAAATTAGAGTTAAATATTAAAATACGAGAATATTAGTCATTTTAAAGTGGTGTTTTTAAATATTTTTGGATGAATAATCATAAGTGAATAAATAAGGTTCTTATTAAAAAATGGCTTATTTTAGTCAGGTTTAAAAGGCTGAATAATTGCGGATTTATTAATCAGACATTTATTGGGTCGTGGGTATTTTAAAATACAAAAAAAGAAAACCTGAATATTGCTCAGGTTTTCTGATCACATGAGAGGTGAAGTCGTAAAAAGAGGAGATATGGAAGTTGTTAAGGCGCAACGGACTGTTTGCTTGGCGTGAGAATCAGATGGGCAATAACGCCAATACAAATCCCCCAGAAGACTGAACTTAAGCCTAGAAAATGCATGCCAGAAGCCGTTGCCAGAAAAGTAATCAGTGCAGCATCACGGTGTTGAGGATTCTGCATGGCAGCGGTGATATTGGTTGCAATTGCACCGAGTAAGGCGAGACCAGCCAAAGCCGCAACTAGTTCTTTTGGCAATAAACTAAACAGCATCACAAGACTGCCTGCAAACAGTCCGCCGAGAATATAAAAAATCCCGTTGGCAATCCCCGCGATATAACGTTTTTCTTTCAGTTCATGGGCATCCTTGCCCATACATAAGGCTGCCGTAATCGAAGCGAGGACGATGGTAATTCCGCCAACGCAGGCAACGGCTAAAGAAGCAATACTGGTAGCACTGATAATGGGTTTGGCAGGCGTGTCATAGCCGCTCAGTTTCATGATCGCCATACCTGGTAAAAACTGGCCGGTTAGGCTGACTAAAATGAGAGGAACAGCGAGGTTGAGTGTTGAGTTCCATGTCCATTCTGGGCTAATCCACTGCGGAATAGCTAAACTAAAACTCACATCAACCGGATTCATTTTGCCTAAAATGAGGCTTAATAAAACTCCAGCAGCTAACACCCAAATCATGGTGTAACGCGGCATCAGTCGTTTAGCGACCAAGAATACAATCAGCATGCTAAACACAATCAACGGCATATGATCTGAAGCCGTAAACAGATTGATGCCAAACTGGAACAGGATGCCTGCCATCATCCCTGCAGCAACATCTTGGGGAATCCATTTCAGTAGTTTGTCGAAACAACCTGTAATCCCAATCAGAAAAATCACGATGGCGGAGGTGATATAGGCAGCAACCGCTTCATTCAGTGAAATGTCAGGAAATAGCGTCACCAATAAAGCGGTTCCGGGCGCAGACCATGCAGTAATGACTGGGGTTTTATATTTTATCGAGAGATAAATACCCGCTACCGCAGCACCAATCGAAATGCCCCATATCCATGACACCATCATCTCGGTTGAGACATGGGCACGTTGCGCCGCCTGAAAAAAAATAATCAGTGGTCCTGAATAGGAAATCAGCACCGCAAGAAAACCCGCAACCGTGGCTGAAATGGACCAATCTTGTTTTAATGTTTTGAGTAAAGTTGTCATTGGGTGATGGCCTCCATGCACATCTTGCTCTTTATCTAAAATGCAAAAGATCAGGGCTAACCCTGATCTCCACCTCCCACGGGAATGACGCTGCCGGTGATATAAGAGGCATCATCGGATGCAACGAAGACAATGGCTTTGACCTGTTCCTCAATACTGCCATAACGGCCCATGAAGGTGCGATCTATGGTTTGATCCACCACTTGTTGCATCCAGTCTTTTTCATTTTGACTGAGTGGATTGCTATTGCGCGGTACTTTACGTGGTGGGGCTTCGGTGCCACCTGTAGCGATGGCATTGACGCGAATTCCATCTCTAGCATGTTCAAAGGCCAGCGACGCTGTCAGTGCATTGACGCCACCTTTGGCGGCAGAGTAGGGAATTCTGTTAATCCCGCGAGTCGCAATCGATGAAACATTGACAATCACACCCGCCTGTTGCTGAATCATTGCAGGCAAGACCGCTCGGCAGCACCATAACGTTGGAAACAATGAGCGATTCACTTCCTTGATAATTTCCTGTTCGGAGAATTCCTGAAAAGGTTTCATCCAGATTGCACCACCGACATTGTTGATCAGCACATCGACCCGACCAAAATGCTCAATGCTTTTGGCAACCACAGTTTGTGCACCTGCAAAGCTTTCCAGATCGGCTTGAACCGTAATGGCCTCAGCACCTAAGGCTTTGGCTTCGTTCAGTACCTCCTGCACATAATCGGAAAGATCGGCCAGAACCAGTTGCGCACCTTCCGCCGCCAGTTGTAGCGCCACCCCACGACCAATGCCTTGAGCACTACCTGTGACAATCACCACTTTATCGCTAAATCTTTGCAGGTTTGACATGGATAACTTTCTCACCTTGAATTAGTTTGCTGAGAATTTCTCAAACAGGAAGTTGGCAGGTTTGATCTGTTCAGCATCTAACCAGCCACGGACAGCTTCGACCATCGGTACAGGACCGCACAGATAAATATCGACATCGCCGCTATTGAGCCATTCAGATTCAATATGGCCTGTGACATAGCCTTTACGCGCATGTTGACTGTCAGGATTTGCCACCACCGTTCGATATTCGAACCATGGAAATTTCGCCTGCAACTCATTCAGTTTTTCTAAAGCCACCAGATCAAAGTCGTTGGTCACGCCAAACACTAAACGTACAGGTTGGTTAGAACCTTTTTCTTCCAGCACCTGTAGCATCGAGATAAATGGGGCAATACCGGTACCACCTGCCAGCATCAGCACAGGTCGCGTTACATTGCGTAGATAGAAGCTGCCGAAAGGACCGGTAAAGGTCATTTTATCGCCCGCTTGTGCGGTCTTGCTTAAGAAGTCGCTCATTTTGCCATTTGGGACATTACGCACCACAAAGCCCGTTAAGCGGTTGCCCGGTTTTGAGCTAAATGAATATGAACGGGTTTCACCTGTTTCAGGAATTGCGACATTGACATATTGTCCTGCAAGGAAGTGAATATCGGGCTGACCTTCATCCAGATGGATATCAAAAGTAATGGTCGAGTCTGATAGATTCTCAACACGTGCCAATGTGCCTTGGAAAGCATGAATTTCAGTTTTGCAGACATCTGAAGAAGCCTGAATTTGGAATACGGCATCTGAACTTGGGCGGCATTGGCACGCCAGAATATAGCCTTGCTCTGCTTCTTCTGGGGTGAGGGCATCTTCGATATAGCTTTCTTCTGGCATGTCATAACTGCCAGATTCGCAGAATGCACGGCAAGTACCACAGGCACCGTCACGGCAGTCCAATGGGATATTAATTTTTTGGCGATAAGCAGCATCGGACAGGGTTTCACCTTGAGCGACACTGATAAAACGTGTCACACCATCTTCAAATTGAAGTGCGATATTGTGGTTTGACATGGCATGTATCCTACAAAATATTTGAAACTTTTATCCTCAGCCAACAGTCCGTTTGGCTGAGGAGAGCTATTTTTTACAGGTGGTAGATATCAATCACTTGATTGATATAGTCATTTTTCAAAACCACATACTTGCTCAAGATTTTGGGCTGATCACCGGAACAATCGATCACATAACGTGACATGCCAAAGTAGCTATAGGTGGTTTTATAGCGGAAGCTCAAGGTATTCCAGTTGAAGCGAATGGTGAGCTTATCCCCGTCGCGCTCTACGATTTCAACATTGGCAATATTGTGGCAAGTCCGAGTATCAGGCATGGTGGCAGAAGAGCGTTCGGTCTTGATCCGGAACACACGGTCTTCCAGTCCTTGACGATCCGGGTAATAAATCAAGGAAATTTCAGACTGTGGATCCTGCGTGAGCTGGTCATTGTCATCCCATGCTGGCATCCAGAAACTGGCCTCAGTTGCATAGCAATTCAGCCAGTCATCCCATTGTTCATCATCTAAAAAGCGAGCCTCACGATAGAGAAACTGAGCAATATTTTCTAAAGTTAGGTTGTCTTGGGCACTCATGCTGTTTCTCCCTGATCAGCAATTTGTTTCTCTGATGCAATCGCATGTTTCATGGTTTTTAACCAATATTGATGTTGGGCAAGATAAAGTCCTTCATCTTCGGTTTTAATCCCACTAAGCATGGGTTTTAAACCAATTTCATTGGCAGCCTCATCAGGACCATAAATCCAGTGTTTGGAACCACGGCACATGTCATTCCATTCCAGTGCGATGCCTGCATAACCGGCCTGACAGGCACGGAATTCTTCCAGGTCATCGGGAGTGGCCATGCCTGAGGCATTGAAGAAATCTTCATATTGACGAATACGACGCGCACGTGCCTCTGGGGCTTCACCTTTTGGTGCAATACAATAAATCGTAACTTCAGTGCGATCGACTGAAATAGGACGTAATACCCGAATTTGCGAACCGAATTGATCCATTAAATATACGTTCGGGTAGAGGCACAGATTACGTGAGCGTTCGATCATCCATTTCGACATCGCGGCACCGTATTTCTCGGTATATTCATCTGCTTTCGGAAAGTTTGGGCGATCTTCTGGATTGGCCCATTGTGTCCAAAGCAGCATGTGTCCATTTTCAAAACCATAAGAACCGCCACCTTGTTTGCCCCAGGAACCTGCACTCATGGCCCGAATATTATCGGCAGCCTGGGTCTCTTTGCGGTGTTGTGTGGTGGCAGCATAGTTCCAGTGTACCGCTGAAACGTGATAGCCATCAGCCCCATTTTCCGCCGTCAGTTTCCAGTTCCCTTCATAGGTATAAGAGGAGGTACCGCGCAGAACTTCTAAACCATACTCGGATTGATCGACAATCATATCGATAATTTTGCTGGTTTCTCCCAAGAATGTTTCAAGTGAGGGTACATCTGGATTGAGACTGCCAAACAAGAAGCCTTTGTAGTTTTCAAAACGTGCGACTTTTTTCAGATCATGTGAACCATCCTGATTAAAGCAATCTGAGTAGCCCGCTTCACTTGGATCTTTCACTTTGAGGAGTTTGCCTGAGTTGTTAAAGGTCCAACCATGGAAAGGGCAAGTGTAAGTGGCTTTGTTACCGCGCTTATGGCGGCAAAGTTGGGCACCACGATGCGAACAGGCATTGATCATGGCATTCAGCTCGCCGTTACGGTTGCGGGCAATGATGATAGGTTGACGGCCAATGTGGGTGGTGTAGAAATCGTTGTTATTGGGAATTTGGCTTTCATGGGCCAGATACACCCAATTGCCTTCGAAAATGTATTTCATTTCAAGGTCAAATAGGGCTTGATCGGTAAATACTGAGCGATGAAGTTTAAATTCACCGGTGTCGATATTATCGACCAGTAATTCATCAATGCGGTCAAGATGGCTGGTATTAATTACAGGAATACGTGGCATGTCCGTTCTCCGACTTTCCAAAACTGTGGAAGTCATCGAGTTGCGCTTAAAGCGTCTCGATATCCTAATAAGTTGAATGTGGCGAGTGTGGTGGCTTGAACCGATAAGGATGAATGTGGGCAGCTGGAATCTAGCGGAAGCGATTCATAACTTCATCGGTTTATCTCTTGTCTATACCTTAAAAGAATGAGTAAACTCTGTCTAAGACTGAATTTATATTTTTATATATCTTAAAGGTATGGAAACCTCATGGAATTACGTCATTTACGGTATTTTGTTGCGGTCGTTGAAGAGCAGAGTTTCACCAAAGCCGCAGAAAAACTATTTATTGCTCAACCTCCTTTGAGCCGGCAGATTCAAAATCTGGAAAGTGAGTTGGGTATTCAACTGTTCGAGCGCGGAAGTCGACCTTTACAAACCACACCTGCTGGACATTTCTTTTATCAGCATGCGATTAAACTTTTGTCTAATGCCGAAGAAATTAAAAGTATGGCGAAACGGATTGGGCTGATTGAACGCAGTGTCACGATTGGTTTTGTCGGTTCGCTGCTTTATGGTCTATTGCCACGGATCATCTATTTATTCAGACAACAGCAGCCGCATCTTAATATTCAACTGGTGGAAATGAGCACCACAGAACAAGTGCAAGCCTTAAAAGAAGGTCGCATTGATGTGGGCTTTGGACGCTTGCGAATTAGTGATCCTGCGGTTAGGCGAATTTTATTGCGTAAGGAACGTCTGGTGGTGGCGGCGCATACCAGCCATCCGATTGCGCAGCGGACGGAAGGAGTCTATCTGGCTGATCTGATTGACGAAAAGATGTTTATGTATCCCACATCTCCAAAGCCTAATTTTTCGACTCAACTGCTGAATATTTTTGCCGAGCATAGCCTGGTCCCCAAAAATATGCATGAGATACGGGAAATCCAACTGGCTTTAGGTCTCGTGGCGGCAGGTGAAGGTTTGTGTGTGATTCCTGCTAGTGCGGATACCATTCGTTTTCCCCATCTCAATTACATTCCAATTCTGGACAATGGAGCCGTCAGCCCCATCTTTCTGACCGCACGAGCAATGGATCGTAGTGAAGACCTACAGTTGTTATTTGATTGTGTTTATCAGGTCTATGATCTGGAAGGCATTCCTTATCAGCGCACTGTATTTACACTGGATCAGAATCCGATTGATGATTCCAATGGCATTGATTTTTAAGTGAGTATAAAAATGCCTAGACTTCAAATAGCTAGGCATATTATTACTCAATAAGCTGACTCAGAATCTTCAACGCAATTATTTGCTTTGTAAGGTTTTTAAATCCTTTAACACTTGATCGGCATGAGTTTGCGTATTCACGCTGGTGTAGTGATACATCACCGCGCCTTGAGGATTAATCAAAAAACTCTCGCGTTTGGCAATTTTAGTAATACCCAGGTTTCGGACGATGCCAAATTTAGTTGCCAGTTCACCCTGATCATCGGCAAGAATCGGGAAAGGCAGGCCAAGTTTTTCCGAGAATTTCTGATGTGAGGCAACATCATCCAGACTGACACCCAGCACCACAGCATTTGATTTGGTAAATTGAGGATAGAGTGATTTAAATTGATTGGCTTCTTGGGTACAACCCGCCGTATTATCTTTTGGATAGAAATAGAGCACCACCCATTTGCCTTTATACTGGCTCAATGTATGCCATTTCCCACTCTGGTCTTGCAGTTTGAAATCCGGTGCGGATTTTCCAACCCATTCTTTTTGTGCAGTATCTTGTTTCGAAAATAAGGTGTTTTGTGCGCTACTGAGCATCGGTGCGCTGAGTAAAAAAAGTGAGCTACATAAAACGAGAACTTTGGACTTTATCGTATTCATCATGTTGATCTCAAAGTGTAATAAAACCTACTTTAGCAAATTTAGAGATTGGATGGGGTAGAAAATTCTTTACAGGATTTTGATCTGCTTTATATATTTAAACCGAATGATGATTAAAAAAGAAAAGGAAAATTAATGGAGGTTGGTGCAGTCCTGATTAAATTAAAAGCCAATAGCATGGCCGATGTCGAAGTCTGGCAACGTGAAATTCAACAACGTAAAGCCGAAGCGATTCAAACGCTGCAAGCTGAAGGGGTAACCGTTGAATCTTGGTTTCAACTTGAACTGAATGGCGACGATTATTTACTCGCCTATACGCGTGCTAAAGATATTGCGCATGCACAACAGGTTGCAAGAAACAGTGCCTTTGAGATTGATCAAGTCCATCGACAGTTCAAGCAGCATTGGGCGCAGGTGATTCCAGCGCAGCTTTTGGTAGATTTGGAAAATAATGAGCGGTATTAATCGGGGTATACTGCGTTGAAGTTTTTGGAATTGAGCAAGCACGTGACCTATAAGATTCTACTCATCACGGGATGGGGCGGTGGTGCCGAATTATTAAAACCTTTACATGAGGCTTTAGAACAAAAGGGACATAGCGTTGAACGGATGAATATCTTTAATGCGCTGGATGATGAGATATTGCAACAGCAGGTCGAACATGCAATGAAATTCAATGTGATTATTGGGTGGTCGCTTGGCGGACAACTGGCAACTTTACTGGCCAATCAAATCCAGAAAAAATATGCTGAGCAAAAAGTTTTAATTACTTTAGCGTCAAATCCATGTTTTGTGGCACATGCAGATTGGACTACTGCTATGCCTGTGGAAACCTTTATGCAGTTCAAACAGTCATTTGAACAGGATGCGATTAGTACGCTAAAACGGTTTGGCTTGTTGGTCTGTCAAGGTGCAAGTTCGGCAAAAAAGGATTTCGTAGCCATGCAGAAATTGATTCGTCCGCAACCAATTGCCTTGCTTCGGCAGGGATTACAGTTGCTGGAGCAATTGAACTTGGTTGAGTTGTATGAAAATTATCAAGGTAGGCAGTTGCATGTCTTTGCAGAGCATGATGCTTTAGTTCCTTACCAAGTTGTACAAAAAACTAAAGATTTAGCTGCAAGTAATCTATCTGTTGTTTCGATTGATGGCGCTTCTCATGGTTTTCCGTGCTTTATGGTTGAGCAGACTGTGCAAATAATTGAAGATTTTATTCAGTAGACAGTTTAATCTTGCTTGAATTGAAAGTTCTCGCAATATATTTTAGATTTTGACAAGTTTAAGATGTAGACAAGTTCTTCTGTATGAATTTATCCAAAAATTGATACTCGATAAGGTCATCCACAACCTGCGTGGTTATCGTAAAAGTGATGAATATGGATGAGTAGATATACTTGGATGGGATCAAGAAGTGAACAGGTTTTGTGGATGAGCAGCGCTAAAGCTCCGCAAGATGGTTACCCTTGCGGAGCTGCGCTCCTCATCCCGAAAGAAAAGTAGGTCCAGCTGAAGGCTTATCCTGAAATTGGGTGAGTAATCGGAATGACACTGTACAGCACATCATTAAATATTGATTTTACAGAGGTAAAGGATGACAGACCCATTTGATTTAGAACATATATGGCATCCCTATACTTCGATGTTAAATCCACTGCCAACTTTTAAAGTGAAACGTGCCTATGGTGCGACCATTGAACTGGAAGATGGTCGAACTTTGGTGGATGGCATGTCGTCATGGTGGTGTGCGATTCATGGTTATAACCATCCTGAACTGAACAAGGCCGTTGCTGATCAATTGCAGAACATGGCACATATCATGTTTGGCGGTTTGACTCATGAACCGGCGATTGAATTAGGTAAAATCTTATTAAAAATTACACCGCCGAACTTAGATAAGATTTTCTATGCAGATTCAGGTTCGGTTGCCGTAGAAGTGGCCTTAAAAATGGCCGTGCAATATTGGACTGCGTTGAATCAACCCGAGAAAACCAATTTTATTACCACGCGCTCTGGTTACCATGGCGATACCTGGAATGCGATGTCGGTTTGTGATCCAGTCACAGGGATGCATCAGATTTTTGGTACAAGTTTACCGAATCGAATTTTTGTACCCGCGCCACAAAGCCGCTTCGATGCAGAATGGGACCCGCAAGATATTCAGCAACTCAAACAACAGATTGAACAGCATCATCACAGTATTGCTGCCCTGATTATCGAGCCAATTGTACAAGGTGCAGGTGGCATGCGTTTTTATCATCCTGAATATTTACGTCAGGCCAAAGCGTTGTGTGAGCAATACAATCTATTGTTAATCTTTGATGAGATTGCCACGGGGTTTGGGCGTACAGGTAAAATGTTTGCGTGGGAACACGCGCAGGTGGAACCCGATATCATGTGTATAGGTAAGGGCTTAACAGGTGGCTATATGACCCTATCTGCGACCTTAACCAGCAAACAGGTGGCTGAAACCATCAGTCGTGGTGAAGCAGGTGTGTTTATGCATGGGCCAACCTTTATGGCGAATCCATTGGCGTGTGCAGTTGCTTTAAGAAGTACTCAATTATTAGTGGAACAGGATTGGCAAGCCAATATTCAACGGATTGAAAAGATTCTGGCTGAACAATTAACGGATTTGGCACAGCTTGAACACGTTGCGGATGTGCGGATTTTAGGGGCGATCGGTGTGGTTGAATTAACCAGCAATGTGGATATGAAAACCTTACAGCAACAGTTTGTGCAGCGTGGTATTTGGGTACGACCATTTGGGAAATTGGTGTATGTAATGCCACCGTATGTAATTAGTGATGATGAACTCCATTATTTATTAGCACAGATGAGTGAGGTGGTGAAAAATATGCAAGGAGCAAATAGCAATGTCCTTGCTTGATCATTATGCCGAGCAGCTTGAGCAACTCAAACAGCAAGGTAATTTTCGCCAATTTACTTCAAATCAACAGCAAGGACAATGGATCACCATTCAAGATCGAACTATGTTGAATCTGGCATCCAATGATTATTTAGGTCTTGCCGCTGATTTAACTTTAAGAGAAGAGTTTCTTGATACGCTGAAAATCGAACGGGCGCTCTTTAGTTCATCTTCGTCGCGCTTACTGACGGGTAATTTTGCTGAATATGAACAATTTGAAAATAGCCTAAGCAAAGCCTTTGGCCGTGCTGCCTTACTCTTTAATAGCGGCTACCACATGAATATCGGTATTTTGCCAGCCTTGTGTGATAGTAAAACCGTGATTCTGGCCGATAAACTGGTGCATGCCAGTATGATTGATGGCATTCGATTATCAACCGCTCAATATGTGCGTTATCGTCATAATGATTTGCAGCATCTGGAACAGTTATTGCAAAAGTATCATCAAGATGAGCAAATTGAACGCATTATTGTGGTGACTGAAAGTATTTTTAGTATGGATGGTGACGAGACGGATTTAGCTGCTTTGGCGCAGTTAAAACAGCGTTTTGCCAAAACCATGTTGTATGTCGATGAAGCCCATGCGATTGGCGTCAGGGGTGAGCAAGGTCTGGGTTGTGCCGAACAATATGGGGTAATCGATCAGATTGATTTCTTGGTGGGAACTTTTGGCAAAGCAATTGCTTCCGTCGGTGGTTATATCATTTGTGATTCAATCATCCGTGATTATCTGATCAATAAAATGCGCCCACTGATTTTTAGTACTGCGTTACCTCCGATCTCGATGGCATGGTCAGATTTCATGTTTAATAAAGTATTGGGCATGCAGCCACAGCGTCAACACTTGGCTGAGATCAGTCAGTATTTACAACGGGCGGTGATTGCAAAAGGTTTCTCCAGTCCTTCCAGCAGTCATATCATTCCAATTATCGTAGGTGAAAGCCAAGCGGCCATTGAAAAAGCACGCTATGTACAACAACAGGGTTTTTATGCCATGCCAGTACGCCCACCAACAGTGCCACAGAATAGTTCACGCTTGCGTATTTCCTTAACCTCTTTGGTGCAAAAAGCAGAGTTGGAGCAATTGGTGGAGTGTTTGTGAGCATCAATAAAACACTGGTTGCGCAACGTTTTGCCAAAGCAGGGCAAAGCTATGTCGAGCATGCTGTGGTACAGAAACAGATTAGTGCGCAATTATTTGAATATCTGAAAGCATATTATCCGCACAGCTTGGACTCAGTTCTTGAGATCGGTTGTGGTTCGGGTAATCTCACTCATTTGTTTCAGCCCTATTTTCAGGTTAAACAGCTGTTTTTAAACGATTTATATGGCGATGTCGAGCAGCATTTTTCAAGCGTCGACAAGATCAATTGGTTGATCGGTGATATTGAGCAACTGGCGTTACCGCAATGTTTGGATGCAGTGATTTCTAGTTCTGCTTTGCAATGGATGATGGACCTGCCCGCGTTATTACAACGGATTCAAGTGGCGTTAAACCCTCATGGATATTTCGGCTTTTCTACCTTTGGACCTGATAATCTCACTGAAATTAAGCAACTGACAGGACAGGGTTTAAATTATATCGATCGTGATGTGCTGCAACAGCAGTTGCAACAGCAAGGCTTTGAAGTGCTATTCATCGCACAAGAACGGCAGCAGGTTTATTTTGATCATCCCAAATCGGTATTGCAGCATTTGAAAGCGACAGGGGTAACCGCAACAGCAAAATCACATCGCTGGACCAAGCAATCCTTGCAAAAGTTTTATGCAGATTATCAACAGTTTTATGATGAGCAGGGTTTCCGCCTGACTTATCATCCGATTTATGTGATTGCACGGAGAATAGCATGAGTGCAGCAATTTATTTTGTCAGCGGCATTGATACCGAAATTGGTAAAACCTATGCCACAGGCTATCTCGCCAAGCTTTGGACCGAACAAGGGCGACGAGTGATTACCCAGAAGCTGGTGCAGACGGGGAATGTTGATGTCTCGGAAGATATCGAAAAACACCGTGAAATTATGGGCAGTGGCTGGTTTCAGGAAGACCATGACAAGCTCACCATGCCTGAAATTTTTACTTATCCTGCCTCGCCGCATTTAGCCACACGTCTGGATGGGCGTGATCTGGATTTTGCCAAGATTGAAGCTGCGACCAAAGAGCTGGCTCAGCGTTTTGAGGTGGTGTTGTTAGAAGGTGCTGGTGGTTTGATGGTGCCTTTAACTACAGAATTGCTGACCATCGATTATATCGCTCAGCATCAATTTCCTGTAATTTTGGTAACTTCGGGACGTTTGGGGAGTATTAACCATACTTTGTTGAGTCTAGAGGCATTAAAGCAACGTGGTTTGAGTTTGCATGCTTTAGTGTATAACTTAAAGGATGAGTCGAAAGATCCGGTGATTTCAAAAGATACCGCTGATTATCTAAAAGCTTATTTAGCAAAACATTTTCCTGATGCGCAATGGATTGAGTTGGAAAAGTTTAAATAACTTTAGGTATGTATGGTCTAGTAAATATCTGTGATCGTGGAGGGCGGCCAGGATGCCGCCAAGTTAGACTGCGGTAGCAAGGATGTACCGTCAGTCTAACAAAAGATTTTTGTTACTTTTCATCTTTGAAAAGTAAGAAGGTTTCCCTATGATCGGATGAGAGCTGGGAGAGACTCCGTCAAGACAGCTTTCAGATTTAATCACTAAAGAGAAATCATAATGAATAAAAAGAATTTTATTTTTATAACCCTCTGCTTGTCAGGTCTAATTTCGACAACTCATGCTGCTGTGCCAACAGATAAAACCATCATCAGTTGGATCACCAACTTACAAGATTCAAATGCCAATCCACCTCAAGCCATTCAGATCGATTCTACTGAAGCCGTAAAACTGATCTCAGGAGAAGAAGCTTATTTATCGGGCGTGAGTTTTGAAAATGCAGGGCGTAACTTTTGGGGAGGTTATGTATTAACCCGTCCAAAATTAAAGCAGGCGCGAATCTTGAAAGCGTTTGGTGGTCAATCGAATAGTTTTAAAGTGCATCCAACTGTTTATAAAGGTAAGCCGATTCAACTGATCGAAATTGAAAGCGCAGGCTCAGGACAGGGCACGGTAGAGTCGAGTAAAAGTCTGGTTTATTTAAATCAATGGACCAGTAAGCTGATTGCAGAGGTCGAAGAATCTTCTTACGAAGGACGTTATGATGAAAAATCAGGTGCAGAAGATTGTCATACTGGTCGGGATAATTCAGGTTATTTAAATGTGATGCCTTATTCACCTTATGTCATTCGAACCACCGTGACAGGGGATGCCTGCAACAATAAACCTCAAGGCTATAAAGTGAGTAGTAAGCTGATTCCGATTGTAATTAGTGAAATAAAATAAAAAAAGCTAACAAGCGAACTTGTTAGCGCAGGAGTAAACTTGTCATTATTGGATAAATTTCTTATTTTATTCTTTAGTTATTACTGACGATACCAATTTTGGTGACATTGCTTTGTTGAGCCAGTGCCATCACCATGGCTATGTTTTTATATTCCGCCTGGGCATCAGGTTTAAACTTGATTTGATTCTGATCGGCTTTTTTGGCAACTGATTCAAATAAAACCTTTAGTGCCTGACGATCAGCCACTGCCTGATCATTCCAGAAAATATGTCCTTGCGCATCGACCCGCAAATTGATGGTCTCTGGTGGTTTTTGATCTGTTGGTGGCGGTGGCGTACCATTTGGCAAATTAATGTTAATGGCATTGTTTGGAATCGGAATGGTGATGATGAACATAATCAACAGCACCAACATGACATCAATCAGCGGTGTCATGTTGACGTCGAGCATGACATCTTCTTCATCATTTTTTGAACCTACATTCATACCCATAGGTGAGACCTCCTGTTATGGTGTCGTCGCAGGTGGGGTCGTGACAAATGCAATTTTGCCAATACCCGCTTGCTGAGTTGTACTGATTACCTGATCAATCGCGTCGTAATGTGTCAGTTGATCGCCACGAATATGAACCTCAGGCTGCGGACGTTTTCGTGCTTCGACCTGTAAGCGCGTAAGTAAGGTTTCCTTATTTGCAACATGTTGCTCATTCCAGAAAATATCACCCGTTTTATTCACTGAAAGCTGGATATTTTGTGGTGTAGTGGCATAAGGTGTATTTTTTTCTTCAGGCAGTTTTACCGGAACGGTGTGTGTGACCACTGGCACTGTGATTAAAAAGATAATCAGCAGGACCAGCATGATGTCGACTAACGGGGTGGTGTTAATCGTCCCAATCACATCATCATCATTTTGTTCTGAATTAATCATCATGCCCATAATGGTGTTCCTTATTTAGAATCACGGTTTGGGTGATTACTGTTTAAGTCACCGCTGAGAAGTACGGCATGTAGGTCTGAGCCAAAAGAACGAACATTGTCCATGACTGCTTTATTGCGACGGGTTAACCAGTTATAACCAAGTACAGCAGGAACCGCGACTGCAAGACCAATTGCTGTCATAATCAAGGCTTCACCCACAGGGCCTGCCACTTTATCAATCGATGCCTGACCTGAAATGCCAATTGCAGTGAGCGCATGGTAAATCCCCCAAACCGTTCCAAATAAACCAACGAATGGTGCGGTTGAACCAACAGTCGCCAGAAAGGCCAAGCCATTGCTCAGATGGCTTTGAACTTTTTCGATTGCGCGTTGAATTGAAATGGTCACCCAGGTATTGAAGTCGATCCGTTCTAATAAGGTGCCGTCATGGTGTTTGGTCGAACGAATGCCTTTCTCTGCAATATAACGATAGCTACTGTTTGCATTTAAACTATCGGCTGCACTATTTAAAGATTCCGCTTCCCAGAAATTACGCTCAGCTTCTGTAGCATGGCGCTTGATTTTACTTTGTTGAAATACTTTCGACAGAATGATGTACCACGTCCCAATCGACATCAGGACTAAAATAAACAAGGTTGATTTCGCGACTAAGTCACCTTCGCGCCACAGGGCTTCCAGGCCATAAGGATTATGGACTTTTTCAACAGTTGCAGGTAATGGTGGCGGGGTTGGTGTTGCTTGTGCTGTGGCATCAGTCGCTACAGTTGTTACCGCTGTGGTTTGCGTAGTTTCATCGGCCCATACGGTTGCAACGGGCAGTAAGGTACTTCCTGCAATCAGGCCAATTGCTGCGATTCGAGAAATACGTTTTGCTGTGTTTGTCATCTTTAAATTCTCCAAAAATTTGTTTGTTCAATGCATTTATTTAGGAAATTGTGAATGGATATTCGATTTCGTACCATTCTTGTTGTGGTACACCGTCTTTCATCGCTGCTTTAAAAGTACACAGGCTGTAAGCTTTGATTGCTGCTTTATCTAAACTTTTACTGCCACTCGATTTTTTAACTTTCGAGTCAATCACCTTGCCTGAGGCATCGACCAATACACGAATACGTACTGTGCCTTCTTCCTCATTCATCAAGGCTTCACGCGGGTATTCAGGCTTTTGACAACCTGCTTCACCTTCGGAAACACCACGTGAAATCCCTGCGGGTTTGGCAGGAGCTGCAGGCGCAGTTGGGGCTACAGGCGCTGCCACTGGACTCGGGCTTGGTGTCGCAGGTGCAGGTGTTGGTGTTGCAACTGCTGTTTGGGTCGGTTGTGCAGGTGCCGGTTTTTGTACAGGTGTGGCTTTCTCCACCTGTTTAGGTGGGTCAGGCATTTTGGCCACTTTCTCGACCATCTTTGGTGGCTCGGGTGGCTTTTCTTTAGGTTTTGGTTCCTCTGGTTTTGGCGGAGGTGGTGGTTTGATGTCCTGAATAATCTGTAGTTCTACAGGCTTATCGACAGGCTTGCTAAAGTCAGTCGCTAAACTTGTCATCAGAATATAGGCGATAATGAGATGTAGAAATAACACCAGACCAATACCGATAAGGCGTTTGGCAGGTTGATTTTCATTCTCAGAAAAGGGGATGCCCATAATTACTCCTGAAATTGTAATCTTGCATTCATCTTTTTTCGGCGTAGAGCATCAATTTGAAATTGATACTGACCACTTTAATATTCAATGAATCAGAGGATTACGGTGAACCACTACAACAGAAGGAACATCATGTCGTAGTGGCGAAACACATTAAAATTTATAAGTACCGCGGGCGAAGTAAGTTCGGCCTGTTACATCACCAAAACGTGGGTCATAGCCATACTGGAAATTCTCCAAGGTGTTAGATGCTGCTGGTTCTTCATCAAAGATATTTTTAATACCGAGCGTTAAATCCAGATTTTTGAAACCACGGTACGTGCCCGAAACGTTATAAAGGGTATAGTCACTGACACGATGATTCTTATAACCGTCATCAAGATTTTCTGAGTTTTGATCTTTATAGCCGCGTGTGAATTGCTGTTGGAAATTTAGTGACCAGTCTTCATAGCTCCAGTTAAGATTTGCGACATGCTTCCAACGAATGGTTGGACCATCATCCTTGTAAACACCTAAACTGCTGATCCACTCACCATCTTTTTCATTTTGATATTCGTATTTGGTGACATAGGTTCCATCAATTCCAAAGCCAAAACGCCCCGTTGATGTGACAGGAGTTAAATAGTTCAGGCTGACATCAAAACCTTGGGTTTTTAAATTGCCCATGTTCTGCATAGTTGTAATGATATAGTCGATTGAACCATCTGCTTTACGAACAAATTTGTCTTTATATTTATCTGGGCTTTCAAAAATGGTTGATGCTTCAAGTGCCGAGATTTGATTTTTAACTTCGACATTGTAGTAATCTAGAGAGAACACCAGGTTTTTGATTGGTTCAAGTACAAAACCTGCTGTGATCGACGTCGATTTTTCAGGCTCTAACTCTTTGTTACCGCCCTGCATGCGATCAAACTGCTGATCACAGTCACGAGCCTGACTACCATCAGGGGTAGCTTTGCCCCCTGGACATAAAATTGGGTCACTGTTACTTGGTGATAAAGTTCGACTATTGGTTTTATTGATTTCGTATAAGGTTGGTGCGCGGAAGCCTGTACTATATGACGTACGGAACATGAGTTGTTTAATTGGTTCCCAACGTAAAGCAATTTTTGGATTAAAGGTATCACCGACATCACTATAATTGTCGTAGCGCGCTGCAATTTGTGCTTCTAACGTTTTATGTAATGGGATTTGTAGTTCGGTAAATACAGATGAAATATCGCGCTTGCCTTCCTGATGTGGATTGTTTGGATCAGTCCCAAGACTTGGTAAACGAGCAGCGAGATCTGAGTTTACAGTAGAATCCCACTTGTCATGGCGGAAACTGCCTCCAAATGCGAAACCTATATCACCAGCAGGTAAGGTATAAATTGGTCGGCTTGCAGTAAAATCGACTGTACTCGATTCTAATTTTGCTTTGTTGTAATCTCCAGAAAGTGAGAGTTTGTTCCAAAGATTCGGATCATCTCCAGCCGCCTGTGGACCAAATGGATTAAGTTGGCCAGCATCTAAAGCGGATTGCACAGCAGCTTTATCTAAATATCCACTGCTTGCTGTCTCAGTGACGGCACTACGTGCATAGCTGACACCTGTATTGATATCCCACCCATAGGCTTCACCTTCAAGGCCTGCAAAAACTCGGTGAGATTCATTCTCGGTATCACTGATGCGATTGCCGGCTTGTGAGCGGAGTGAGAGTAGAAGTGGTTCACCACTGAGGCCCGCAACAGTCGGTACTAAACCATTGCCTGGATAATACTTACTATTCTTGCTAATTGAGACTTTATTATTGCCGTTATAGACATCAGGTGCGACTGAGGTTGAGACCTTGTTATTGGCATAAACATATTCACCAATAGCGTTGAAGCTATCATTTAGCTTCAGTGTTAAACGACCCATTGCGGAAATATCTTCTGTTTTCGGTACGATTCCAATCAGGTTTTGGGTGTTTAATAGGCAAATTTTATCAAGCGCTTCAGTACCTGCATAACCTCCACAGCCCGTTGCTGCATAAGGATTTCCACTGGTTCCATTTTTAGAATCAACGAAATTGGCTGGGAAAGAGGCTGAACTTCGTGCATCAAGACCAAGCTCAGGAATCAGACTGCCTTTTGCACTAACCTTTCTATCTTTAGCCATGATGTCATTGCCATGGCGATAATCAACCACACCAAATACATTAAAACCATTATCTTCAAGATCGCCATAACCACCAAAAATACTGAAGTCTTGGGTATCACCACCTTTGTGTTCTGGTTGTGTAAGACCACCACTGATATTCAGTCCAGTGAATTGTTTTTTGGTGATGAAGTTAATAACCCCACCAATCGCATCCGTACCATAAATTGCAGAAGCACCATCACGGACGATCTCGATACGCTCAAGCATAGCAAGGGGGATGATATTTAAATTGGTCACACCACTATCAAATGCACTTGCAGCCAAACGGCGGCCATTGAGTAAAATCAATGTCTTATTTTCACCAACGCCTCGTAAATTGGCTGTTGCTCCCGCTGTGCCAGAGCGCCCGACGTTTTGTGAAGTCACAAAACCAGCTTGGTTGGCAGTAATTTTGGTCAGTGCTTCTTCTGTCGTAGTCACCCCTTGTTTCAAAATCTCGTCTACTTTGACGATGGTAATCGGTGAAGCACTCTGTGCTGCAACGCCTTTGATGGAAGATCCCGTCACGGCGACCTTAACGACCTTGGTGGGTTTTTCTTCAGTTGTTGAGTCCGCGTCGGCAGCATGTGCCATGGTTAAACACAACATACTTAAACTAAGCGTACTGAGTTTGAGTATGATTTTGCCCGATTTTTGTGTGAAGTCAGGTGTAGCGAAGTTGGCTTTTTTCATTGTTTATTGAACCCCTAAATGGTTTGCCACTCTAAAATTAGATAAATCCGTTTTAGCAAGACCTGTGCCAAGCTCTATTTTTAGATTTCGCTTAATGTAGAATAAATTATGTAAAAGTGTTTTAGTTTTTATATATAAGCTTTTCATATTTTTACTAAATATTAAAAAACCAAAAATAATGATCAGTACGGATAAGTTGTCATAAAGTTACAAAATAGAAGTTTGCTATTGATGCATTAAAATGAATCATAAAGTTTTATTTTTGCTTTTTTCTAGTGCAAATACTTTTATATTTCAATAAAACATGTATTTTATTAATCTAATTTCATGGAAATGGGAAATAATATAAAAAAATATGATTTGGCATAAAATTACTTTTATTTAAGATGCCTGAAAACCAGTTTAGCTTTTTATAGTTTTTGGTTAAAAAATAATCATAACTTTTTTATTTGAAAAGTGGCATGAATTTAGCAAGGTAATTTTTAACCTGGAAATGATTTTTCTTCCGATTTAATTTTTCCGAACGGTAAAATTAAATCAAGTGGATGATTTTTTAATGAAAAAATTAAATCTGATTCAGGGCAAGAGAAATGGCAGCGGTGTTGAATGCTATGCAAAAGTCTAGTATTTATTAAAAAACGATGATGTGAGTATTGAGTTGAAGTCTATTTTTTTTACGGTCACCGTTTTATCTGGTGTATTTGCATTTATGCCATATGTCTACGCAAAAACACCTGCGCAAGCGGATAAGGTACTTCGGGTTGCTTTTGAAGCTCCGGATGATGGTTTTGACATGGTTAAAACTTTCAATTTCTATAGTGGGAATGTGGCAGATGTAATTTTTGAAAGGCTGGTTCAATATGATTATTTGGCAGATCCCGTTAAACTGATGCCTGGAACTGCACAAAGCTTACCTGTGATTGAAAAAAATGGACAAGTTTATACCTTTAAAATAAAGTCAGGTATTTATTTTACGGATGATCCCGCATTTAAAGGTAAGCGCAGGGAGCTGGTGGCTGAAGACTATGTTTACTCTATTAAACGCATTTTAGATCCTAAAAATCATGCTTCATCATTTTCTTTTATTGATAATAAAATTGTCGGTGCCAATGCGCTGATTGAACAGGCAAAGAAAACTGGAAATTTTAATTATGATGCCAAGATTGAAGGGATCAAGGCACTCGATAAATATACGATTCAATTTACGCTGACGCAACCTGATTATAACTTTCCTTATATTCTGGCTTATAGTTCATTTGGGGCAACTGCACGTGAAGTGGTTGAATATTATAAAGATCGTCTGGCCATGCATCCGGTCGGTACGGGCCCTTATATGCTGAGTAAATATGTCCCTCGCAGCAAGATCGAACTAGTTGCCAATCCGGATTACCGGGGTTTTGTCTGGAACTTTAAATCGACGGGCACGGCCTGGGACAACCAACTGGTCAAGGAAATGAGCGGCAAGCAGATGCCACAAATCGGCAAGGTCAATATCAGTATTATTGAAGAAGAACAGTCGCGCTGGCTGGCATTTCAGTCCAAGCAGCTCGATTTTGACAAAGTCACCTCAAATGCGATTCCTAAAGTGCTTGATCACAACAATCAACTCAAGCCCGCCATAAAAAAACAGGGGATTCGCCTGTATGCCAATAAAGAGGCCGAGATTACTTATTCGATGCTGAATATGCGTGATCCGGTAGTCGGCGGGAAGAGTCTGGACAAAATTGCCTTAAGGCGAGCAATCGCAATGTCGTTTAATGTGAATGAATATATTCGCATATTACGCAAAGGCCAGGCAGTGAAGGCTGAAATGCTGGTTCCTGCAGGGATTAGTGGGCATAACCCCGATTATCGCAGTAGCATTGGCTACAATCCTGTATTAGCCAATAAATTACTGGATCATTTCGGTTATAAAAAGGGTGCTGATGGTTATCGTAACCTACCTAATGGCAAAGCTTTAACCTTAAAAATCAATACTGAAAGTGGCTCATCTTCAGTGATGTACTCTGAATTATGGAAGAAAAATCTGGACGCAATCGGGATACGTGCTGATTTTAAAGTCAGTAATTTTGCCGATAACCTAAAAGCGGCCACGCAGTGTCAATATATGATGTGGAGTGGTGCATGGCATGCCGACTATCCAGAAGGAGAAAACTTCACTCAGTTACTGTATGGACCCAATGTTGGACGCGGTAATCAGTCCTGTTATCAATCTGTGGCGTATGACAATTTATACAAACAGGCGATGCAACAATCACCGGAAAAACGCATGCCATTCTATGAAAAAATGAGTCGCCAGATTGAGGCCGACAATATCTGGATCTTGCAAGATACCCGCATTCGCAACTGGTTGATTCAGCCAGAAGTGCAGGGGTTTAAGGCCCATCCGATTATGAATAGCAATTGGCAATATCTGGATATTGCTGAACCAAATCAAAAATAAGTGATGTATACCTGATGAAGCAAAATTTTAAACGTTCTGTATCATGTATGGGGTTGGCACTGTTAGTGGGGACAACATGTGCAAGCGCAGTCAGTACGGTAGTAGCGAAAAGTCCTGCAGATCCCAAAAAAGTATTACGTTATGCTTTTCCGGTGGCAGAAACGGGCTTTGATCCCGTGGCGACTCAAGATTTATATTCTGCCCATGTTTTATATTCTGTCTTTGAAACCCTCTATACCTATGACTATCTGGCATCGCCAGCACAATTGGTACCCAATACTGCCGCTGCCTTACCCGAAGTGAGTGCAGATGGTCTGACCTATACCATCCGGCTAAAGAAAGGGATTTATTTTGCTGCTGATCCGGTATTTAAAGGCAAGCCCAGAGAGTTGACGGCGGCAGACTATGCCTATTCCTATAAGCGCTTACTGGACCCAAACTTACGCTCACCGAATAGCTGGTTATTCGAAGATAAAATTGCCGGGATGGATGCTTTAATCCAACAGGCCAGTAAAACTGGAAAATTTAACTACGATCAGCCGGTCAGTGGCATTCAGACCCCTGATCGTTATACCTTGGTGATTCGCTTAAAAGAGCCAAACCATAATTTTCCGATGTTGCTTGCCCATCAACCAACGGGAGCAGTCGCCCGTGAAGTGATTGAGCACTACCGGGATAAAACAACTGGCTATGCCATGGCGCATCCGGTAGGAACAGGCCCGTATGTGCTGGCACACTGGACGCCAGGTTCACGGATTATTCTCAAGGCCAATCCTGATTATCGTGGTTTTAGCTGGAACTTTAAGGCCAGCAATCCAGAAGACCAGAAAATCGTCCAGCAGATGCAAGGCAAAAAAATGCCGCAGATCGGAGTGATTGATATTCGTGTCATTGAAGAATCACAATCAGGATGGCTTGCTTTTCAGAAAGACGGGCTGGATTTATTTACACTGGACGGTGAGTTGCCCGCACAAGCCTTACAGCAAGATGGCAGCTTAAAACCTGAGCTGGCCAAGAATGGAATCCAGTTGTCGCGTATACCGGATCCGTCGATTGATTATCTTTACTGGAATATCCAGAATCCGGTGGTCGGTGGTTTTGGCAAAGATAAAATTGCATTACGTCGTGCCATGTCAATGGCCATTTCCAAAGACAAAATGATTGCGATTCTGGCCAAAGGAAATGCCAAAAAACTGGAAACACCGATTCCTTATGGGGTCGCGGGGCATGATCCTGAGTATAAAAGCAGTATTCCTTATTCGGTCAAGGCCGCAAATCTGTTACTGGATCGGTATAACTATAAAGTCGGGGCCGATGGCTGGCGCAGACTGCCTGATGGCAAGCCGCTGGTGATTGAGTTTATGCCATCCACCAGCAGTGCCCGTAGTATGCAAATGGCTGAACTACTCAAGAAAGACCTGACCAATATCAAAATTAATATGGTATCCAAGCCCGTTCCTTTCGCGGAAGGTTTAAAGGCGGAAAAGCAGTGTAAGACCATGTTTAAAGCCTCTGCTTGGATTGCCGACTATCCTGATGCCGATAATTTTATGCAGTTGTTCTATGGTAATAATATTCATGCCACTAACCATACCTGCTTTAAATTACCCGAATATGACCGTTTATATGAACAATCCCTGAAACTGGAAGATGGGCCTGAACGCGATATGTTATATCGCAAAATGTCACGTCTTTTAGAGTTTTACTCACCCGTACAATTCGTCTCGACCCGTTATCGGACTGTAGTCGCGCAGCCTCGGGTGCTGGGCTATAAAAAGCATCCTATATTGCCTGCAGAGTGGATGTACATTGATATTCAAGACAAGAAATAACCAACAGATTAAATTGGAGAGAAAGAATGGCGAAAAAAATATTGAAATTATCGAGTCTGGCTTTGTTATCCATGACGGCCATCGGCATGAGCCAGAATATCTGGGCTGAAAGAACCACCTTACCTATTTTAAAAACAGCGGCGAGTGCGCAATGGTGTGATGCCAACTTAGAAAAATTACAACAGCGTATTGCTCAACTTGAAAAACAAACAGTAAAACAGCAGTCTAATGCCGCACCAGTCTTGGCTGAGTGGGATCAACTGATGGCAAGTTTTGAAGATTTTGCCGGACCGATCAGCTTATATAGCAATGTCGATCCGGATGCGAAATTGCGTAAAGCTGCCGAAGATTGTGAAGTCAAATTGAACCAGCTGCAAACTGAAATTTATCAGAATCCGAAACTGTATCAGCGCATTAAAAATACCACGGCAGCAGATGCCATTGATCGCAAATATCGTCAGGACATCCTCGATGCCTTTGAAGATACCGGTGTGCAATTAGCCCCTGAGAAGCGCGCTCGGGTGAAAACGATTTTTGATGAATTAACCAAACTCTCGCAAGAGTTCTCCCGCAATATCCGGGATAATCCGGAAAAACTGGAATTTACCCCTGCAGAATTAAAGGGCTTACCTGACAGTTATATTGCAGGGTTAAAGAAAAATGACAAAGGTAATTATTTATTAGGCTTTGAATATCCTGAATATCAGCCTTTCATGGAGCTGGCAGACAGCGATGCTGCCCGTAAGCGTTATCAAACCGCCTTTACCCGTCGTGGTACGGAAAAGAATCTGGTTTTATTGAAACAGATTATCGACTTGCGTTATGAACTGGCACAGCTGTTTGGTCAGGCAAGTTATGCTGATCTGGCCTTAAAAAAACGCATGGCAAAAACACCAAAAACCGTGAATAGCTTCTTGACGGATGTACATAAAGTGGTGGCACCGCTCGAGCAAAAAGAAGTAGAAGAACTACGGGCGTTTAAAGCCAAAACATTAAACATCGCTTTGGACAAGGCTGACATCAATCGTTGGAATGTAGGGTATTGGAGTGAAAAGTTGCGTAAAGCTAAATACCAGATTGATCAGGAAAAACTGCGTGATTATTTTCCAACTTTAGCGGCGCAAAAATGGTTATTTGCGATTTCTTCCGATCTGTATGGCATTGAATTTAAACCCGCCAAAGTTGATACATGGCAGGATGAAGTTGAATATTACGATGTGACAGACAAGAAAACCGGCGAAGTGCTGGGTGGCCTGTATATGGATAAATTCCCGCGTGAAGGCAAATATGGCCATGCAGCGGTGTGGGGCGTCTATGGTGGCAGTACTTTAAGCAAGCGTAAACCGATTTCTGTACTGGTGACCAATTTTAACCGCAAAGGTTTAAATAGTGATGAGCTTGAAACTTTTGTGCATGAGTTTGGTCACGCCTTACATGGCATCTTGTCGAAAACGCGTTATTCGGGCCAGTCAGGAACCTCGGTAGAGCGTGATTTTGTTGAAGCGCCTTCACAAATGTATGAGGAATGGGCTCGCCGTAAAGAGACCTTAGCTAAAGTGGCGGATTATTGTGATCCAGCTTGTCCACGCGTCGATGATGCCCTGATTGCCCGTTTGAAATCGGTCCATAATTATGGACGTGGTATGCGTTATGCACGTCAGACCCTGTATGCACAATACGACATGGCTTTACATGGTGCCGATGCCTTGAAAGTCCAGCCGATGGATGTCTGGAAGAAAATGGAGTCAGTCACGGCATTAGGCTATGTACCCACTACCGAATTTCCAGGTCAGTTTGGGCATTTGATGGGCTATCAGGCTGGCTACTATGGTTATATGTGGTCTGAAGTACTGGCGCTGGACATGTTGTCTGCTTTTGGGAACAACCTGAACAATCCCGTTGTCGGCCAACGTTATCGTCAAACCATTCTGTCACAAGGCAGCCAAAAGGATGCAGCTCAACTGGTGAAAGACTTCTTAGGTCGAGAGCCTGAGAACAAAGCATTTTTTAATGAAATTACTGGTCAACGGGTCAAATAAGGATTTGCCATTATGCTTGCTTATGTCGTGCGTAGACTATGGCAAATGATCCCGACCATGTTGGGTGTTATTTTGCTGATTTTCTTTTTATTTAACTGGGTGGGGGGCGATCCTGCATATATTCTGGCAGGAAAGATGTCTAACCCGGAGCAAATTGAAAACATCCGCAAACAGTTGGGCGTAGATCAACCTTACTACGTACAGCTATGGATTTTTATCAAGCAGATTCTGAGCTTTGATTATGGTGTCAGCTGGAGTACCGGTGAATCGGTCTCACAGATTATTCTGACCCGTTTAGGGCCATCACTGACGCTATTGATTCCACTGACGATTTTACAAACCGTAATTTCAATTATCTTGGCACTGGCTGTTGCTTCCGTGCGTGGCTCGCTGACAGACCGTATGGTGATGATGCTGTGTA
Organism: Acinetobacter sp. IK40; assembly: GCF_035615075.1. Lineage (NCBI taxonomy): Bacteria > Pseudomonadati > Pseudomonadota > Gammaproteobacteria > Moraxellales > Moraxellaceae > Acinetobacter > Acinetobacter sp. IK40. The sequence continues at coordinate 21,635 of NZ_JANBOE010000009.1, read as the reverse complement.
CCATTGGCATGTCGATCAGTATTCTGGTGTATATCATTGTTTTCCAGTATGTTTTGGCCTATCAGCTCAGCTGGTTTCCGGTGCAGGGATGGAGTGATCATTTCAGTGAAAACCTGTTTCAATATGCCTTATTACCGATCCTGATTATGCTGGTGGTAAGTATTGCACCGACCTTGCGGCTGTATCGCAGTTTTGTGCTGGATGAGATTCATCAGGATTATGTACGTACTGCCCGTGCCAAAGGTGTGGGCGAATCGCGTGTACTGGGTGTGCATGTGCTACGTAACGCGTCCATTCCGATTGTGACCGAAGTCATGGCAAGTTTACCGGCTTTGTTAATTGGTGCCTTCCTGATTGAGCGTTTTTTTGGCATCCCGGGCATTGGACGGGAAATCATTATTGCGGTAGAGCGTAGCGATTTTCCAGTGATCAAGGCAATTACGGTCTATATCGCTGCAATGACCATGATTTTTAACCTGATCGCCGATCTGATTTATAAGCTCCTCGATCCTCGTGTTCAGTTGAAGTAGAGGAGAGCACAATGCTAAGTACAATTTTTAAAAGCAAAGCATCTTCTGATGAATCCACGGCTGCAACAGGATTATGGCAACTGGCATTAAAGCGACTGAAATCAGATCGTATTGCGGTAGTTTCCTTTATTGTCGTGCTGTTTTATTTCATCCTGCTGGCCTTATCCATGACCGGTGTGATTGCATCGGACTGGAATAAGGAAGTGGCGGTCAGTTATGCACCACCAACGTTTTTAGGCGCCGATGCCGATGCCTCGTCAACTGGGGAAGCGGCGAAGCTTAACGAAACGCTACCAGAAAATCCGGTAGACCCCTTAAAAGATGTCATCCGCCAGCTCAACAGCGAGATCCAGAATGAACAGCAAAGTGGCTACATCGATCATTATGGTGTGGTTGATCCTTTGGCGGAAGATATACAGCAAATTGATCAGCAACTGGGTGGGCATTTGCTTGAACAAAAGCAGGAGTTAAAAACCACCTTGCCATTTGGGGCCGATAAATGGGGGCAGGATATTCTATTGAAAACCATTAAAGGGGCGGAAACGTCGATTCTGGTTGGTTTGTTGTCGGCGCTGCTGGCTGTGGTGATCGGGACTTTTCTGGGGGCAATTGCAGGTTATTTTGGCGGTTGGGTCGATGATATTCTGAACTGGTTTTATAACATTTTTACCTCGATTCCTTATTTGTTGCTGGTTCTGGCGATTGCCGCAGTACTCCAGCAAAAAGGCATTTTGTCGATTGTACTTATTCTTGGTTTGACGGGCTGGACTGGGGTATTTCGTCTGATTCGTGCTGAATATATGAAACACAAGTCGCGTGAATATGTGCTTGCTGCCAAGGCGATTGGTGTCAGTCATTTACGCCGTATGTTTGTGCATATCTTTCCTAATGTGAGTCATATTGCACTGGTACAGATTTCGATTCTGGTGGTGTCTTTTATCAAATCGGAAGTGATTCTGAGCTTCCTCGGTTTTGGTGTGCCTGTCGGTGTGGTGTCGTGGGGCAGTATGCTGAATGAAGCGCAAAGTGAACTGATTCTGGGGAAATGGTGGCAGCTGGCAGCAGCATCAATTGCAATGGCGATACTGGTCACGGCATTCTCGATGTTTACCGATGCTTTACGTGATGCACTGGATCCTAAGTTGAAATAGCGGAGTGAACAATATGCAACATCAGAATGAAATACCGCTATTACAGGTTGAACAGCTTCGGGTCAGCTTTAAAGGCGAAAATAAACAGTGGATTGAAACCGTGAAAGGAATTTCATTTTCGATCCCTAAAAATAAAACCGTGGCTTTGGTGGGTGAGTCCGGCAGCGGTAAATCAGTGACCTCACTGGCGGTGATGGGGCTATTGCCAAAAGGCCAGAGCCAGATTGTAGAACGCAGCCAGATCAAGTTTGAAGGCAAGGATTTACTGCACCTGTCAGCAGGTGAAATCCGAAAGATTTGTGGTAAAGACATTGCCATGATTTTTCAGGAACCCATGTCCTCATTAAATCCGGTATTTACGGTCGGTGATCAGATTGCCGAAGTGCTGCGTATTCATCTGGGCATGCGGCGCAAGGAGGCCAGAGCCCGGGTATTGGAATTGCTCCGGGAAGTCGGTATTCCTGCTCCTGAAACCAAGATTGATGCCTATCCAAGCCAGCTTTCGGGTGGACAGCAGCAACGGGTCATGATTGCGATGGCTATTGCCTGTGAACCGAAGCTTTTGATTGCGGATGAACCGACCACGGCTTTGGATGTCACCATTCAGAAACAGATCATTGATTTGCTGGAATCATTACGACAACGTCACCAGATGTCGATGTTGTTTATTACTCATGATCTGGCGCTGGTCGGGGAAATTGCCGATGAGGTGATTGTCATGCGGCATGGGGAAGTTCGGGAATGTGGTCCGGTTGAGCAAGTGCTGGAACGGCCACAGGATGTCTATACCAAAGCTTTGCTGCATTGCCGTCCGCAGTTGGCTTCACGACCTTACCGCTTACCTGTGACTAGTGACTTTATGAAACAGGAACATGGACAATGGGTTGAAGTGAGCCAGTTATCTGACCTGAATCTCAAACAACGTACTCGTGGTCTGAAGGGAGATGAACAGATTATTTTAGAGGTCAAAGACCTGAAAAAATCTTTTTATAGTCGTAAAGGCTTATGGGGACGAGAGGAGTTTCAGGCCGTGAAAGGGGTCTCCTTTCAACTGGCCAAAGGCAAAACATTAGGTTTGGTCGGTGAGTCGGGTTCGGGAAAAACCACCATCGGGTTGTTATTGATGCGCTTACACCAAGCCACTGGTGGACAGGCGCTGATTGGTGGTAAAGACATTCTGGCCATGAGTGAGAAAGAGTTTTGTCAGTACCAACGCAAGATCCAGATCATTTTCCAGAACCCTTATGCCTCACTCAATCCACGCTTTACCATTGGACAGATTTTACTGGAACCGATGCGGATTCATGGTATTGGTCAAAATGACACCGAGCGTAAGAAAATTGCCTTGGAATTATTAGAGCGTGTCAGCTTGCCTGTGCAGGCTTATGACCGTTATCCGCATGAGTTTTCTGGCGGGCAACGGCAACGGATTGCGATTGCGCGTTGCTTGACTTTAAAACCTGAAATCCTGATCTGTGACGAATCGGTCTCTGCACTGGATGTATCGGTGCAGGCGCAAGTGCTGAATTTATTGCAGGATCTACAGGATGAGTTTGGATTGAGCTATATCTTTATTTCACATGATTTATCGGTGGTGAAATATATTTCAGATCAGGTGATGGTGATGAATCATGGTGAACTGGTTGAAATCGCTAATTCGGATCAACTGTATTTGTATCCACAGCATGAATATACCAAGAAATTATTGAATGCAATTCCGCAAGGGATTGCCCATCATTAAAATCAAGTCATAAAAAAACGCTCTGATCAGAGCGTTTTTTTATTTCAAACTCAAGGATTAAAACTTTTTAAAGCCTTTGTTGAAACCAATGGTTTTACGACCATTGTTATTGTTGCTATTACCGCCTGAACGTTGCTGTGATTGATCTTGTTCATCATCACGGCGCTGTTGACGTAAATATCCACCACGACGTGCAGCCATCGGCTTGTCTGCCATACGTTCGGTACGACGTTTTGCCATACCGAATAGACCGGTCCCTTGACGTGGTTTTAACTCGACTGATTTAGCCAAATTGTCGATATCGGTTTTATCCAGTTCCATCCAGCGACCGGTACGTAATTCACGCGGTAAAATCACCGTGCCGTAACGGGTACGTAACAAGCGGCTGACTTTCAGGCTTTGTGATTCAAAGATACGACGTACTTCGCGGTTACGACCTTCTTTAACTACTACTTGATACCAGCGGTTGATGCCGTCACCACCAATTTCAGAGAAAGATTCAAATTTCGCCGGGCCATCTTCAAGCTCAACACCTTTGAGCATGTTGTTGCGAATTTGCGGTGTCACTTCACCCATGACACGAACCGCGTATTCACGCTCAACTTCGTTTGAAGGGTGCATTAAACGGTTGGCAAGTTCACCATCATTGGTGAATAGCAACAGACCTGTACTGTTGATGTCCAGACGACCCACCATGACCCAGCGGTCATTGGCAATTTGAGGTAAATGATCAAATACGGTTGGGCGTTTTTCAGGGTCATTGCGTGAGCAAATTTCACCTTCTGGCTTATAGTAAATCAACACACGACGACGGATTTCGTCTTCAATCTGGAACTGTACTTTACGACCATCGATACGAAGTTCATCACCTGGTTCGATACGTTCACCGACCTGGGCAATACGACCATTGATACTGACACGACCAGCAGCAATGACTTCCTCCATATAGCGACGCGAGCCGAGCCCGACTCTCGCTAAAACCTTTTGTAATTTTTCACTCATGACAGCACAACCTTAGACATAATGATCAACAGTTCACCTTCTCAAGACTTCGGCGCATGTGCATCGAGAGCCATGAATGCTTCCTTGGCGTTCTGCAGGGGAGGCAATTGACCTAGCGAAGCTAAACCAAAAGCATTTAAAAACTGGGGCGTTGTAATCAACAACGCAGGTCTTCCGGGTAAATCTCTGAAACCGGCTTCTTTAATCCAGTTCCAGTCAAAAAGTGTTCTTAAAATCTGGCTGTTATTAGAGACACCACGAATCTGCTCAATATCGGCACGTGTTACAGGTTGATGATAAGCAATCACTGCGACAGTTTCGAGTAATGAGGGTGATAACTTGGTCGGACGTTCTGGCCAGACTTGTGCAATGATATTGCGATATTTGGCGCGCACCTGAAAACGAAAGCCTTGTGCCGTTTCAATCAATTCAATCGAACGGCCATGCTGCAACATCGCCAGTTGCTGCACAAAGGTCCGCAATTGTTGCTTATTATATTGGTTTTGAAAGGCTTCTTTTAGACGGGCAATCGAAACTGGTGAGTCACTGGCGAACAGGATCGCTTCGATTTGTAATAAAACATCGTGGTGAATGTCTTCAAGTGACAGGCTTTCATTTTGTTCTAACTGTTCTAGACTCATGCGGCCACTCCCTGAATGGTCAACGGAGCTTCAATACCAGTATGAATAATCTGGATTTTTTGCTGGCGTGTGAGTTCAAGTACGGCCATAAAGGTCACCACCATCCCCATACGACCTTGCTGGGGATTTAATAATTCAATAAAACTCAACGCTTCACCTAATGCGAGCTGGCTTTCAATAAAGGCAATCCGTTCTTCTAGCAAGACGGGTTCTTGTGCCACCACATGCGTGATCGGTTCAGGGCGGTTAAATACACAGAACAAGGCATCATGTAAGGCGGCGACATCATAGCCTTCATAAATCGGTGCAATATGCCCCAGACTGACATTGGCACTAAAGGTATCACGCTCGAAGATCGGCATTTGTCCCAATCGTTCGGCAGCCTGTTTAATCCGTAAATAGGTTTCCAGACGGTCAATCAATTCCTGTTTTGGATCTTTTTCAAATTGATCGACAACCGCAGGTTTAGGCAATAACAGACGTGATTTCAGATCCGCCAGAAGCGCGGCCATCACCATATAATCCGCTGTCAGTTCGATATTCAACGATTTCATACTGTCCATATAAGACAGATACTGGGTGGCAATCGGTGAAATATCCACTTGTAATAAATCAAAGCCATTTTTTTGGATCAAGTAAATCAGGAAATCCAGTGGCCCTTCAAACTGTTCCAGTAAAATTTCAAACGCGGCGGGTGGAATATACAAATCTTCAGGTATGACTTCTTGCCACTCGTCAAGCACGCGAATGGAAGGAGTGGACTCCAAAGTTTGGGGGAGAATTTGGTTCATTACCGTTATAAGCCACGCGAATTTTCAAAAGCATGAAAAGATATAATTTTTGTGCAGGAAAGGCACATGCTACCAAGAGCAGGCTCATTCTACTCGAAAACCCGAATTTAATAAATTGCTGACTTACAAAAACCTTAAACTTCTCAGGGTATTTTTCCTATTTATGTAGGATCAGCTAGGTCAGCTAAAAAACTTATGCTTAAATGAGCAGCGAAAATCATGTTTGCTTCTTAATTATAAATTGCCATGAAAAAATATTTAAAAACGCAACAAAATCCGTTTGGACAAAGTGTTGGCTTTGCCATTGATCATCAGCCCTGTCTACCCATTGAGCAAAATCTGACGGGGCAATACGTTCAACTGCTTCATATTGACGGTGAAATTTCCGATCAGGCTGCCAGTGAAATCTGGCAGGCTGTAGAAACTGAGCCTGATGCGGCATGCTGGACCTATTTACCTTATTCTGCGCCAGAGAGCAAAGCACAACTAAAACAAAGCTTAGACGATTTATTTGGCTTTCAGGGTTCCACCCATTTTCTGATTGAAGTGGATGGCAAAGTTCAGGGCTGGATTGCGCTGTTGAACCCACGACTAAACTATGGGGCGATTGAAATCGGTAATGTGTACTACTCACATCAGATGAAAAAATCCAAAGCCTCGACTGAAACCATATTTTTACTGTTACAACAATGCTTCAAACAGGGCTTTAGACGGGTAGAGTGGAAATGTGATGACTGCAATGCACCCTCTAAAGCAGCGGCGTTACGCTTTGGGTTTCAATATGAGGGGCTATTTCGCCAAGACCGCATCACTAAAGGCCGTAACCGCAATACTGCATGGTTTTCAATCATTGATGAGGAGTGGCCGGCACTGCAACAAGGCTACTTACAGTGGTTAAATCCATCAAATTTTGATGTACAGGGATTCCAGAAACAGCGGTTATCAGACTTTTTTGAAATCTGAGTTGTTGTTCGTCGTTTTAATGAGAAATATTGCGGTATATCACTTCAATGAAAAGAAAAATAATTGTTGGCCTGATGCTGACCTTACCGGTTGTTCTGATCGGAAGTTTTTTTGTCTGGAACAATCCTTCTGTTCAAAAAGAACTGTTAAGGCAGTATTTAGGCAGATTGATCGTCAGCAAGATTAATCATCGCGCCAACCCGACGGCTTCGAAGTGGAACATGGATATTCACGCCGTTAATTCCTACCCGAAGATTAGGGTGAAGATGAAATTACGGGGTGAAGGCCATAACCCGGTCAGCGCTGCGCAGCTTCAGCAGCAAAGCTGTATCTTTCTAAAAAACTTTCAGACGCTTAAACAAAGCACAAGAACCAAGGTGTATGGGCTTTTAATTGAAGATCGGCTGTCATTTGAAATCGAAATTTTTAATATGTCTGGCCAGAAAATACAAAGTACTCAGCAAGTTCTGGCGCAATGTCCAAACTTTCCATATGCCTAAGATTTAGAGAGAGCGGGTGTCAGTCCTTATTCAAAAGCACTGACATCCCCGACACCACGACGCACAATTTCAGGATTCTCTCCTGATAGGTCGACAATACTGGTGGTTGATAAGGTTCCGAAACCACTGTCAATAAACACATCAATACGTTTACCCAACTGGTTTTCAATATCGTATGGATCATCTAGTGGGTCGTTCTGATCGGGCAAAATTAAAGTACTGGTCAGTAACGGTTCACCGAGTTCTTTTAATAGAGCTTGTGCAACAGGATTACTAGGAATACGTAGACCAATGGTTTTTTTCTTGGGATGCATTAAACGCTTGGGTACTTCGCTGGTTGCCGGCAAAATAAACGTGGTGACAGCAGGTGTATTATTTTTTAATAAACGATACATGGCATTATCGACTTTGGCATAGGTCGCAATGTCAGAGAGGTCACAGCACATAATGGCATATTGATGCTTTGGCCCCAGACCACGAATTTGCGCAATACGTTCCATCGCATTTTTATTTCCGATCTGACAACCGATGGCGTAGGCCGCATCGGTCGGATAAATCACCACATCCCCAGCACGAATACGTTCCACTGCTTGTGTGATTAAGCGTGCCTGTGGATTTTCGGGATGAATATGTAAATGCAACATCTTTGAACTCCCTGATCTATATGGCTAAATTGAGTATGAAGCGGGTTGCGGTCAAGTTGCAAGCATTAGATGTGACAATTTTGTCCTTTAATCAAGGTCTTCGCGTTTAAATTCATCGAGTTGTAACGGTCGGCCATGACGGGTACATAGACAGATGTAATGAATAAAATGCGCAGCATCGCGTGGTAACTTGGCTTCACCTGAAAAATAACGCTGTACTTGCATAAAGACATGATCTTTAAATTGCTGACCATTACCGCCATCGCCGGTCAAGTTATCTAAAGAGATACGGAACTTTCGGCCAAAAGCCTTTGCAAACAACCATTCAATGGCTTGTGGCTTGATTTCAACCTGCTCAAACAGCGCTTGCTGTTCAGCAGTTCGACCATCTGGCGCATACCAGTATCCCAGATCCGGGAGTAGGCGACGCTGTGCACCCGAGATGCTCCAGTGACTAATTTCATGCAGTGCACTATTAAAGAAACCATGGGCAAACTGGATTCTTGCAGGCTGACCATTTTCCGCCGGGAAATATTCTGGTTCAAAATCACCTTTAACTAGTGTGACATTATGGTGGGAAAACCAGTGATTAAAGTGTAAAATAAGCCAATCGACCTGTTCTGGTTCTGATATTAACTTTTGCCAAGATGAGCGTTGCACTTGATCTGGCGTTAATGCAGGAGCAGAGGTTGAATGGGTGCTTACAAGTAATGAAGTTGTTACTTCAAGTTGCGGCTGCAACAGGTGCATTGCTTAATTTACCCCGAGTTCTGTCTAAAGAAGTGCAAAATTGTATCTTAATCTTTGACAGAGTACCGATGAATTTGTAGAATTGCCGCCTTAATTATGTCAGCAAATACCTTTCCGGCACAGATTGAGCCGTTTAAATGGGCTGAACAGGGCTTTACATGGTCAGGCACACTGCCATTGTCTCGCTTTGCTCGTATCGCTCGTGAAGCTGTTGGATCAATTAATGATCGATTGATCAACGTAGACTGTAAGCTATCAATGGATGCATATCATCGCATTGTATGGCTGGATGGACGTATTGAAACGAAAGTTCCAATGGAATGCCAGCGTTGTCTGGATACTGTTGAAACTGAACTTGTTTCAGATTTTCATTTGGCCTTGATCGATGATGAGTCACTGATAGAGCGCTTGGATGAGGATGCTGATTTCATCGTTTTAGGTGAAAGCGAGTCTTCGAAAAAAGGTGATTTTGATACACCTGCTTCGATTGATTTGCTCGCACTACTAGAAGATGAACTGTTATTGTTGATGCCTTTATCTCCCAAGCATGATGTTTGTGAGCATAAGCATCGACCTGCCATTCAGGACGTTGTCGAAGAGAAACGGGATAACCCGTTTGATGTTTTGGCAAGTTTGAAGGGTAAACTTAACTCATAATTTGTGATATAATGTTGAGTTAAGACAACTGAATTTGTTTCTGATCCATTTTTTCGATCTTTGTAAGGAGCCATCATGGCCGTTCAGCAAAACCGTAAAAGTCGCTCTCGCCGTGACATGCGCCGTTCACATGACGCTTTAACCGAGAATGCATTATCTGTAGACCAAACTACGGGTGAAACTCATCGTCGTCACCACGTGACTAAAGATGGTATCTACCGTGGTCGTCAATTATTCGCTAAAGCAGCTGATGCTGAATAATTGAACCATATGCATTAAGCGTTAGCTTAAAGTATAGAAAAAATGGGAGCGAAAGCTCCCTTTTTTGTTGTTTTTCGCAATTAAAAAACGATTTAATCAATGGTAAATTGCCGCATCGGAAAAGAGTCTGTTGTCATTCTCATGTAGAATCATGCATGTTGATGAAATTGGCGATAGACCATTTTAAGGATTTTTATATGTCGACTAAGCGACTTGAGCAGGCTGCTCAAGCAACAAAAACAGCATTTGTTTTTCCTGGTCAGGGTTCACAAAAAGCAGGTATGTTGGCTGAACTTGCAGAGCAATTTAGTGTCGTTCAAGACACATTTGCAGAAGCATCGGCAGCACTTGGTTTTGATCTTTGGCATATTGCCCAGAGCGGTGAAGGTTTAGACCAGACTGAAAACACCCAGCCGGTGTTATTAACTGCAAGTATTGCCTTATGGCGTGTGTGGTTAGAACTGGGTGGAATTGTGCCAAAGTACCTTGCTGGGCACTCTTTAGGGGAATACAGTGCGCTTGTTGCAGCAGAAGCGATGACTTTAGCTGATGCGGTTAAACTGGTTCATTTACGCGGTCAATTAATGCAGAGCGCTGTTCCTCAAGGCGAAGGCGCAATGGCGGCAATTCTTGGCTTGGCAGATGACAAAGTGGTTGAACTTTGTGAAAAGGTTTCTGCTGCGGGTCAAGGTTCTGTTGAAGCTGCAAATTACAATGCACAGGGTCAGGTTGTGATTGCGGGTAGTGCTGCATTGGTTCAGCAAGTGATGGCTGAAGCAAAAGAGCAGTCTGGTAAGGCGATTGCATTGCCAGTTTCAGTGCCTTCACATTGTACCTTGATGAAGCCAGCAGCAGAAAAGTTTGCTGAAGCTTTGGAACAAACTGCCATTGAGCTACCATGCCTTCCTGTAATACAAAATGTCAACGCGGAAATCGCGACAGATGTTGCGCAGTTACGTCAGGCCTTAACAGCCCAATTGTACCAGTCGGTTCAATGGACACGGACCATGCAATATCTGCAAGATCAGGGAATCCAGTACATGGTTGAATGTGGACCAGGGACTGTGCTCAGCAATCTTGCCAAGCGATTACCGAACATAGAAAAAGCATTTGCCATTGATAGCAAAGCACGTATGGAAGATGCCCTAAACGCAGTGTTAGTGGCAGAAGGAAAAATTGCATGACACAACAACGAAAAGTTGCGTTAGTGACAGGAGCAAGCCGCGGTATTGGCGCTGCAATTGCACAGCAACTCATTCAAGACGGTTTTTTTGTGGTTGGCACCGCAACTTCTGAAGCAGGCGCGCAAAAGCTGACAGAAAGCTTTGCTGAACATGGTGCAGGTGCTGTACTCGATGTGCGTGATGGTGCTGCGATTGATGCACTGGTTTCAGACATCGAGCAAAAATACGGTTCGGTGCTGGTATTGGTCAACAATGCAGGCATTACCAAAGATAATTTGTTGCTGCGTATGTCGGAAGATGATTGGGATGACATTCTCAATATTCATCTGAAAGCGGTATACCGCTTATCTAAGCGTGTATTGAAAGGCATGACCAAAGCACGTTTCGGCCGCATTATTAATATTAGTTCAGTGGTTGCTCATTTTGCCAATCCTGGACAAGCGAACTACTCGGCAGCGAAAGCAGGGATTGAAGCATTCAGTCGTAGCTTGGCAAAAGAGATGGGGAGCCGTCAGATTACAGTGAACAGTGTTGCACCTGGTTTCATTGCCACTGAAATGACTGATCAGTTAAGCGAAGAGATTCGTAAAAAAATGACTGATCAAGTAGCTTTAAATCGTCTAGGCGAACCTCAAGATATTGCTGATGCAGTGAGTTTCCTTGCCAGCGATAAGGCGAGTTACATTACTGGTACAGTTTTACACGTAAATGGTGGTCTATACATGGCCTAACTGGCGATGTATAAACTTTTAAAAATTTTTATATTCAATTAAACTAGTGGCAAATTAAAACGCCACAAGCAATGAGGAGAATTCCTGTGAGCGATATCGAACAACGCATCAAACAAGCTGTAGCTGAACAATTAGGTATGCGTGCTGAAGAGATTAAAAACGAAGCATCTTTCATGGATGACTTAGGTGCTGACTCTTTAGATTTGGTTGAACTTGTAATGTCTTTCGAAAACGATTTTGACATCACGATTCCAGATGAAGATTCAAATGAAATCACAACTGTTCAATCTGCAATCGATTACGTAACTAAGAAACTTGCTTAATCAGCTTGCATGATAAAAAAGCCACCGTCAGGTGGCTTTTTTATGGGCTATTGAATAAGAGCAGTAAATATCCTGAGTTTTAGTGGATATACATATATTTACAAGACCGCTTTAAATTGAAACTCGAGTGATTATTTTTTTCGGTATAACTAAAGTAAGTCTATTTTGACGATTTGAGATTAATAATTACAGAGGTAATAACAATGGGTCTTTTTGATTTTGTTAAAGGTATCGGTAAGAAAAATACAGCACCAGCAGAGCCACAAGCTGCGCCAGCAACACCAGCTGAACCATCAGCTCAAGAGATTGCAAATAAGTTATTAGGTTTGATTAAGAGTTTGGGTCTAGGGGTTGAAGGTTTGTCTGTGACCTATAATGGCAGCACAGATACCGCAACAATTAAAGGGCAGGTAAAAAGCCAGGCGGATAAAGAAAAGATCGTATTGGCGGTCGGAAACACAGATCATGTTGCGAAAGTGGATGATCAGATGACCGTGGAAACACCGGAACCAGAAAGTAAATTCTATACCGTGAAATCAGGCGACAACCTGTCGAAGATTTCAAAAGAATATTATGGCGATCCGAACCAGTACAACAAGATTTTTGAAGCGAACCGCCCGTTACTTAAAAATGCCGATGACATTTTCCCGGGACAGGTTTTACGTATTCCACAGTAATCTGATGGAACTAAAAAAGGCGCTTGATGCGCCTTTTTTAATGAAAATTTTTTGAAAAAACGAACGGTTTCTGCAGCGCTTAAAAGCGTTTTGGAATCTTTTGCCCATTGGGTACAGGGGTTTCTGCCTGTTTCAATACGCCAAACAACCAGGTTTCAGCATGTTGAACGGCAATTTTTAAAGAATCACCCAGCGCCAGACGTCCTGCAATGAAGCTTGCCAGAGAGCAACCTGAACCGTGATATTGACCTTCTAAACGTGGACAGCGGCTTTCTGCAAGCATTTTTCCATCTGCATAAAGCACATTGCGGATATGATCAGGGGTATCTTCATGGCCGCCTTTGACCAATACGGCTTTTGCACCCATTTCAAACAGTTTTTGCGTGGCTTGTTCAATATCTTCCAGACCGGTTAAAGCTCTTAATTCAACCGTATTGGGCGTGATTACCGTCGCTAAAGGAATCAATTCAACAAAGGCTTTGACTAATGTAGCTTGGTCACCCAATGAACCGCCGCTATTTGCCACTAAAACGGGGTCTAGGACATAGAGATAGTCTGGATGGGTGCGCAAGAATTCAGCCAGTGCAGCAATATTATCGGTTGTGCCCAGCATGCCTGATTTTACACATTTAATCGGTAAGTCACCGACCACAGCATTGGCCTGTGCAAGGAGCAATTCTTTTGAAGTGGCTTCAAAGCCAAATACTTGTTGTGAGTTTTGGATGGTTAATGCGGTACAGGCAATGGCAGCATGCGCACCACTTTGTCCAATAGCTTCAATATCTGCCTGTAAGCCAGCCCCGCCAGATGGATCTAAACCTGAAAAACAAAGCACGGTTGGACGCACTGCAATTTCCTTTTAGTCTTCAATATACGGTAGTATAGGGAAGTTTCGAGAAACTCTCGACTCTGTTGTGTAAGGCTGCAAGAGATTGAACGAATGACGATCAAAAATATTCTCATCGATTTAGATGGGACGCTGACTGACCCTAAAACAGGAATTCATGGTTCAATTCGTTTTGCTTTGCAAAAGTTAGGTCAACCTTTGACTGATGACGTGGATCTGGACTGGACCATTGGCCCACCCTTAAAAGCTTCTTTGGCAAAATTACTCAATACCCAGGATGATGAACTGGCTGAGCAGGCATTACTGGCTTACCGTGAGCGGTTTTCAGTGACAGGCTTATTTGAAAATGAAGTTTATCCGTCAGTCGCAGAAACACTGCAGCAATTACAGGCGGAAGGTTATCGACTATTTCTCGCTACTGCCAAACCTGTAGTATTTGCCAAACAAATTTTAGCTCATTTCAAACTGGATCAATATTTTACCGCCATCTATGGCAGTGAGCTGACCGGTGAGCGGACTAATAAAGCGGACTTGATTGCCTATATTCTTGAGCAAGAACATCTCGATGCCCAGCAGTGTATTATGGTGGGGGATCGTCAGTATGACATTATGGGTGCACGTGCCAACGGGATTGAAACCATTGCCGTTAATTATGGTTATGGTCGGGCAGAGGAACTGGCTCAGGCACAGCCGGTAACGCAAATTTCTCAATTTAGCCAGCTCATTGAAACGGTGGCTGAACTGAATGCAGAACGTAAAGTTTCTTAAAATTCAAGTAATAAAAAAAGCCTCGAAATATCGAGGCTTTTTTATGTCTCATCAGACATTATGTTTTAAGCGGTATTGCACCAGTTCTTCAATGCTGATCACGGTCAAGCCATGGGTTTGTGCATAAGCTAACACTTGAATACCTGACGCCATTGAACCATCCGGATTGGTTAGTTCGCATAATACGCCAGATGGTTTTAAACCTGCCAAACGCGCCAGATCAATCGTACCTTCAGTATGACCACGACGGGTCAGAACACCGCCTTCACGTGCGCGTAAAGGGAACACATGACCAGGACGGCTTAGATCACTCGGCACAGCCCCATCTTTGGTGGCTGCCAAAACAGTGGTGACGCGGTCTTTGGCCGATACACCTGTGGTTACGCCTTGAGCTGCTTCAATGGTCACGGTAAACGCAGTTTTAAACTGGCTTGAGTTATCTACGACCATCGGTGGAAGTTCTAAATGATCTGCCAGTGCTTCAGTCAAACATAGGCATACAATACCTGAACCATCCCGGATCATTTGCGCCATGGTTTCAACAGTCAGTGTTTCGGCTGCAATAATCAGGTCAGCTTCATTTTCACGGTCGAAGTCATCCATCACCAACACAGGTTTGCCTTGGCGGATATCTTCTAAAGCTTGTTGAATACGTTGTTCAGCAGGGGAAAGGGCTGAAAAGAAAAGTTCGGGTTGAATTAAACTAGACATAATGAAACGCTCTCGTAAATAGGATACGGTTGAACATTTCAGGACTGATGTAAAAAATAAGCGTACACCAAAACAACGCAAAAGCGTATTTCAGTGGTTTCGTCTTCTTTCATCCGGACTATACCGTCGGCTTTGGCATCTCACCAAATCTGCGAGTATATAAAAATATATACAGGCTCGTGGGCTGGTTAGGTCATTTGAGTGTGTTGCCTAACTTACCACCGGTGGGGAATTTCACCCCGCCCTGAAGCGATGTACCTCGATTATAGCCAGATTTTTAAGTGAAAAGGCAACTTTTTATAGAATGTATCGTTCTATAAAAATGAAGAAAACTGCTGAGACTTGACGCTGCTTTCTATCATGATCGGTGCAACTGGTAATCCATTTCAATTGAGCATAGACTGAAAAGATAAAACAACAATAATCTCGGAGTAGGGTCTATTATGGAAAAGACAGATAAAACCCAGCTGGAACAGCTGGCACAACAATTACATCGGCCTGTCATGAGTCTGAAGGCATTTTCTCAATTAAACCCGCAGGAGCTGGCCTGGCTCAACCAACAATTACAACATACCCTAGAACATGAAGATCAGAAAATGAATCAGAGTTTGTATCAAACTCCTTTTTTTCTACGTTGGCTGTTCCGAGATAAAGTCTAGGGAGTAAGCTTATGACTCGACTTGCGGTGCAGGCAGAGATAATCAAATTGGCGCGCATCTTGAAGGTCACCGAAGCTGAATTAGCCTTTTTGCAGCCTTTGGCACCAGAAAATTTAAGACAATTCCGTTTTGCCATATTAGAACGATTACAAAATCAGCAGAAAAAACGCTTCCGTTATTTGGCTGCCTGGGTAAGCTGGTTGCCGCGCTGGATCAGTGTTTTTATGGTCAAACACTGCTTAGAGCCGTTTATCGTGGCACAAATTGCCGTGTATTTATCGACAGAAAGTTCTTATCGCATTGTGAAGCATCTGCCTGCTAAAACTGTAGCCGCTATCTCGGTGTATCTCGACCCACGCTTGGCAAGAGAGTTATTGGGCTATCTCACCACGCATCAGATTACGGAGATTACCCGAGTTCTACTGGAACAACGTGACTTTGTCACCATGGGCCGTTTCGTCAGTATGCTGTCCGATGCGGTATTACAAGATGTGGCGCAAGTGGTCGAGAGTGAAAGTGATTTGCTGGAAATTGCATTTTTTATTGAGTCACGTGAGCAAATTGACCATCTGGTGCATGTCTTACCGAAACAGCGGATCGAGAAAGCGTTATTGATTATTGGCGATCCGGCACAGCGCCTCATCTGGCCAAAAGTTTTGGCCTTGATGAGTTACATCAGTTATGGGTTGAAGCAGGAGCTGGGTGATCTGGCGGTTCTGCAAGGCGAGCCTGTAATCAATGCCATTATTCAGGCTGCGCAAGAAGATCAGTTGTGGGAAGATATGCTACCGGTGGTGGCTTGCCTGTCAGCACAAGCCCAGCATTTTGTTGCTAATTTGCCGGCTTTAAGACGGGTCGAGATTATCCAGAGTATTGTCGAGGCGGCTGACCGTTGTGATTTATGGACGGATATGCTGGTGATTGTCAATTATATGCAAGATGAGGCCAGAGACGTGGTCGCCTGCGCGATTGCACAAATTGATGAGCAGGTTCTGCATCATATTGCCTATGCTTCGTTGTTGCGTTCCCAGTGGGAAGTGACATTTGACATCATGCGGCGCATGCCCGTTGCAAAGCAGCAGGAGTGTCATCGAATCCTTGATGGCTATATGCAGCAGTTAGATCCTGAAACTTATCGATATCTAGATGGTTTATTGGAGCGTTACCAGATTCAGTCCGCTATGACCGGATCGGGAAACTAAATTCAAGAAGAAGGAAGCGTATCCCGAATAGGCAATAGCATTTCGAGCGCATGTTCATATCCGCGTTCGACCAGTTCATCCAGTTTATGCCAGTCAAACATGCCAATTCCTTCAATCGGCATACGGATGTGTAAGTTGGCCCGTTCAATCGCTGCACTTTGAATCATGGTATCGCTGGCAAGGGTCGCAGTACGCATCAGGATCTCAGCCAGTCGTGGTGCGTGTAACAGTTTATCTTTAATAATTTTATTCCAGTTGAGCAGGGCACTCTGATCGGGTTCTTCCAGTCCGATACCGGGAACGCGAATATCATCATGCAAGCTGACATTGCTGGCAATAATGGTGCCTCTTTCCAGATTTTGCATGACATCGGTGGGCAGGTTGTTGATCACACCACCATCGCAGAGCAGGTTTTCATGCCAGGCCACAGGGGGTGCAACACCTGGCACACTCATACTGGTGCCAACCCAGGTGGCAAGTTCACCCTGATCATGAATGACCGCTTGTCCGGTGGTCAGATTGGTGGAGATACAGTAATAGGTCTGTCTGAGTTCTTCAATCCGTCGTTGCCCAAAGATGGCATGTAGGCGACTATGGAAACGCTGTCCCCGAATCAGGGAAACCCGAGGCATGGTGTAATCATTCAGATAGTTACGTGCCACAAAAGTCTCATAGGCGATATGGGTCATTTCGACACTATCAAAACCACATGCCACCAGCGCCGCAACAAATGCCCCCATACTGGTTCCACCGACAATATCAATCGGGATATGTAGCTGTTCCAGGGCGCGAATCAAACCGATATGCGCGAATCCACGAGCACCGCCGCCACCCAGCACCAACCCAACCCCCTGACTGGAAATCTGTCGCGCTACCGCACAGATGTCATTTTGTGCCCAAGGATGGACAAAATAGTGGGCGCGGGCATGATAAAGCTGCTTCCATAATAGGGTGTGGGGAGAAGGATCACCTTCAGAACGCAGCAAAACCAGTTCGATCGGGCTTTGCCAGTCATGTTGACTGAGCACATACGAGAGTGGGGTTCGAGTCGGGGTCTGATTGGCTTCTGCCAGAATCAGAATCCGGTCCGCCTGATGTAAACAGCGTTTTGACCATTCATCTTCACTATTATCGGCAGCATACAGGACATAGCAATGTTTTTCTTCCAAGCTGGCAAGCCACTGTCTGAGCTGTAAATCTTCAACACTATAATCTAGTGGAGTTTGACTAAAACCAGCCCCAAACAGGGCATCGACATGTGCTGCAGACACCAAGCGAACATGCGGCCAGCGCTGTAAATGTTCGGTTAGTTTTTCTGCCAAATGGGTGGCAGGGATATGGGCCGAAACAGGAATCACAGAAAGCGTTCGGCTGCTGCCCATGGCATGACTATGCTGCTGTTCGGATTGCGAGCGATGAATGATCAGGCGGGATAAGGCGAACAGGACTTTGGGATGCTGATGAATGAAATCCAGAAATTGTTGTTGTGGAATGCCAATGAGAGCAGTGTCCCGAACTGCATTGACTGTGCAATGATGTGGCTGATTGGAAATCACACCAGTTTCGCCAACCAGTTCATGACGGCCATAGTAAGTCAACACGCCGGTTGTGGTAGTGAGCTTGACCCGCCCATAAATCACAATATAAACATGATCGGCAATATCATGGGCACAATACAGAGTTTGTCCGGTTTGTAGATGACGAATATGGCAAGCGGGAATCAAGCTCTCAAGTGTTGAACTATCCAATTCAGCAAAGAGGCTGACTTTGCTGAGAATATTAAGAATATCCATATTGATCAAATTATCGTTATTGTCTGTTTATTAAACAAAGCCTGGCGATGTTTTTCAAGTCTGTTTGCGTAAAACCAGGCTTGAGCTGAAGCAGGACTGATTTTATGCGAATAGAGGAAGATGGTTTGGGGTGCCAATAAAAAAGCCATGAGCAACTTCATTCGCGGCTCATGGCTTTTTAGGAATCTTTTATGCTTTATGCAATTTGTACCGGAATACAGTTTGCGGTGTGATTCACGGTATTGTCCGGGTTTGCATATACCAGACGTGGTTTGTGAAGATTGGCTTCAACTTCAGTAAAATCACCGAAGGTTGCGATAATCACTAGATCACCCACATCAGCTTGATGGGCTGCGCCACCATTGACCGAGATAATGCCTGAGTCGTCTTCACCACGGATTGCATAAGTGGTGAAACGTTTGCCATTCGTAACGTTCCATACGTGGATTTCTTCGTATTCACGAATTCCTGCCAAGTCCATTAATACGCCATCAATTGCACAAGAACCTTCATAATGAAGCTCTGCATGCGTCACAACTGCACGGTGAATTTTACATTTTAATAAACGAGATAGCATGGCTAGCGTCTCCTGAGTAAGACCTAAGATGATTATCTTATGGTTGACTTGTCACGTTTTCCGCGGGCTAGGGGCGGTTTGATGCGCATTTTGCGCCTAAAAATGCAATATGGCAAGCGTGATTGATCAACAATTCAGTTTAAGCGGGTTTGTAAGCATTAATTTGATTCATTGCCTGTGATACTTGTCCGTCAACAAGCATTTTCACTTTCGATAAGGCATGATCAATGGCTGCATCCATTAGAGCTTGTTCACTACTAGGCGCTTTGCCGAGCACATGACCAGAAACACGTTCTTTGGAACCCGGGTGTCCAATGCCAATACGTAAGCGATGGAAATTTGCACCGATATGCGGGACGATATCACGAAGACCATTATGTCCGCCGTGTCCGCCACCTGTCTTTAAACGGATGATGCCAGGATCCATATCCAGTTCATCATGGGCAATTAAAATTGCTTCTGGTGCAACCTGATAAAATTTGGCAAAAGGGACAACACTTTGACCAGAACGGTTCATAAAAGTGGTGGGAAGTAAGAGACGTACGTCGCGACCTTCAATTTGACCACGACCGCTGTATCCATGAAATTTAGGATCAGCTTTTAGGGAAATGCCATAACGGTCTGCAAGCTGTTCCACGAACCAGAAGCCTGCATTATGGCGGGTTTGGGCATATTCCTTTCCAGGGTTGCCCAAACCGACAATTAGCGAAATATTTGACACTAATTTACGCCTTTAACACTTATGCGCGTTTGAAGTCAGCGTGCATAGGTGTGTTTTTCGCTGGGTGACGTTGTAACGCTTGGATTTTAACGTTTTCAACTTTGTCACCGATTTTGATTTCGATCACTTCTTCGAAGAAAGCATTGTTTTCTAAAGCTTTAACGATTTCGCGAAGCTCTAAAGTGATTGCTACAGGCTCAGCGCTACCACCGTAGATGATTGCTGGAATTTGTGAAGCGTGACGAAGGCGGCGGCTCGAACCTTTCCCTTGTTGTGCGACTTCACGTGCTTGAGCGTTTAATACGAAGTTTGCCATGGGCATATCCTCAATGGAGTTTAATGAACTAAACTTGCGACCAGTTTAGTGATAGAAAAACCCTAGCGAGCTAGGGTTTAAGAAAAAAAGCTGGGCTATTATAGATAACTATCGAACATTGCGCTAATAGATTCTTCGTTGTTAATACGACGAATTGTTTCAGCAACCATGCTCGCAACCGAAACCTGGCGAATTTTGCCGAGGCTCAAGGCTTCATCTGAAAGTGGAATGGTGTCTGTAACAACCAATTCATCAATCACAGAATTACGAAGGTTATCAATGGCTTTGCCAGATAAAACAGGGTGGGTTGCATAAGCAACAACACGACGAGCACCAAATTGTTTTAGTGCATCGGCAGCTTTGCAAAGCGTACCTGCTGTATCGACCATATCATCAACGATGACACAGTCACGATCTTTTACATCACCAATCAAATGCATCACTTGTGATTCATTTGCTTTTTGGCGACGTTTATCAATGATGGCTAAATCGATATCACCCATTTGCTTGGCAACAGCACGGGCACGAACAACACCACCAACGTCAGGTGAAACCACCACGAGGTTATGATGTTGTTGTTGACGTAAGTCAGCCAATAGCGCTGGCGTACCGTAAATGTTGTCAACCGGGATATCAAAGAAGCCTTGAATTTGGTCTGCGTGTAAGTCAATCATGACTACACGGTCAATACCTACAGTTGTCAGCATGTCTGCAACAACTTTGGCAGTGATCGGTACACGTGCAGAACGTGGACGACGATCCTGACGGGCATAACCGAAGTAAGGAATGACGGCAGTGATACGACCAGCACTTGCGCGACGCAAAGCATCAGCCATCACCAAGATTTCCATCAGGTTATCATTGGTTGGGGCACAAGTAGATTGGACGATAAAAACGTCTTTACCACGAACATTTTCAGTAATTTCAACTGAAATTTCCCCATCAGAGAACTTGCTTACAGAAGCAGCACCGAGTGGGATATGTAAATGGCTTACGACTTTTTGGGCGAACTGTGGATGAGCACTTCCACTAAAAACGACAAGATTGGGCATGAAGCACCTGAGCGAGGGTTAAGCGAAGCTATGCTTCGACCGAGCGCAAGGGAAAAATTTTTAATTTTTCCAACGGGTAATTTGGAAACAATCTATTATATGGCAGGGGCGGCTGGATTCGAACCAACGGATGCCGAGATCAAAACCCGGTGCCTTACCACTTGGCGACGCCCCTAATGCGGCAGAACTTTAATTGTTTTATAGGACAATGTCAATATATTTGAGCAAATATCGATACAAAACAAGTCTGTCTAAAGATATGGCAGGGGCGGCTGGATTCGAACCAACGGATGCCGAGATCAAAACCCGGTGCCTTACCACTTGGCGACGCCCCTAAATTCGATGATATGTAATGGCAGGGGCGGCTGGATTCGAACCAACGGATGCCGAGATCAAAACCCGGTGCCTTACCACTTGGCGACGCCCCTATTACATATACATCT
>NZ_JANBOE010000008.1:0-258184 GCF_035615075.1 Acinetobacter sp. IK40 | reverse complement strand
CAGTGGATGTGACTGCACCGAATGCCCCAGAGATTGATCCGGTCAATGGTACCGATCCAATCACCGGTACGGCAGAACCAGGTTCAACCGTGACTGTGACCTTCCCGGATGGCAGCACCGTTGATGTGGTGACTGATCCAGTAACAGGCGAGTGGACTGTACCAAACCCGGGCGGTCTGGTGGATGGTGATACCATCACTGCGATTGCAACCGACCCTGCAGGTAACCCGTCTGTACCAGGTACAGAAACAGTTGATCTCACTCCGCCAGATACCACTGGTGCGACACTGAATATTGATGCTGTCACAGCAGACAACGTTCTTAACGCAGCAGAATCAGCTGGTACAGTGACCATCACAGGTACCTTAACCGGTATCCCAGCAGATGCAGCAACCACAGTGGTGACACTCGTCATCAATGGCGTGACCTATACTGCAACTGTAGATGCAGCAGCGGGTACATGGACAGCCGATGTGGCAGGCAGTGACCTGTTGGCGGATATAGACAAGACCATTGCGGCTACAGCCACCTTCACCGATGCGGTAGGTAACAGCAGTAACATCACCGATACCCAAGTCTATACAGTGGATATTACGCCACCAGATAGTTCTACAACGACGGTCACAATTGATCCGATTACAGGAGACAATATTGTTGATTCAACTGAAGCTGGAGTAAACCAAACCATTAGTGGTACGGTCACTGGAGAGTTTACGGTTGGTGATGCAGTCATCGTCAATGTAAATGGTGTGGATATCAGCACTACAGTTCAAGCGGGCGGTCTATGGAGTATCTCTGTAGCTGGTGCGGAGCTGGTTGCCGATGCTGATAAAGTGATTAATGTTACTGTTAAGGCGACAGATGCAGCAGGTAACGTCGGTAATGTCACTGGTGATGTCACTTATACGGTGAACACCGGCACCTTAATTGCTTATGACAACATTGGACATGCAGTGCTTAGTCCACAACCGGCATTGGTACAAGATGATGTGAGCTTGGGTAGTACGTCATATCTATTGTTAACTTCATTGGCAGGCATTGATCTTCAACTTGGTGGTAACTCAATCGGCTTTGATGTACAGACTGGGCATGAAGGTACTGTGACATTCCAATACAGTGGCTTAATTGATGCTGCATTGTTGTCCGACTATAAATTAGTGGTACAAAAATTTAATACGACGACGAATCAATGGGAATCTATCCACGGCGATAGCGATGCTTCATTGCTTAGCCTGCACTTACTCGGTCTTGGCATCGGAAATGTTCCAGGTGTCGTACTCGAAGGTCTGGAAGCGGGACAATACCGCGGCTTCTTGACTTACGATGGCTTATTAGGTGTTGGTGTACTTGGTACCTTGTCTGCGACGATGGATGACTATGATCTATCGATCCCTGGCGGATATGAAGTCGGCAATGCAGAAGGTAACGTGATCCTTGATCCAGATCCAACTGGACAAGTCGATCAAATTACATCGACCACGATTGTTTCTTCGGTGAATGGTCATCCGATTGATGCCGATGGTGAAAGCTTCGATGGTCAATATGGAACGATTACCTTCCATCAAGATGGTAGTTATACCTATGTTCCGTTCGCGAATGGCTCGGGTGTGGGTCAAACAGATCAATTCACCTATACCTTAACCGATCCGGTCACAGGTGCGACGACAGAAGCAAATCTGAATATTGTATTCGATTCAATCCGTGCTGCGGACAACTTGGTGGAAGTGGAAATCAATCCACAATACCAATTGGTGGGTACAGAAACAGATTCAGCATTCTACGGTGTCTTGTTGAATGTCGGAAATCTGGTCGACCTGCAATTGCTGACTGTGGATACCGTTGATTTCAATGTCGCTGCTGGACAAGAAGGTGTTGCAACCTTTAGCTTCAACAGTCTGATTGGCGCATCGGCACTCGGTAACTACAATGTTGTATTGCAAAAATACAATGAAGTAACCGGTCAATGGGAAGCGGTGAATGGTACCGGTGACCGTTCATTATTGAATCTGACCTTATTAGGTAACACACCAACCGCACAAATTGCGGGCTTGACCGAAGGCGAATATAGAGCGTTCTTGTCCTTCAATGGTCTGTTAGGTGGCGCAGTCGGTGTTACCCTGAACGGTGAGGTTGATCTCTACAACCCTGCGGTGATCACTGGCTACGATGTTGTTGCAGCGCACGGTAACCTGATCTCTGATCCAAATACCAATGGTGCAATCGACATTGCTACACCAAATAGTGTCATCAGTGAAATTAACGGTGTTGCCATCACTGGCTCTCCAACCACGGTGCCAGGAGTTCACGGTACCTTGGTGATCTATCCAAATGGTGACTATACCTATACACCAAATCCTGATAGTGCTGGTTTAGGACAGGTCGATGAGTTTACTTACACCTTACGAGATCCGGCATCAGGTACGACTTCACAAGCGACCTTCTATGTTCACCTCGACAGTAAAGTTGTCGATATGAACTGGAACCCAGCGGATCCATCAGAACCTGCAACCGTAACCATTATTGCAGCAGACGATGCCGTGAATGCTGGAATTAGTGCGCAACCGCATCTTATTGAAGATGATCGTGCACTGGGCAGCGCAACTTACCTTGCATTGCTATCGTTGGCAGGGATCAACCTCCAAGCACCTTTACCATTCGTAAACAGCACAGTGAACTTCAATGTGGCTGCGGGTGAGCAAGGTACAGCGACCTTCAAATACAGCAGTCTGATTAATGAAGGCGCATTGGGCGATTACCAGCTTGTTGTACAGAAATTCAATACAGTCACAAACCGTTGGGAATCAATTACCGGTAGCAGCGACGCCTCTTTACTTAACCTCAGCGTGTTGGGTATCGGCTTGAATGCAACACCAGGTGTGGTACTTGAAGGTCTGGAAGAAGGACAATACCGTGCCTTCATGACCTATAACGGTCTATACGGTAAGAGTATCCTGGGCACATTGACGGGTAGCATGGATGTCTTTGATCCAACACAAGTGGATTACACAGGCGTTGCGACAGAAGGCAACGTGATTACTGGTCTAGGTGTGGGTACCAATGCCGACTCAGTCACAGGCTACACAGTTGTGGGTTCTGTAACGTTCAATGGTGTAACAACCACAGTTGATCTCACCAATGGTGCAACCATTGTCGGTCAATACGGAACACTGCAAATATTTGCAAATGGCGATTATATCTATACACCGAATAATACCAATGCAAATCTAGGTCTGGTGGATCACTTCACTTATACCTTGTCAGATCCATTGGGCGGTAACTCGTCAAGTGCAAGTCTGGACTTCACCATTGGCAACAGTACGCCAGTGATTGCGGTAGATGACCTTGCAGTTGCTGAGATTAATCCGGAATATCTGCAAATTGGCAACGATGTTGCGGTAGGCAGTTACTTATATTTGGCCTTAGTAAGCTTAACCGAGAATTTTGACTTCCAGTTGGGCGGACAAGGCGTCGGCTTTACCTTGACTGACAACACCTTAAATGATGTGACGTTCAATTACAGTGCATTAATCGACGCAAGCCTGCTTGCTGACTATGTACTCGTGGTTCAGAAATTTGATACTGCGACCAACCAATGGGTAGCTGTACATGTTACAGGCGATGCTGATTTACTAAGCCTTGCAGCCTTTGGTGGTAATTCAATCACATTAGATGGTTTAGGTGCAGGTCAGTACAGAGCCTTTATGACCTATGCGGGTAGCGGTATCGGTGTCAGCTTGCTCGGTACGCTTTCTGTTCAGAAAGATGTATTTGATGCAGCCAACATCACCGGTTACAGCGTAGAAGCTGCGGAAGGTAACGTGATCCATGACATTGGTCTCAATGGACATGCAGATACAGCCTCTGGCTTCAGTAGCATCACCAGCGTTGAATTCAATGGTGTTGCACATGCAGTGAATGCGACGGGTGTTACAACCATTATCGGTGACTACGGTACATTGTCGATTTATGCAAATGGTAATTACAGCTATCAACCAACTGCCAATGCCAGTGGTGTGGGCCAAGTCGATCAATTTACCTATACCTTGACGGATGGTGTGAATTCATCGCAAGCCACCTTGTACTTCCATATTGACAGCGATGCGGTCGATATGACCTGGAATCCGGCGGATCCGTCACAACCAGCTGATATCGTGGCTACACCTGTAGATGCGATTGATGATGTGGTGTCTGCGGGTATTGATGTTGTTCCACAAGGTCAGTTGGGTGTTGCCGTCGGTTCGGCAAGTTATCTGTTACTGGTTGGATTGTCTGAGAACCTCAACCTTTCATTACTGGGCACACCAAGTGTGAAATTCAGCATTGCAGCTGGACATGGCGCGGATGTGACCTTCTCTTACGCACCAACAGTTTCACTGTCCTTATTCAATGACTACAAGGTGGTATTGCAAGAAAAAGCAGCAGATGGAACCTGGCATAACATTGATGGCGGTTCAAGCACAGGCTTACTCAACATCGGTTTATTAGGTAGTGGTGGTATTGGTGTAACCGTACCTGACTTGGGTCAGGGTGAATACCGCGCCTTCATGGTCTACACCGGTGTGGGCGTCGGTATCTTGGGTACCATGAGTGTCGTGAAAGATGACTTCGACTATACCGTTGCACCGACCAATACTGCGATTGAGGCTGAAGGCAATGTGTTAACAGGTGATTCAATTACCTTGACTACACAGGTTTCAACAGTCACTTCAGAAGTTGCTGGGGCGCCAACTGAAACCATCGGAACCAACACAACCATCGTTGGGGCTTATGGTACCTTGGTGATCTCTGCCAACGGCGAGTACACCTATACGCCAAATACCACTGATTTAAGTGCGGTGGGTAAAGTTGATACCTTTACCTATACCATCCGTGACGTGTTGACCGGTGCGACGGATACGGCGCAATTGCATATTCAAGTCGGTTCACCTGATGCAACTGTGGTTTGGGATACAGTCAACCCTGGCAATGATGGTGTGGTTCAATTCACAGCCAATGCTGATAATGCAGTGGCAACAACAGACTTCTCGAATAGCAGAGATGCAGCTGTTGATGTCGATAGTCCGAATATTACGGTCAATCTCATTGGTTCAACTTCGGTGACTTCAAATAGCTTTACGGTAGCGGCCGGAACAATGGCCAATATTGATCTGGCGGCAGTTTATACGGCTCAACCACTTGCGAGTTTGTTGCCAACAGTCAGTTACGTGATTCAACGCAGTACCGATGGTGGAGTGACCTGGACCAATACTATCTACACTGGTTCACAAACTGCCTTGGGTAGTCTGGCAACAATTCAGGCGGGCAGTGTGGCCTTCCAGGACAATGTCGATTATCTGGCAGCGGGTCTGTATCGTGTTCAATACACTTTACAAGGCGTATCTCTAGGCGCAACTACCTTGGATACAAGTGTCACCACAACCACAATTCATCTGAATCAATACAGCTCTGAATGGATTAACGGTAACGTGTTACTCGGAGATGATATTGGTGGGGTTGCGGATACAGGTCTTCCAACACATGAAGGTTATAAACTTCAGGTGTGGGATAGCGTCGCTGGATCTTATGTCGATGCGATTGGACAGAGTATCAATACCGGTAACGGTATCCTGATCATGCAGGCCAATGGTACCTATGAATACCGTCCAAATGATGTCAATGTGACTACACATTTAACATCGGCGGATAGCATTGACTACAAGATCATTTCTGCAACAGGTGTCGAGTCAACTTCTACCTTGAATATTGATTTGACCCATACGGATTACAACCTGCTTTATACCAGTACAACTGCCAATGATACCTTCACCACAGGTACCGGATCAGATACCTTGATCTTCCAAATCCTGAATGGTAGTGCGGCATCAGCGGGTAATGGTGCAAATACAGGCGGTAATGGTGTTGATCACTGGACAGACTTTGTTGTTGGCAACACCAATACTGGTGCAGCGAACTACAATGATCAGGCAGACAAGATCGATATCCAGCATCTGTTGGATGGTGATCAAAATGCACTGAATATTGGCGAGTACCTCCGTGTAACCACAAGTGGTGGTAATACAACGATTGAAATCGATCGTAATGGTGATCCTGGTATCCTTGGTAGCAGTACGTATACACCATTATTGGTACTTGAAGGGGTGACAACAGATCTGAATACGCTGTTAAATAACAACCAGATCATTTACTAATCCTCAATCCTTTCTATAAAAAGAGAACCTTCGGGTTCTCTTTTTTCATTTTGAGAAGATCCTAAAAAATTGTGCTATCTTGTTTAAAACGCTTAAAAATTCTAACAACTGAAGACATGACGATTACGACGATTTCAGCACTTGAACAACTCAAACATCAACTCAGTGCTTACTTTGAAAAGGTTCAGCAACATCTGGGTTTAACCCATACGGTTATTTTCTTGTCCTATGGCGCAAGAACCCAACGTTGCCAGGTCTGGAATACTGCATTGACTGAGTTACAACCTGCACAACAGGCGCTATTTACTTTTCTGGATAAACAATTCAACCAGCAGGGGCAACTGGAAGAATTGTTAAAATTTGATCTGGCGTTTAACATACGGGCAGCATCCTGGCAGCAAATCGAACAAGATATAAAATGCCAGTTGCATAATAATCACTATCGTAAAGGCATCAGTTTTGATCAGCACTTCCAGACCTGTTTTTTGGAACAGGAACTGTATGGCAAGGCCATCATCCGTGGCTTGAGCTATGACACGCCCAATTTTTTTGATCAAGATAATCTGAATGCCAGTATTTCAAAGAAATATCCGCATCAAGCGCATCCAGTCCAGCTCAGTGATATCCAGCAGGTCTGGAGCTTCGATAGTCATGCTGTATTTTATGAATCTGGACAGTTGCTACCTCTCCGTAGTCAATTCACTGAACATGGGGTACGTTACTTAACAGATGACAAAAAACAGCATTTCATGCACATGATTGAGGGCAACGCCCAGTTTCTTGAACAGCAGATTCAGGCGGATGGACGCTTTATCTATGGTTTTTTTCCAGCCTATGACCGTGACATCCGTAGCTATAACACAGTGCGGCATTGTACTTCGACCTATGCCTTGATTGAGACATTGGCGCTTTTCCCACACCCGTACAGAATCACAAAAATCCAGACAGCCATTGAATATGCCTTAAAACATTTTTATATCGAAAAGCAAAGTGGTCTGGCTTATATGTTAGATGGCGCAGATCTCAGCCAACTGAATGAAATCAAGCTGGGTGCCAATGCTGCTGCAATTCTGATGTTGAGTAAATATCAGGAAATGACAGGGGATAATCATTATCTGAAATTTGCCCAGGCCTTGGCCAATGGTATTTTATCGATGGTCAATGCTGCAGGTGAAACCGTACATGTCCTGCATTACCCAGACTATAGCGTGAAAGAAAAGTTTCGCATTATTTATTATGACGGTGAAGCGGCCTTGGCTTTATTACGACTTTATCAGCTACAGGCTGATGAAAAGCTGCTAAGCACGGTCAAGCGCATGTTTGAACGCTTTATCGAACAAAAATATGATCGTTATCATGACCATTGGCTGAGTTACTGTAGCAATGAGCTCACCAAAATTTGTCCGGAGGAAAAATATTTTCAATTTGGGATCAACAATTATCGCAGGCATCTGGTATTTATCCGCAATCGTAAAACCGCCTATGCCACTTTGCTGGAAATGATGATGGCGGCTTATCAAATGCTGTGCCGGATTCGGGATTTGGGTTTGCATGAGCTATTTGCACAGGCTCAGTTTGAGGATTTAAAAAAGCTGATCGAGTTTCGTAGCGATTTTCAGCGCACCGGATTTTTTTATCCTGAAGTGGCCATGTATATGGCCTGTCCTGAAAAGTGTCTGAATGCCTTTTATGTCCGGCATGACCGCTTCCGTGTCCGTATTGATGATCAGGAACATAATCTTTCCGGTTATGTGGCCTATGTTCAGCATTTTGAAAACTGAAACATTGAGGATGAAACCCATGCGCTCTCCTCAAGAAATCAAGATCATCAGCCAGATCGGCAATGAAAATTTTCAGCATCCGCTTTGGCAGACTAAAATCGCAGGCGACTGTGGAGACTGGATTTTAGTTTATCTGGCTTTGCAAGCTATTGTTGCAGGTCAGGTGCAACTTGAGCAGAAGATAGTAATCGAGCAGCCGTTTGAACAGCAGCATCAACAGGGACAGTTACTGAAACAGGGGGCTTCTGTTTTGGCACTATTACAATATTGGAGTTTTACCCAAAGGCTTGAGCACGAGCAGGCACTTGGTTGTGCTTTGTTTGGCGATTGGCAGCAGGCTCAAATCCAGATAGCGCAGACTGCCCGGCAGTTTGGATTGCAACTGCCTGATCCAGGCCGTCATGTACAGAATACCCTGCAAAATTTATCAGGTCTTGCCGAAGCCATCTTTAACATGCCTTTGTCCTTATTACATACGGTATTTGTCAAAACATTCAAGCTTGCAGGGCAGCAGATTGCACCATTCAGCGCTGTATTAAGCTGTTGCCAGCTCGATGCTGTCCTGATTCTCTCAGATCAGCAGCAACATTATTATTTTTCTTATCGCCATGAAAATCAGAGTCTAGGCATTTTTCATCTCTTGGATAATTTGCATCGGATTGACTATCTGCTGCCGTATTATCACTATTTTGAACCTGCTTTATTGCCTGCCAAACAGATTCAGGCAAAAAGTGAATGGATCAATATCATTGGCGATACCTATTTCGGTGAGTTTTATACCCATAAAAGAAAAAACAAAGGCATAGACGATGCGCTACAACGTTATGGCTATGCGCATTCTTTTGAGAAGATCAAACCGTTTTTCCATGAAGATGAGATCAATATTGCCAATTTTGAAGCCGTGTTTAATATTGACCAAGATTCACCATTAATAGATAAAAAAGCCTTTATTTTGGGTGCACAACCTAAGCAAACGCTGGCCGAGTTTAAGCGCGTGCATGTGAATACCCTATGTCTCGCCAATAACCATTTAAAGGATTATGGTACTCCAAGCCTTGTACATACTTTGGCGTTGTTAGATCAGACTGGGATCAACTTTATTGGGGCGGGGGCTAATCAACAGCAGGCGCATCAGTGCCTGCAAATTCATGCTGAACAGCAAACAGTTGCCATTTTTAATGGCTATTGGCATCGGCAGACGGCTTATCAAGCGCATGACTTTTATGCATTGGGGCAGAGTGCTGGTGTAGCAAGTCTTAATGCCATTCTATTTGAGCAAATCATGCAGTATCGACAGCAATATCCACAGCATAAGATTATTGTGATTTGTCATTGGGGTGTGGATTTTAAAAGTACACATCCTGAACAGGAACAGCTTGCACAGGTGTTAACCCAGATCGGTGCTGATCTGGTGATTGGTCATGGTGCGCATACTCTGCAGCCAATACAGTATATTCAGCATAAACCGGTAATATTCGGAATTGGCAATGGCGTATTTAATAGCAATGGCGAGTTTGAAAAGTATCAGGCTTTGCCGTATGGATTAGTGGTTCGAATCAATTTAAAGGCGCAAAGCGTACAGCTTTATCCCATCTTCACGGATAATTTACACAGCTTTTGGCAGCCTTATCCTGTAAATGAAGCACAATTCAAGCAAGCACAGGCTTTTTTAACCGGTCAACTCAATTCGGCAGATTACAGGTTGGGACAAGATCATTTGGGTCGTTATATCCAGCTGAAATTTTAAGGATAACGTTTGTAATTCTCGAGCATGATACTGAGCTGTTCTTGGGTGAAGCCGAGATTACGTAAGCCACCGCTACCGAGTTTACAGTCATAACTGGTCATAATATTGGTTGGTGTGGCTTTGGTGGCTTTCGGCGCACAGACATGGCTTAAGCCAAAAGCATGCCCCATCTCGTGTACACTGGCGGCCTGAATCTGGTAATTCAGCCGTTCCCAGTCAATTAGAATAAAAGGCTGACCCTGGTTTCTAAAGCCCCAACTGGTCACATCGGCATATTTGAGTTTATCGCCGTAGGAATCATAAATAAAAAACAGCACTTCCTTGCTTTTGCGATGGGGA
Source organism: Acinetobacter sp. IK40 (assembly GCF_035615075.1). Taxonomy (NCBI): domain Bacteria; kingdom Pseudomonadati; phylum Pseudomonadota; class Gammaproteobacteria; order Moraxellales; family Moraxellaceae; genus Acinetobacter; species Acinetobacter sp. IK40. Next base: position 248,129 of record NZ_JANBOE010000008.1, on the reverse strand, counting down.
AAGCAGGTTTTTACTGCACCAGGAATATTATCGGCAATCAAGGCTCTGGGCTGATTGAGTTGATTGGCCAGATCACATTTTCGTTTACTAAAGTCCTGATAAGAATAGTAGCGATGGAATTTGAATTTAAAGATTTTTTGATTATTTTCATCGACAAAATACTGGTTCAGGATGCCCAGCTCTTTATACATTTGCTTTTTGCTATCAAAAGCTTGGGCTTCAGGACGATTGGTGGTAAAAATAAAACTGACATTGACTACAGGCAAGTCATCTGAAGCACCTGCGTGATATTTATAAGGTGTGATTTTTACAGGTGATTTTTGTGTGGTACAGGACGCACTAAAGACCAGACAGCATACTGTCAGCGCTATGAGTTTTAACCGCATTGTTGTTCTCTCAAGTCGTAGAGTTTTAATTATTGTGTTTAGCATTTTCGCATGATTTTTATCATCTTAGCAGATTTTTATAGGTTGTATTGTGCAAGATACCAATGAACTACATCGACAAATCTTGGAAGTGATTGCCCTGATTCCGTATGGCAAAGTGGCAAGTTATGGACAAATTGCCAAGTTGGCGGGTTTGCCTAAACATGCGCGTTTAGTCGGTTATGTGCTCAAGCATTTAGACAAGCAAAGTGAAATCCCGTGGTATCGTGTGATTAATTCTCAAGGAAAAATCAGTGTAACTCGTATCAATCAGCGTGGTGAAAATGTTCAACAAATGTTATTAGAACAAGAGGGGATCTATTTATTAAATGGCAAGGTCAGTTTAAAAACCTTTGGCTGGCAGCCTTAAATAATCTCAGACTAAACCAGAATTAATATGTTGAAATTATTTTACAGTTTATTTACACTTGGATACATAAAATTACATTAGTGTTTTAGGTATTTAAATGAAAAAAATTTCTCTATTTTGTGGGGCTGTTGTTCTCAGTTTATCTGGTTGTGCCAGCATCATTTCGGGTAAAACCCAAACCATGACGTTCCAAAGTACGCCAGATTTAAGTGATATTACGATCTTAAATCGTGATGGGAAAAAAATTCATGTGGGTAAAGCACCTGTTACGGTCAGTTTAAATCGCGGGGCCGGCTTCTTTGTTCCTGAACGATATACGGTTATTTTTGAAAAAGAAGGCTATGAAAAGAAAGAAATTACCGTAAGTTCAAGCGTAAACGGCTGGTATGTCGGAAATATTCTATTCGGTGGTATTTTAGGATTACTCATTATCGATCCGGCAACTGGTGCGATGTATAGCTTAAATACCAAAGATACGAATGTTGTTTTAAATGATTTGAATAAAGAGAAACTTCAGGCTAAGGGTCAATCATTAACAATTGTATCTACCAGTGAAATTTCGAACGATGTTTTAGAAAAAGCCAACCCTATTGAATTAAAAACTCAATAATTCAAAATAAAAAACATGGTAAACCTTTACCATGTTTTTTTATCAATCCGGCAGTATTTACCTTCTAGCGGACAATCAATACTGGAATATGGCTTTCAGCCAAAACCTTTTGTGCCACGCTACCCAAGACAAACTGTTTAAAGCCTGTACGACCATGTGAACCCATCACGATCAGGTCAGCACCTAGATTTTGCGCTGCGCCAATAATTTCCTGATGCACGGCAAAGCCTTCTAGGATTTGTGTGGCCACCGTCAGGCCATGCTCTTCAAATTTTTGCTCGGCTTTCGTTAAATTATCCTGAACATAACCTCGAACACGTTCAATCAAATCATTGCTTTGACCCATACGGATATAAGCATCTGCCAGATAAGGATCAAGTGCCATGACTTCAACCACAGTCACTTCACTGTCCAAGGCCTTCGCCAGTTGAGCTGCTTCACGAATGACATTCGCAGCAATTTCGGAGTCATCGATCGCCACTAAGATTTTTTGATAAGCCATGTTGTTACTCCTTATATTTATGATTTTGCATTGAATTGAGACAATAAAATTTGCTTAATATATGAGCTATGATTCTATTCTAGACCTATTACGATGAGAATAAAACCTAGCATTTTTATAGGGATAGTTATTATTTATAGCAGTATGGTTAAGCTTGGATGTGTTTAAGAATAGATGAAATTTCCATAAAAATAAAAGGGGACTATCATCATGATTTATCTATAAAAAGTTAGATTAACTTTGCTCGAAATATTGGATAAGGGCTTCTACATCATCCGTCTGCAATTGTTCACGCATTTTCAAAATCTGTTTTTCATCCAGATCATAAAGCTTTAGAGAAAGTAATTTTTCAATGTCTTGTTCAGAAAAGCGATACTTAATGACTTTGGCTGGGACACCGCCGACAATGGCATAGGGTGGAACATCCTGAGTAACTACAGCACCTGTTGCCACGACGGCACCTTCACCCAGTTTTACCCCTTGCATGATCATGGCACGACTACCAATCCAGCAACCATCTGCAATCACGGTGTCACCTGCAGGCTGGAAGCTGCGTGTATCATAAGGGAAGGTCGAAATCCAGTCAGGGCGGTGCAGTTGATTGCCACCCATCATAATCACGCATTCCGCGCCGAAACAGACAAAATTACCAATATAAAGTTGATCAATCGGTTTCTCGGGTGCGGACGGCTTATCATGTAGATAACGCACTACACAACGTTCAAAGCCCTGATCCCAATACGCAGAATAATAAGAATAATTGCCCTTAATATGGATATTGGGGTTTTTTACCGTCTTAGAAATAAACTCGAACTCACACCAGTGTTTAACAGGAGAGTTGATTAATTGATCCATATCTTAACAATAACTACAAGAGGAAAGCTTCGCTATTATAACGACTAAAGTGAATACGGTTCTTTTTATGAGGGAAAAATTTCCTCACCCATGTAAACAGGCGTTGAAGATGATGAGAAAATAAAAAACTAATAAATGCACAGAGTAAGGTCATTTTTTTGAAAATAACACGCCCAAAACCAAAGAACTCTTCAATAAATGAAGAGTTCTTTGGAGACTTAATCGAGCGTGTTAAATATATTCCACACTTACGATTTCGTATTCAACCTCACCTTGCGGTGTTTGAATTTTTACTTCGTCGCCTTCGTTTTTACCTAAAAGACCACGAGCAATCGGGGAGTTTACTGAGATTTTATTGATTTTAAAATCTGCTTCGTCATCGCCTACAATTTTATAAGTCTTACGTTCTTCAGTATCCAGGTTTTCAATGGTAACAGTCACACCAAATACAACACGACCATTTTGCTCGAGTGTTCTGACATCAATTTCTTGAACTGCACCGAGTTTACCTTCGATATCCTGAATACGGCCTTCGCAGAAACCTTGCTGTTCACGAGCAGCATGATATTCAGCATTTTCCTTTAAATCACCGTGCTCACGTGCTTCAGCAATCGCCTGGATAATACGTGGGCGATCAACTGTCTTGAGCTGTTGTAATTCTTTCTCTAAGGCAACCTTGCCTTCGGGAGTCATAGGATAACGTTGCATTTCAGTCCCTCTAAAGTGGTTGGGAAAATACAGGATTAAAAAAAGAAAAAGCCCGCCACCGATAAGGTGACGGGACTTTATCGGTAGAGAATTAACCTACAGTTTGTAAATCTTGCAAGCGGTACACATCCATTGGCAATTTCACAGCAAATGCTTGGCAAACTGCTTCAGCGCCGTTGATTGTCGTGGTGTAGTACACCTTGCCTTGTAGGGCAGCACGACGAATCATGGCAGAATCATACTGAGCTTGTTTGCCTTCTGTTGTGTTGACAATAAGATGAATTTCACCATTTTTCAAGCGGTCAACAATATGTGGGCGACCTTCGGTCACTTTATTGACAGCTTCACATTCGATACCCGCTTCTTTCAATACACGGTGTGTACCATTGGTCGCAACAAGTTTGAAACCATAGTCAATCAACTGTTGAGCGATGTTGGCGATGTATTTCTTGTCTGATTCACGAACCGACAAGAAGGCATGCTTCACTTCGCCTTCAGTTGGCAAGCCCGGTAAACGTTCGTTTGAACCGAGAACTGCCTTGTAGAATGCTTCACCAAATGTAGTACCTACACCCATGACTTCACCTGTCGATTTCATCTCAGGGCCAAGCATTGGATCTACGCCAGGGAATTTAGCGAATGGGAACACCGCTTCTTTCACTGCGAAATGGGTCGGGATGATTTCTTTAGTGAAACCTTGAGATTCAAGGGATTGGCCCGCCATACAACGTGCAGCCACTTTCGCTAAAGAGTCACCAATACATTTCGATACGAATGGTACGGTACGGGATGCACGTGGGTTCACTTCGAGTACGTAAACGTCATCGCCTTTGACTGCGAATTGAACGTTCATCAAACCAATTACGCCAAGCTCTTTTGCCATTGCAACCGTTTGACGACGCATCTCATCCTGAACTTCTTGAGAAAGAGAGTACGGAGGAATCGAACATGCAGAGTCACCAGAGTGAATACCGGCCTGTTCAATATGCTGCATGATACCGCCGATCACAACATCTTTACCGTCAGATACACAGTCAACGTCGACTTCAGTTGCATCATCAAGGAAATGGTCAAGCAGGACAGGCGCTTCATTTGAGGCTTGTACAGCTTCACGAAGGTAGCGTTTAAGCTCTTCTTCGTTATATACGATTTCCATTGCACGGCCACCCAATACATAAGATGGGCGAACAACTAACGGATAACCTACTTTAGCCGCTTCAGAAATACCTTCTTCAGCAGATTTTACAATGCTGTTGTTCGGTTGACGAAGCTGTAAACGTTGGATCATTTGCTGGAAACGTTCACGGTCTTCAGCGCGGTCAATCGCATCTGGAGATGTACCGATAATTGGTGTACCGGCTTCTTCTAAAGCACGCGCCAATTTTAATGGTGTTTGACCACCGTACTGTACGATCACGCCCTTCGGCTTCTCGGTACGTACGATTTCAAGTACATCTTCAAGTGTTACAGGCTCGAAGTATAGACGGTCAGATGTGTCATAGTCGGTAGAAACGGTTTCAGGGTTACAGTTCACCATGATGGTTTCATAACCGTCTTCACGCATAGCTAATGCAGCGTGTACACAGCAGTAGTCAAACTCGATCCCTTGACCGATACGGTTAGGACCGCCACCAATCACCATGATCTTGTCACGGTTAGATGGATTTGCTTCACATTCTTCATCGTAAGTTGAATACATGTAAGCAGTGCCAGATTCAAACTCTGCTGCACAAGTATCAACACGTTTGTAAACTGGATATACACCCAGGTTCCAACGATGTTTACGGAATTGTTTTTGTGAAATGCCCATCAAGTCCGCAATACGAAGGTCAGATAAACCTTTGCGTTTGAACGAGCGAATATTGTCAGCATTTAAATCACCAAAACCTAAAGTTTTCACTTGAGCTTCAGTTTTAATGATGTCTTCGATCTGGATCAGGAACCAGCGGTCGATTTTAGTTGCTTCAAATACGTCATCTAAAGAGAAACCGTGACGGAATGCATCCGCAACATACCAGATACGCTCTGGACCCGGAACTTTAAGCTCTTTTAGGATGATGTCTTTGGCATTAGCAGTACCCGCTTCGATTTTTTCATCAAAGCCACTGACGCCAACTTCAAGACCACGAAGTGCTTTTTGTACAGATTCCTGGAAATTACGACCAATCGCCATCACTTCGCCCACAGATTTCATCTGAGTGGTTAATACCGGCTCAGCTTGTGGGAATTTCTCGAAGTTGAAACGTGGAATCTTGGTCACAACATAGTCAATCGATGGTTCGAAAGACGCTGGTGTTACGCCGCCAGTGATGTCATTTTTCAACTCATCAAGGGTGTAACCCACTGCAAGTTTCGCCGCGATTTTTGCAATCGGGAAACCTGTTGCTTTAGAGGCAAGTGCAGATGAACGTGATACACGTGGGTTCATCTCGATCACAACCATACGACCGTCTTTCGGATTAATACCGAACTGAACGTTTGAACCACCTGTTTCAACACCGATTTCACGCAGAACTGCAACCGATGCATTACGCATCAATTGATATTCTTTGTCTGTCAATGTTTGCGCAGGCGCAACGGTGATGGAGTCACCGGTGTGAACGCCCATTGGATCAAAGTTTTCGATCGCACAGACGATGATACAGTTGTCGTTTTTGTCACGAACAACTTCCATCTCGTATTCTTTCCAGCCAATCAAAGATTCATCGATCAATAACTGGTGAGTAGGAGAGAGGTCGAAACCACGTTCACAGATTTCAAGGAATTCTTCGCGGTTATAGGCGATACCACCACCAGAACCACCCATCGTGAATGATGGACGAATGATGACCGGGAAACCGAAACCGGCTTGAATGGCCAAAGCTTCTTCCATTGTTTCAGCAATGGCCGCTTTTGGACATTCCAGACCAATTTTACGCATTGCGATATCAAACAGTTTACGATCTTCTGCTTTTTCAATCGCGTCTTTTGATGCGCCAATCAGTTCAACATTATATTTTTCAAGAACGCCATGCTCATCGAGTGCAAGGGCACAGTTCAATGCCGTTTGACCACCCATGGTTGGAAGGACTGCATCTGGACGTTCTTTTTCAATGATTTGTGCAACAGTTTGCCAAGTGATTGGCTCAATATACGTTGCATCTGCCATTGAAGGGTCAGTCATAATGGTCGCTGGATTCGAGTTGACCAGAATAACGCGATAACCTTCTTCACGAAGCGCTTTACATGCTTGCGCACCTGAATAGTCAAACTCACACGCCTGACCAATGACAATAGGACCAGCACCAATAATTAAGATGCTTTTAATATCCGTACGTTTAGGCATTATTCGCTCCTTAATTACTTCTTAGCGGCTTCGATAAGTTCGATGAAATGATCGAACAACGGCGCACAATCATGTGGACCAGGGCTGGCTTCAGGGTGACCCTGGAAGCTGAATGCTGGTTTGTCAGTACGATGAATACCTTGGTTTGTACCATCAAACAGTGAGCGATGTGTCACTTTTAAGTTTGCTGGTAAAGTACTCTCATCGACAGCAAAGCCGTGGTTTTGAGAAGTAATCATCACTGTACCGTTCTCAAGATTCTGTACAGGATGGTTCGCGCCGTGGTGACCGTGATTCATTTTCATGGTCTTCGCACCTGAAGCAAGCGCTAAAATCTGATGGCCTAAACAAATACCGAATACTGGCAATGTTGTGGTTTCAACAATGGTTTTGACTGCTTCGATGGCATAGTCACATGCTGCCGGGTCACCAGGACCATTTGACAAGAACACGCCATCCGGATTCAAAGCAAGAACCTTTTCAGCAGGAGTCTGTGCAGGAACCACTGTCAATTTACAGCCACGGTCTGCAAGCATACGTAAGATGTTGGTTTTGACACCATAATCGTATGCAACCACATGATATTTTAATTCTGGTTGAGTGAAACCCTGACCTAAAGTCCAAGAACCTTCAGTCCATTCAAAACCCGTCGGGTCACAGCATTCTTTCGCAAGATCGAGACCGTTTAAACCGCCAAATTCACGTGCTTTCGCAATCGCTTGTTCTTCTGTAATATTTTCGCCAGCAAGGATACAGCCGTTTTGTGCACCTTTGTCACGTAAAATACGTGTCAATTTACGGGTATCGATATCAGCGATGGCTACAACATTATGTTGCTCCAGGTATTCACTGAGTGATTGTTCAGAACGGAAGTTGCTGTGCAATAAAGGAAGATCGCGGATAATCAAACCATTCGCCCATACCTTATGGATGCGACCTGATTCAACGTCTTCACTATTACAGCCAGTATTTCCAATATGAGGATAAGTCAACGTCACAATTTGTTGTGCGTAGCTTGGGTCGGTCAAAATTTCTTGATAACCAGTCATGGCAGTGTTAAAAACGACTTCACCAGTCGTACTACCCGATGCACCGATAGACGTTCCTTTAAAGATCGTTCCATCTGCGAGGGCTAAAATGGCGGGGGTGCTCAAACCAAAGCTCCTGAACTAAGACCACAAAAATTAGGCTGTAAAAAAGCGAGAAGACATAAAAAAAGGCAGGCTGTCTTAAAAAAACATGCCCCTCCTTCCAGTCTGCTCGCTTGTAACTTAACAGCGCATTATACGCATGAGTGTGTGAAAAGTCTATGTGTTTTTATTTATTAAAATCAGGAATTACACGATTTCTTTTTAAAATGGCTAGATAACTGTCTATTGCAAAATCTCTCATCTTTATATGGTTATCATGAGATATTATGCAAATTGTCTGACAATTTTAATGTTGTCTAAGAAGTAGCCGTTTTATCCTATGCTTAGCCAAAAATTAACAATCAAGAAGAGGGTAAGCAAAATGGCTGAGAATCAAACTACACCGGTAACGGCTGAAGAAGTGAAAGATACAGTTGTTGAGAAAACAACCAAAGCCAAACAAGAGGTTGCTGCAAAAACGGCTGAAGTGAAGACTGCTGTGGCAGAGAAAACTGCGAAAGCGAAAGAAGCAGTCGCAGAAAAAACCGCAAAGGCAAAAGAAGTGATTGCTGAGACACAAGAGCAGGCGAAAGAAGTGATCGCTGAAACGCAAGGTCAAGTGAAAGAAGCTTTGGCAGAAACTCAGGAAAAAATTGAGACTGAAGCAAAAGAATTAAATCAAAACGTTCAAAACCAGTTTGCGCAAATCAAGCAGGATATTTTAGAGCGTATTGAAGTGATTAAAACTCAATTGAATTCATCGCAAGGTAACTTGCTTGAACTGAAAAATGCATTGAAAACTGAGTTGAATGCATTGATTGAAGACTTAAGCAAGGTGAGCAAAGAACTGAAAGATGATATTAGCCAGATTTCAGTAAAGCATAAAGATACATTAGTAGGCAGTTTTAAGCGCACCAAAGAGCAAGCGGTTGAAGCATGGAACAAAGTCCGTACAAGCTAATTGTTCGGAAATTAAAAAAAAGCGAGAATTTTTCTCGCTTTTTTTATGCTTAATCTATTAAAACTGATGTAACCAGTCGCGCTTGTTATGGAAGTCAGCTTGAGGGCTGCTGTGCTGCATTGCAAAATAATGCATACCTTGAGTGGTATTAAGTACAGCGGTTAAACCGATATACAGATCAGCCCATTTAAGTTGATGCTCACGCATAAACTGGGAGAAATCTAGACTGACATTCAAGCCATAATGCGTGCGTTGTAAATGATTCAGTTCAATATCATAGGCAGCGACAGGCGGCATATCTTCAGGGAAGCGGTATTCTTCAAATTGATAGACTTGCCACGCTTGAGAAGGGGAAAGGTTAATTTCTCGGTAGAAATCTTGATCTTTCACGCCCACAAAAATTTCAAAGCAGGTCTGTTCCCATAAAAAATCATGACGTGGATGCGCCGTAACCTGATCTGGGTAAATCAAAAATTGATTTGGGTCACGAACCCAAAAACCAACATTCAAGGTTGCTGGTGTTTGTTGCTCAATCGCCCCAACGACCGTAATGGCACTAAAGCGATCAAAAGCGGATAGTTCATAACTCGCCATGCTAATTACTTATTACTTAAGTGAGCAAAACGGACTAAGTTAGACAGGTGCTGGTTTTGTTTCGCCGCTTTTTTATAGAGCAGAACAATTTTACCAATCTTTTGTACAGACTCGGCACCGGTTGCTTCTACAATCGCATCAATGACGGCACCACGTGCATCACGGTCTTCACCCGCAATTTTCACTTTAATCAACTCGTGATCGTTTAACGCACGATTTGTTTCTTCAATGACGTTTTCTGTAAGACCTTGGCTACCAATCATTACAACTGGATTAAGTGCATGACCGATTTGACGTAAACGTTTACGTTCATGGATAGATAAAGCCGCCATTAAAAATACCTGATTGGAAAAACGACCTAGTATAACTTGCATCCTGTTTCTAAGATAGATTCGCAGACCGACACTTCAAACAAATATGTGAAAAATTGATGAAATAACCAATTGGCCTGATCGGAAAAAATCTGTAAAAGTTCGTGTGAATGAAGTACATCCGTACTGTAATAGGCGGAATTTTCACGTACAATGACTCATCAGAAGTTTTTTGAAATTTAGTGAGTTATGGCGACACGCATTACCAATCAAAAATTGTCTAAAAGCAGTCGTGCATGGATGAGAGAGCATTTAGATGACCCTTTTGTAAAAAAAGCACAAAAGGAAGGTTATCGCGCACGTGCGGCGTATAAGTTACTTGAAATCCAAGAAAAATATAAAATGATCAAGCCCGGTATGACGGTGGTCGACTTGGGTGCGGCGCCAGGCAGTTGGTCTCAGATTGCGGGTAAACTGGTTGGTTCAAACGGTTTGGTGATTGCCTCAGACATTCTGGAAATGGATGCATTGCCAGACGTGACCTTCCTGCAAGGCGACTTCCGTGAGGAAGAAGTTTTCGAAAAATTGTTAAATATTTTAAATGGACGTCAAGTAGACGTTGTAATTTCGGATATGGCCCCCAATACATCAGGTAATAGGGCTGTTGATCAACCGCGTCAGATTTACTTATGTGAACTGGCTTTGGATTTTGCTCAGAAAGTTCTCGGACCAAATGGACAGTTTGTTGTTAAAGTGTTCCAAGGTTCAGGATTTGACGAATTCCGCAAACAGGTGGTCGATAGTTTTGATGTATTAAAAACAGCCAAACCTGCGGCATCACGTGCTCGATCGAAAGAGGTTTTTTTGATTGGTCAAGGTCGTAAAAAGGCATTGCAATAAAAGTGTACTTGCCAAGTTGTTAAAAATTGTGCATTTTGTACCTTTTAAGTTTTTTGCAACGCAAATTCATTGCTGTTTTTGTGAAGGTCAGCCAAGATTAGGTATGATCAAATTAGATTGATATGGGAATAAAGCCTTGAGCGATTACTTCAAGAATGCCGTATTGTGGCTCATCATACTCGGTGTTCTGATTTTGATTTTTAGCAACGTCAGTGACCGCAATAAGCCTGCAGCGATGAAATATTCTGATTTCGTTGCAGCGGTGAATGCTGGGCAAATTAAACAAGTCACAATCGACGGTTTAAATATTAATGGTGAAAAAACCAATGGTTCTTCATTTGAGACGGTTCGTCCTCAAGTAGAAGACACTGAGTTGCTACCAAGCTTAAATAAACAGAATGTAGTGGTTGAGGGCACAGCACCGCAACGTCAAGGCATTTTGATGCAACTTCTCATTGCAAGTTTCCCGGTATTACTGATCATCCTGTTATTCATGTTCTTCATGCGTAATATGGGCGGTGGTGCTGGTGGTAAAAACGGTCCTATGAGCTTTGGTAAGTCAAAAGCGAAAATGTTATCTGAAGATCAGATCAAGTTAACATTCAGTGACGTCGCTGGCTGTGATGAAGCAAAACAAGAAGTGGTTGAAATCGTTGATTTCTTAAAAGACCCAGCCAAATTTAAACGCCTTGGTGCAACCATTCCACGTGGTGTACTCATGGTTGGTCCTCCAGGTACGGGTAAAACATTATTAGCGAAAGCCATTGCCGGTGAAGCTAAGGTTCCATTCTTTAGTATCTCGGGTTCTGACTTCGTTGAAATGTTTGTCGGTGTCGGTGCTTCTCGTGTTCGTGACATGTTTGAACAAGCGAAACGCCATGCGCCATGTATCATCTTTATTGATGAGATTGATGCAGTCGGTCGTCATCGTGGTTCGGGTACAGGCGGTGGTCATGATGAGCGTGAACAAACCTTGAACCAGATGCTTGTCGAGATGGATGGTTTTGAAGGCAATGAAGGCGTAATCGTGATTGCTGCGACCAACCGCGTAGACGTATTGGATAAAGCCTTGCTTCGTCCAGGCCGTTTTGACCGTCAAGTGATGGTGGGTTTACCAGACATTCGTGGTCGTGAGCAGATCCTGAACGTTCACCTGAAGAAACTTCCTTCGGTGACAGGTGTGGATCTTAAAGTGCTCGCACGTGGTACACCGGGCTTCTCGGGTGCGCAATTAGCAAACTTGGTCAATGAAGCTGCATTGTTTGCTGCTCGCCGTAATAAAAACACGGTCGATATGCATGACTTTGAAGATGCCAAAGACAAGATCTATATGGGTCCTGAACGTAAATCGATGGTGATTCGTGAAGAAGAACGTCGTGCTACGGCTTACCATGAAGCAGGACATGCCATTGTTGCCGAGATGCTACCGGGTACAGACCCTGTGCATAAAGTAACGATCATGCCACGCGGTTGGGCATTAGGTGTGACCTGGCAGTTGCCAGAGCAAGATCAGACCAGCCATTATAAAGATAAGATGTTGAATGAACTTTCAATCTTGTTTGGTGGTCGTATTGCGGAAGAAGTATTTATTAACCAAATGTCGACTGGTGCATCGAACGACTTTGAACGTGCAACTAAAATGGCGCGTGCAATGGTAACCAAATACGGTATGTCTGATGCGCTTGGCGTTATGGTTTATGAAGATGAAAACCAGAATGGTTTCTTCGGTAATGTCGGTAGCCGTACCATTTCTGAAGCGACTCAGCAAAAGGTCGATGAAGAAGTACGTCGTATCCTGGATGAGCAATACAAAGTTGCACGTGAGATCTTGGAAAATAACAAGGATATCGCACATGCAATGGTGAAAGCGTTGATGGATTGGGAAACAATCGATCGTGACCAGATCCGTGACATCATGGAAGGTCGTGAGCCGCAACCCCCTAAAGTTTATGTTGCTGATAATCCAGTGGCGGCATTTGAACCACCGAAAGATGGTCCATCTACACCACCACCTTTACCAGCAATGGGCTAATCAAAGATCAAATAAAAAGAGCGACTTCGGTCGCTCTTTTTTTGTCTGGATTTTATGCCAAACTGAAAATAAATCAGCAACGCAGCATCAGCTGTGTTGTTAAAATAAGCCTGTTAAAGTGCGAAGAGTTTTGATGATGCAGTTGATGCCATTACCCCAAAGTCAATTATCCTGTGGTCGTTTTCGATTAGACCTTTCACAACCCCAGGTGATGGGAATCTTGAATGTGACCCCGGATTCCTTTAGTGATGGGGGGCAGCATCACCACAAAGATCAGGCAATTCAACATGCTTTACAGATGATTGAAGATGGCGCAAGTATTATTGATATTGGGGGTGAATCTACCCGCCCCAATGCATCACCTGTGGCGCTGGAGGAAGAACTTCGCCGTGTGATTCCTGTGGTCGAGACATTATCCAAATATGATGTGATCATGTCGATTGATACCAGTCAGCCTGAAGTCATGCGTGCTGCCGTCCAAGCCGGTGCACATATCTGGAATGATGTACGTGCCTTAACCCGCCCTCAAGCCTTGGAAACCGCAGCCGAGTTAAATATTCCTGTGGTGTTGATGCATATGCGGGGTGAACCGACCAATATGAATCAGCTGGATCAGTATGATGACGTGACTGAAGAGGTGATTCAGGAGTTACAACAACGTCTGGATCAGGCCATTGCAGTTGGCGTTAAGCCGGAAAATATTATTATCGATCCAGGCTTTGGTTTTGCCAAAAATGCCCAGCAAAATTTCCAATTGCTCAATGAGTTCTGGAAGCTTAACCGAATGGGTTATCCAATTTTATCGGGCTTGTCACGGAAACGTTTTATTGGTGAAGCTTTAAATGGTGTCCCAGCCCAAGAACGTGCGGTGGGGAGTGTGACAGGGCATCTTTTAAGTCTTCAGCAAGGGGCAAGTATTGTTCGGGCACACGATGTTAAAGCCACGAGCGATGCGATCAAGGTCTGGAAAATGATGCAGGCTTAAAAGTGGCTGAGATGTCAGTAGAGCTGCAGGGCTCTATTGACTTGCTTGGCCAGATTACATATAACAAGACTATAAAATAAGCAAAGTGATATTAAAAATGGAAAATAAAACAATTACATATAAAAGTTTAAGGGTGTTTGCACTCATTTTGAGTCTTGGATTCATTATTTCTGCAGGGGTTATGGGCTATGCTCTGAAACAGTTTAATAGCACTAAAAATTCAATTACAGTCAAGGGCCTGGCTGAAAAACCGATTCAGGCTGATTCCGCACGCTGGGAGATCCATCTCCAAAGCAGCCATACATCGGATACGATTCCAGAGGCCTATCAATTACTTGATCAGCAAATGAAAGCCTTGCAGGCGTTCTTTGTAGAGCATGGTTTTAAAGCGGCAGATATGCAACTCGGAAATAAAAGTTCACAACCTTATTATGAAGAAGTGAATCTGGGGGACGGGCGAATCAATCGCGAGTTTAAAGGCTATACCGCTTTACAGAATTTGGTGGTTAATAGCCGCGATATCAAGAAGATTGAACAGGCTGCCAAAGATGCATATCTATTGGATGAAAAGGGCATTGCCATTGAGCAGAAACCTGAATATTTGGTATCAAATTTAGAGGAAATCAAAATGTCGCTGATTGCCAATGCCACCCAAAATGCCTATAGCCGTGCCAACGAGTTTGCCAAAGTGGGTGGGGTAAAGGTCGGAATGATGCGTTCTGCCAGTCAAGGGGCATTTTATATCTTGCCAGAAAGTGGCTCGGATGATGATAGTGATTATGGCGGTGCTTATGACAAGGCCACCATTCATAAAATTGCCCGTGTGGTGGTGACCATCAATTATGCGATTGATTAGAACAACGGTTTAGCTGATGGATCAGCCATGCTGGAAAGATACATTCGAATACGGTGTATCTTTCTTTTTTTGCATACAATTCTTTGTATCGTGACTGTATTTGAAAAAATGAAATAAATTGGGGAAGTGAATAATGCATCAATCAACAAAAATTTTAACCCTGAGTTTGCTCAGTTGCATGATCATGGCCTGTAGCACACCTGTTAAACAGTATGATCAAGTTGCAGTTGAAACTGCGATGCCTGTAGCACCCTCACCAATGAGTCAGTCCAATCAGGGATTAGTAAAAGCACGCAAGATGATCGCACCAGCATCTTATATTGCAGTCATGCCGACCATGGAAAGACCGCGCTTAGAGCAGAACACCGAAAAATATCAAAATAATGAAGTCAATCCAGTACATCGTGTTGCGGATCAAGCTGTTTCAACTTTTAGTATTGATGTAGATACAGGTAGTTATAACAACACACGTCGTTTTTTAAATGACGGGCGATTACCGCCTGTTGATGCCGTTCGTGCCGAGGAGATGATTAATTATTTTGATTATCAGTACCCCCAGCCAAATAGCATTCATCCTTTTTCTGTCACTACCGAAACCGTTGATTCGCCATGGAAACAAAATGCCAAGCTGTTCAAGATTGGGATTCAGGCCAAAGACCTGAGCACCAAACAACTGCCACCTGCCAATCTGGTCTTTTTGGTCGATGTCTCTGGCAGTATGGATGCAGCTGACAAACTGCCTCTGGTAAAACAGACTTTGCGCTTACTCACCGAGCAACTTCGAGCACAGGATAAGGTCACCATCATTACTTATGCCAGCGGTGAAAAACTGGTCCTGGAACCGACTGCAGGCAATCAAAAAGACAAGATACTGGCTGTGATTAATGCCTTGCAGGCCAGTGGGGCAACCGCAGGTGAACAAGCCATCCAATTGGCCTATCAGCAGGCAGAAAAAGCCTTTGTGAAAAATGGCATTAACCGTATTCTGCTGGCGACAGATGGGGACTTTAATGTCGGTATTACCGATTTTAGTACCTTAAAAGGTATGGTGGCAGAGAAACGTAAAAGTGGTATTTCATTAACGACATTGGGTTTTGGTACTGGGAATTACAATGAGCAGTTGATGGAGCAACTGGCGGATGCAGGCGATGGCAATTACAGCTATATTGATAATAAAAATGAAGCGAAAAAAGTGGTACAGCGTCAGCTTTCATCGACCCTTGCGACTGTTGCTCAGGATGTCAAAATTCAGGTCGAATTTAATCCTGCAACCGTGAAAGAATATCGTTTAGTCGGTTATGAAAACCGGATGTTGAAGCAGGAAGATTTTAACAATGACCAGGTCGATGCCGGGGATATTGGAGCGGGACATAATGTCACCGCGATTTATGAAATCATTCCAGTGGGTCAACAAGGCTGGCTCAATGATTCACGTTATCAGGCCGCGGCAAAAACTGACACAACCAAAAAGTCGGAATATGCGTTTGTAAACTTACGCTATAAGTTACCAAATCAAGAGAAAAGTATTTTATTGAGTCAAGCGGTGAGGGCGGAAAGCAGACCATTGGCTCAAGCCAATAACGATACCCGTTTTGCCATTGCTGTGGCCTCTTATGCCCAGCAGTTAAAAGGTGGACAGTACAATGGCGCAATGGGATGGGATCAGATTATCCAGCTTGCACAGCAATCAGCGAAACCCGATCCTTATCAAATGCGAGAAGAGTTTGTGGAGCTTGCAAAGATTGCCAAAAGCTTAAGTGCTAAAAAAGAGTAAACATGATTAAAAAAAGCGGTCGGAAAACCGCTTTTTTTATGTCTAAATATCGTGATTTTGGTTAGATTATGTTATAAGCATGGCGTTTTATTGGCATATTATTTTTTATGTTCGAAGATTTACTCCTCCCCATGTTTGACGATGAATATTATCCCGATATTCTCGTGGCTGAAGTGAAACAGCACATCCAGAAGTTTTCAAAAAAGGTGAGCCGTACTGACTTATCTGAAACGGAAATCTATCGTTTTGCACATCAAACCATGATCGAAATTAACGAAATGAAACCACAATTTGAAGATCTGGATTCCAGTTTAGATGACACTGCCGCAGACTATATTGCTGAAGCCATGATGATGGTAGTGCAAGAGGTCGGTTATCTGGATATTGAAATGGAAGAATTGATTGCCAATCGAGAGTGGTAGAATTCACTCTCGCTGGTTTTTTATAAAAATAAATATTATTTCGAAGCGGTCTCACTCCAAAATTTAGGTAAAACAATGTGCCCTGAAATCCAAGCCTCAATTTTAGGCTGTTTTATTTTTTGATAGTACATGCTCTGTGTATTAATGAGTAAGCCTAGGGTATCGCCTTGATTCAATCGCCCATTCATACTTGGCAACTCAAGGGTTAGATGCTGTTCATCCAGCTGGGTTACGCCTTGGGTAATCTGGTCATAAGTCTGTTTTCGGGCTGCATTAAACGGCGCAGTCTGATCATTTAAAACCTCATATTTCCCTGTGAGTTTTGATTTAATCGCCACAGAGATAAATAAGGTCGGATCCACTTTAGATATTGTTACTACCTGTAAAGACAGCATTGGGGCACCCGTGATATAACTGCGCTGGGTGGCGGTATGGATAGGTACAAATACCGCTTGAGTTGCAGTCGGTGCGATCCAGGTTTTATGCAGACGATAGGACTGAGTTGCATTCAGGTCATTTAAGCTCGTGACAGGACTTTGATCCACACATAACTCTGGTAAGTTGATCGCTGGTGTTTGGTCCTTGAGCTTCTGGTTGAACCAGTCCAAGATGGTATTTTGCAGATTATATTTTTGCTGGTTGCCACAACTCACCGTTTTGCCAATATACCAGAAGGGTGTGTTGCCGCGAGGCGAATGCTGGGCAAAAGGCTGTAAATGTCCGCCCTGTACTCCAACCAAATGAACGTCATGCTGAGCATGCTGAATACATTGGGCTGCTTTTACTCCTTCATTAAAGGGAAACAAGATATCTCTAAAACCCTGAATAATCAGTGCATCCGCTTGAGGTGCCTGTGCATGATCGCAAAACCAGCTGGCTTGATGGGTTTTTAAAAAATCATAGGTAGATGCTTTCAGTTGACCTTGTTGCGTTTCAAGATAGGCCTGTTTTAATTCGGGATCAAACTTATTCCAGTTCCACCAATCGCCAATCAGGTTGAGAAAACCGATCCAGTTACTTTTGGGTACTCCATTCGGCGCAAGACTATTGACGATGTCATACCAGGTGGTGATAGGAACGATGGCCTGTAAACGGGGATCATGTGCTGAAGCGATGTATTGTACGCCACCTGCATAAGACTCACCGATCATGCCTGTTCGTACGCCATGTTGATTTGTTGCCAGTTGCGGCAGGTTTTTTTCTGCCCAGTTCATCAGGGTGATGACGTCTTGAGCTTCTTTCTCCGGATCAGTCAGGCGGATTTTTCCTTGGCTATCACCGTGACCACGCTGGTCATAACTCATGACCCAGTAGCCCTTCTGCCAGGCAGTTTTCGCGACTTGTCCAGTAGGTAACAGGAAACCATACAAACTCAGTTCCGGGCGTTTCATCCGGGAGAGGCCAAAGCCATGGGTATGTAAAATTAAAGGTGCAGTCTGGCCTGCTTTTAAATGCGGTTGATATACCGTAAAGGCAAGTACAGTCCCATCCGGCGCCGTAGTCTTTGCCTGATAATAGCGTTGTTTTAGCTCGATGCTTTTGCCTTTAACCGATGCTGATTGCGAAGTGGCATGTACACACCCTTGCAACACAAACAACAAACCGAAGCAGAGCCAGAAGACGTAAGAACGCATAGATTATTTCATCCTTGAACAAATCTTTGAGAAATCACGAGGTGATCGGGATAGTTTACTGTGGCTTGTTGGCCGATACTATTGCTG
Source organism: Acinetobacter sp. IK40 (assembly GCF_035615075.1). NCBI lineage: Bacteria > Pseudomonadati > Pseudomonadota > Gammaproteobacteria > Moraxellales > Moraxellaceae > Acinetobacter > Acinetobacter sp. IK40. The sequence goes on along the minus strand of NZ_JANBOE010000008.1, from coordinate 229,648 downwards.
ACAGGTCCTGTTGACTGACCTGTCAGTTTTTAAAACCTTATCTATACCTTATTTTCTACGGTAAGCGTAAAGAAATAAGCCGAAGCATAGAAAAATAAGTCCAATGATCAGATGTGAGCTTAATGCTTCATTGTTAAACCATATTCCCCAGCCAGTCGCAAGGACGGGTGTTAATATGGTAATCAGCATGACCGTGGTCGGGTTCAGTTTCTGGATGAGGTGGAAGTAACAAATCATGGCCAGCACTGACGAAAATAATGCGCTATATAACAAGGCCAGACCTGTTTGCAGGCTCGGCAACTGGGTCGGTGCTTGGCTGAGGAAAAAGGGTAATAAACACAGGTAGCCGAACCACGAAACAAGCGTTGAGCCTGTGGTTTGAATAATGGGATGGATCCCGGCACCAATTTGTGCAACGGCAAACATGGAAAATACGTACAGCAGCACTGCAATAATTTCATAGATGACCCCAAGCCTATCTAGTTGGATGTGCGTTGCACCAAGACCTAAGGTGAGCGAAAGTCCGAAAACGGCCAGGATGAGTCCATACCATTGGCGTTTTAAAAAGTGTTCGCGTTTGAGGATAAATACGGCGATCAGTCCCGACCATAACGGTGCGGTCCCATAAATAATCGAGATCATGCCGGAAGAGACGCGGGTTGCACCCATATAACAAAATGTCATGGAGCCGAACAGCCCAAGTGCACCAGCACCATAACTGAGTATGGCAGTCTTGTTGATGGTCAGTTTCAAGCGAAAATAAAGCAGACACAGCAAGGCCAGTGGGATGGCAATACTGAATCGTAAGAATAATCCCCAAGCCCAGTGTATTTCATGTACTGTCCAGACCGCAGCTAAAGGTGTAAATGACCAGATTAGCACCACGGCGATGAATTGACCGACTGTAGCAAGGCGAGGGGAAACAGGGGCTACAGCCGGTTGTAGCTGTGGTATGGAGAGAGCATTCTTTTCGGGCAACTGGGTCATGGCATGATTCCTGTAATAACAACGGTGAAATTAAGACAATAAAAAAGGTCGCTCATGAGGCGACCTGTGGATTCAACTGATGTTTAAAGTGTCATCATCTGAAATATATCAAGTCCCCTCGCGGTAACGCGTAGACACGTCGCCATGCCGCATAGACAGAAATGTCATGCGCAATCACACTTGGACGTGAACAGGAAACTTGAGGGTTCAACATATAAGATATTCGAAACTGATTCTGATCTTTTATAGCATAGCGTGTGTTTGAAAAATAGCCATTTCTCAAATCAAGATAAAAATATAGGCAAAGTAAATCAACAATTGGGCATTGCTAAAATTGCAGATTTTTCCATAATGTTGCCAACAAATTCTGAAAGAAGTTTGCTCTTGTCTGCCTTTGAAATTTTTGCGATCGTGATCAGTCTGATTGGTGTGACCTTAACCATTCGACGCCACATGTGGTGCTGGTGGTTTAATTTTCTGGCGTGCAGTTTATACGCCTATTTTTTCTTTAGCATCCGCTTATATGGTGAAACACTGCTGCAATTTTTCTTTATTGCGATGAATGTGTATGGATTCTATTACTGGCTGAAAGGCAAACGACAGGACCATGAGATCCGGATTGAACCGATTGCCAAAACTCTGGTATTGGCGCAAATGGGTATGGCGGTTATTTTTGGTCTACTCTTTGGCTTGATGCTTAAACATTTTACTGATGCTGCGGTACCGATGCTGGATTCGCAATTGGTGGCATTCAGCTTATTGGCCACCTACTGGACCAGTCGAAAGCATATTGCCACGTGGATTCTGTGGATTTTTGTCAATATTATCTATGTGGGCATGTTTATCTACAAAGAAGTTTTCCTGACCGCAGGACTGTATGCCGCCTTTGTCGGGCTGGCGGCTTATGGCTGGTGGCAATGGCAACAGGTCAAGCAAAAACAACTTGGCCATGCATAAATAAGGGCAGCTGAGGCTACCCTTAAGTTTGAAACAAGACTTATTTTGCCGTGGCTTGATAACTTTGTACTGCCTGGCGCCCCAATGCTGGATCATCGGTAAAGATCCCATCTACACCCGCTTTGAAATACAGCTGCATTTCCTTGATTGAACCTGTGGCACAACGTTCCGCTTCTTTGGCTTTATCTGCGCTACATTTTAAGCTGGCTGGCAGGAAGTTATTTTCAGGCCGGAAGGTATATGGATGTACCTTTAGCCCCGCCTGATGAGCATCTTTAACAAAGGAGGTGGTTTCCGTCATGTCGTCATTTTTAAAGACATAGACTTTCCATGGGCCGACGCCATTGGCATATTTTGCAACCTCTTTAAGACCGCTTGCTGTGGCTAAATCTGCATAGGTTTTCGGATTGTTTTCAGCTACATAATCAGCAGGTTTGGTATCGGGCGCATCATAAAGCTGGATCAGTTGGGCATGTTTGACACTTTTGTGCAGATCAAGCTGGTTCTTTAAGTATTTCAAATTGCCGACTTCAAAAGACTGTAAATAGATCGGTGCAATATCGCGGGTGTATTGATATTGAGATAAGGTTTTCAGCAGACGATCTTCCATGGCAAGATTCTGCTTCTGGAAATAGGTCGGGTGCTTGGTTTCGATATAAAGACCAATGATTTTGCCGGTTTTCTTATAATGCGCTTCAGCCAATTCGATAATCTGTTCCAAGGTCGGAATTGGATAGAGATCATTGTATTTTTGATTGTCCGGTCGATATTGGGGAATGCGCTCACGTGCTTTCAGTTGTTGTAATTCGTTTAATGTAAAGTCTTCAGTAAACCAACCTTCTAAAGTCACGCCATCAATCACCTTGGTTTTTTTACGATCGGCAAATTGTGGCAGGGTCGAAACATTGGTGGTGCCGCCAATTTCATTTTCATGACGAGCGACCAGAACGCCATCTTTGGTTGAAACCAGATCTGGCTCAATAAAGTCGGCGCCGTCGTCAATCGCCTTTTGATACGATGCAAGCGTGTGTTCTGGGCGAAGTGCACTGGCACCGCGATGTCCCACCACCAGAATTTTGGCACCCTGATTATTCGGTTGTTTGATATTGTTTTGATCATTGTTGTCATCATTGCAACCAGCAAGGCTGATCAGGCACAGACAAAGAACTGCTTTTTTAAACATAGATAAGCTCATGTGTTTTTTTATTCAAGCCGCTAGTTTGAGCATTGAAGTTATCAAACACATGACAGGGAGATGATGATTTTATGAAAATATCAAGACTTTTAAATAGCAGCAGTACTTAAATAAAATTCCAGTTTGAAGACATTCTCAAACTGGATAAAAAATAATGTATTTTTAAAATTTATTTTTCCAATAAGGCCAGTTGGCTTCCGGTGTGAAATGATAATTGTCATCAAGCCAGTAAGTTTGAGAAGGGGAGGATTTGTCTTTCAGTCCCATAAGGTGCAGCAGATTATTGTCCAGTTCCGCAGTATTTAAGGTTTTTTCTTTATCTACACCTGTGCTGTGTAAGCGATCTGACCACATGATCACAGGAACTTGATAACCTGCTCTGGTATTTGGGCTATGACCGGCATAATCAATTTCATGTCCGACTTCATTGCCATGATCGGAAACCACAGTAAAAGATCTAAAATCAGGTATCGCATCTGCTCTTAAATTATCTAGAAATTGACTAAGTAATGAGTCTTCGTATAAGACCGCATTATCATAGTCATTGCGCAGTGAACGAATCCACGGATCAATATCTCTATTTTTGAGGTCAGTTTCGACAGCATCGTTACTGTTGCTGGAAAACCGGTTAAATGCCGCTGGATAGCGCTCTTCATAGTTTGGATGGGCGCCAATCAGATGGAGAATAATCAGTTTTTTCGGTTCAGGATCGGCCAGCGCCTGTTGATAATCAGGAATGAGTGATTCATCCAGAGAGGTGCTACTACGACCAGAGCGTTTGTTTTTATACACTGCTTTATCGGCATAAGAACCGAATAAAGAAGATAAGTAAGTATCGTCCTGATTACTGAGCCAGTAAATTTTATATCCTGCTGCCCGTGCATAGGCCAGAATACTTTCTGGTGAATATTGATCATGTTGTGAAGCCGGGCTTTCGGTTAACAGTACACGTAAGGCATTGATTGTAGAGGGTGAAGGAGAGAAAGCATTACAAAAGACTTTGATCTCATCCAGTCGTTTTGCCAGCTCAGGCGTGGTATTGCGTGGGTAGCCGCAGACACCTAGATTTAAACTGGTTAAACTTTCTGACAGGACCAGTACATGGGTCTGTTTACCTTTTGCCTGTTCTGTCAGTACCAGATTCTGCTTGGCACTTTTGTCCCATTGTTGATGAACATTTTTATGCTGTTTGATACGGTCTTTGAAATCCTGAATTTTGGCCTGATACTCAGTCCAGAATACAATCGGATGTACCTTGCGTGATGGTTTCATCAGATAGCTGGTGGTCGCCAGTAAGACCAGTAAAATAATACAGCCCCGATAAATTCGGCTGTGCCAGAGTTGGCTAAAATGAATCGGTTTAACCAGCTTGAAAACAGCAACACTATATAAGATGACCAATACGAATAGGCCAGCTGCCACAGTGAGCATGGTCGCGAGATGAAGCTGAAAAAATTCCAGACTTTCCCGACGGTTGGTATTGGCAAGCGCTTCAATAATGAAATAGGCCTCATTATCACTATTGAATAAAAACCAGGTGCTTGAGCGAAGTAAGGCATCTAACCAGGCCAAAAACCACCAGATAATCGCAAGGATATACCAATAGATTTTTTTTCGGGTAATCGCCAGATAAATAAATAGCACACCGGGCAATGATAAACAGCCAAGTCTTAAACCATCAGATAAATTACCGACTGCAATCAGTAAGCCGCCTGTGATCAAGGCGGGCAGTAAGATCAGCAGCAGAATATTCAAGTTTTTTAAGCTGGCCTTCATATATGCCTAATACAGTATGGGGAGGGGAGATAAACTAAGCGTGCTAATATCGTTTTTAGTGGGGGATGTGTCAATTCAAAATTAAGAAGTCTTTGATTGCACAGTAAATTAAATTGATTCGCACAGTTAAGCTGTTGAATTATTGCAAAGTTAGCGCATTATTTTTTATTGCGAATAACCTGAAATTCATTATTTCTCCGCAATTTACGGTTTTTGAAATGATATGTTAATAGGGATGGTGTTTGCCTGTCAGCTCGGTAATGATCATATTCTGAAAAGTGCCTGTATTTGCCTATCTTTTTGAAAAATTGACTGTTTCGCTAATGGGATAAACAGCCATGCTATCTAAGTTTTTTATTCATCGTCCGATCTTTGCGACTGTACTGGCAATTATTGTGATGGCAGTTGGTTTATTCGCCATTCTGAATTTGCCCGTAGAACGTTATCCCGATATTGCACCGCCCCGAATTACGGTATCGGCCAATTATAGTGGTGCGGATGCTCAGGCGGTTGAAGATAGTGTGACCCAGGTTTTGGAACAGCAAATTAAAGGCATTGATCATCTGCTCTATTTTAGTTCGAGTAGTGATGCAAGTGGTAGTAGCCGTATCAGTTTGTTCTTTGAGCAAGGCACCGATCCTGATCAGGCACAGGTACAGGTCCAAAATGCAGTCAATGGGGCAATTAACCGCCTTCCCGATGATGTTCAGCGTCAAGGTGTGAATGTTCGCAAATCTTTAAGTGATTCCTTTATGGTGATTGGGGTCGGGGATAAGTCTGGCCGGTCGACCAATCTGGATATTTCCGATTACATTACCAATAACTTTGAACTCAATCTAAGCCGGATTGAAGGCATTGGCGAAGTCAGTGTGTTTGGTTCGCAATATGCCATGCGCATCTGGCTGGACCCGCAACGACTTGAACGTTATCAGCTTCAGGTGGGTGATGTCCGAACAGCGATTGAAAACCAGAATACACAAGTGGCAGCAGGTGCGATTGGAGCACTGCCTGCGGCCAGTGATCAATACCTGAATGCCAAAGTTACTTCAGGCTCGTTGTTACGCACCCCTGAGCAGTTTGAAAATATTATTATTAAAGCCAATGCTGACGGCAGTTTTGTCTATTTAAAAGATGTGGCGCGCGTTGAAGTTGGGGCGGAAAACTATCAGGTGTTTAACCGTATCAATGGTTATCCTGCTTCGGGGCTGTCCTTGTCGCTGACTGTTGGCGCGAACGTGATGCAAGTGGCGGATGCGGTATATAAAGAAGTGGCCCGTTTGGAAAAAACCTTACCAGAAGGTTATTTTGTGATGTATCCACGGGATGACACACCATTTGTAAAAGAATCGATGTCACAAGTGGTGTCTACCCTGATTGAAGCCATCGGACTGGTGGTACTGGTGATGTTTATCTTCTTGCAAAACTGGCGTGCCACCTTGATCCCTGCCATCACCGTTCCTGTGGTAATCCTAGGCACTTTTGCGGTCTTGGCCGTTTTGGGCATGAGTATTAATACCCTGACCTTATTTGCCATGGTGCTGGCGATTGGCTTGCTGGTCGATGATGCGATTGTGGTGGTTGAGAATGTCGAGCGTCTTATGCACGAGCAGCAACTCAGCGCCAAACAAGCTTCGATTCAATCGATGCAGGAAATTAGTGGGGCCTTGGTCGGGATTACTTTGGTCCTGACCGCCGTTTTTATTCCGATGTCCTTTTTTAGCGGGGCGACAGGGATTATTTATCGACAGTTCTCCATCACCTTAGTGGTGGCGATGGGGCTGTCCTTACTGGTCGCCTTGATTCTAACCCCGGCTTTATGTGCCATTTTGCTTAAACCGCAACACAAACAAGCACGTTGGGCCGTCAAATTTAATCAGGGACTGGACTATATTAAAACACGTTATCTGAAGGTGTCTAACAAAGTCATCAGCCTGAAAAGCATGTCCTTGATCGGTATTGCTCTCCTGATTGGGTTTTTTGCCTGGGTCTATCGCGAATTGCCTAGTAGCTTTTTACCCCAGGAAGACCAAGGAACTTTAGCAGTGCAATTCCGTTTACCGGAAGGTACGCCGATGAGCAAAACGGAAAATGTCGGCAAACAGATTTCTGACTATTTCCTTGAACATGAAAAGGCCAACTTAAACGGGGTAATGGTGATTCATGGACGCAATTTTTCAGGTACCGGACAAAATCTTGGGCAGGCCTTTGTTTCACTGAAACATTGGGATGAGCGCAAGGGCACGGAAAACAGTGCCCAGCAAATTCGTGCGCGGGCGATGCAGTATTTTTCGCAGAATAATCAGGCCCGCATTATGGTGATGATGCCTTCGGTAATTCGTGGGCTTGGAAATTCAGATAAGATCGATTTCTGGCTACAGGACACCAAGGGGTTGGGCAGACAGAGTCTATTAAGCTCTTTTCAGGATTTACAGCAACAGGGCAATGCGCTGGATTCGGTCGAGAATGTGGATAAAAAAGGCAATGATGATCAGGCGGTACTGAATATCAAGATTGACCATAAAGCGGCCATGATTCACGGGCTCAACGTCAGTGATATTAACCGCACCTTATCCACCGCGTGGAGTGGCAGTTATATCAATGACTTTATTGATCGTGGCCGGATCAAGCGCGTGTATCTACAAGGAGATGCGCCATACCGCTCCAAGCCGGAAGATCTCAATTACTGGTATGTAAAAAATGCCAATGGGCAAATGGTGCCGTTTTCGCAATTTAGTCAGATTGGATGGCAGGGCGCGCCACCAATGCTGGAGCGCTTTATGGGCTATCCTGCCATTAGTCTGGAAGCGGATGCCGCAAGCGGTTTTAGTAGTGGGCAAGGGATGCAGGCCATTCAGGGACTGGTCGATAAAATGCCAGATGTCGGCCTGGCTTGGAGCGGACTGTCTTATCAGGAACAGCAATCCAGCAATCAGGCGATCTGGCTGTATCTCATTTCGATAGCCTTTATTTTTCTCTGCCTTGCAGCTCTATATGAAAGCTGGTCAATTCCTTCGGTGGTGATGGCGGCGATTCCATTAGGTGTCGGCGGAACGATTTTATTCAGTTACCTGTTTGGTTTTGCTAACGATATTTATTTCCAGATTGCCTTGCTCACCACTATTGGCTTGTCCTGTAAAAATGCCATTTTAATGGTTGAGTTTGCAGCCAGTCTGCAACAACAAGGCCAAACCGCACTACAAGCGGCGTTACATGCCGCAGGATTACGACTCCGTCCAATCTTGATGACCTCGATTGCCTTCGGTGCCGGGGTTATCCCGCTGATGTTTTCGAGTGGTGCGGGTGCGTTAAGCCGACAGGCGATTGGTTATAGCGTGTTTGGCGGGGTGGTTTTCGGGACCATTCTGGTACTGATCTTTATCCCGTTTATGTATGTCTTGGTGAGAACGGCATTCAAGCCAAAACCGAAGGTTGAAACTGCTTAACCATATTGTTTTATCATAGCGCCAAACTGAACAGTTGCTGGCTTAGTCTAAGCCAGCAACTGTTCAGTTTTGTTGAGTAAGTTGAGAATATTCAAAAAAATTTGTAGTATTGCCGTGCCGTATAAACGGTCTAATGAGGTTTGATTGCCTAAATGGACACGCAGAGTTGTAATTTATCCCAGATTACACATTTTTATTTTCATCAAAGTCTGCATGAAGCTTTCTATTTAGCAGTAAACCAATAGGCTGCTTGTAGTTCTTCATTGCAGAGCATTTGTAGTGAAGAGGCTGACATGAGCTACAATAATTTTTTATATTTACTAAGCGACGCACTTAAAAACAACCATCTTGAACTTGCACTCGCATCCGTACAGACCTTTCGGGCGGTGGATCTTGCCGATGTCTTGACCCAGCTCTCTGTAGAGCAAAGCCAACTGTTGCTTACCCACTTACCTGAGCGTGCCTACGTTTTCTCCTATCTTCCTCCCAATGAACAGGTCAAACTGGCCAAAGCCATGCCTAGACATATACTCGCAGAGATTATTGGAGAGATGTCTTCGGATAAGCGCGCTGATGTCTTCAAGTGTCTGGATCAGGAACAACAGAATGCATTATTGCCTGCCTTAGCGCAGGCTGAAAGAGAAGATATTCGTCAGCTTTCTGCTTATCTGGAAGGAACGGCAGGGGCAATCATGAGTTCTGAATACGCCACGCTCAAGCCTGATATTACGGTCAAGGATGCAATTAAAATGTTGCGTCTGGAAGCACCCGATACTGAAACGATTTATTTTGCCTATGTACTGGATCAGGCACGAAAAATTCTGGGGGTTTTATCCCTGAAACAGTTAATTCTGGCAGATGAAGAACAGAATATTAATGAGTTGATGGAAACCAATGTGCTGACTGCCTATGTCGATACCGATCAGGATGAAGTCGCCAAAACCATTGCCCGTTATGATCTGTTGGCACTCCCGATTCTTGATCACTACGACATGATGGTCGGGATCGTAACCTATGATGATGCGATGGATGTGGCCAGTGAAGAGGCCACCGAAGACTTCTTAAAAGTCGGGGCGGTCGATGCTTCATCCAAACTTAGCATTAAATCTGCACCTATTCTGCAGCTTTACCAGAAACGCGTGTTCTGGCTGGTTTTCTTGGTGTTTGGCAGCTTGTTGTCTGGGATCGGGATTGCGCATTATGAAGATGTAATTGCACAGAATCTGGTGCTGGTCTTTTTCTTGCCATTGCTGGTGGGGAGTGGCGGAAATGCAGGTTCTCAGTCTTCAACATTAATGGTCCGTGCTTTAGCAACGGGTGATGTGCAATTTAAAGATTGGTTTTATTTACTCGGACGTGAAAGTTTAGTTGCGCTGTGCCTGGGTGGCACCATGGCGGTTGCAGTGTCATTACTGGGCTATTTCCGTGGTGACGAAATGGTGGCACTAGTCCTTGCCTTAAGTATGATGGGAATCGTATTGATGGGTTGTCTGATCGGGATGAGTTTGCCATTTATTTTAAATAAGGCCGGGCTTGATCCAGCCAGTGCCTCAGCACCACTGGTCACTTCGATTTGTGATGCCACCGGGGTGATCGTTTATTTATTTATCGCCTCCATGATTTTATTCTAGGCTGTAATCATAATTGTACCGACAAAACCTAAAAACTACTTTATTCTCAAGCATAAACATCGTTTTTAGGTTGAGCGAATGACTGATTACCCAGAACAAAAAAAACTAACTCAGCAGCAAGCGATTGCGGTCGAGCGTGATTTGGCCAAATTTGCCAATACTATGGACAGTCTGGTCCGCATACCCTTTACCAAGCAGGGCGTGGGCGCGGATGCTGCATTAAGCACGATTCCATTTGCCGGAGATATTGCCGGTTTTATCCTGACCTTATATGCCTTTAAAAAAGCCAGAGAAGTCGGTGTACCGCAACATAAGCTCAAAGGTGTGGTGAAACTGGCAATTATGGATATGCTGGTTGGCTTCGTGCCGATTGTCGGCACTGTATTTGACGTATTCATCCGCCCTAGCCGCAAGACGCTGGAGATCGTGCATGAGCATATTCGGGAAGAGTATCAGGTCCACAGCGATATTCATGTGGTGCATCCATTCCTGCATGAGTCACTTGAGCAAAAACAGAAAACTTCTGTCTTCTGGCGTAATCCAGTGGTGAGCTGGATCTGGTTACGCATTCCCGATTTATTGGGCATCGCAGTGGTGATGTTACTGGTGCTGGCAGTGTGGGCAGGTTTCAGTTATCTGTGGCAATTTTATCAATCTTTCCAGACACGCTAGTCTTTAGGCAAAAATAAAGCCTCCATGATGGAGGCTTTATCATGAATCTGATACTGATTATTGAACGTTTAATTGCTGCAATGCCGCAACACGTTGTTCAATGGTTGGGTGGGTCTGGAATAAAGCCGCTAAGCTAAAGCCTTGTTCCTTACCTTCCGCAATTGCAAATGCTTTCATTTCTTTCGGCATTTGATCTGGCATTTCTGACTCTGCCTGTAAACGAAGCAGGGCAGAAATCATGGCCTGTTTACCTGCTAAACGTGCGCCAGCTTCATCTGCGCGATATTCACGTTGACGAGAGAACCACATCACGATGGCAGAGGCCAAGATACCGAAGACGATGTCGAGTACGATGGTAATGGCAAAATAAGCAAGACCGGGTGCTTCACCATCTTCACGACCAAATACGTTACGGTCGATGAAGTCACCTGCAATACGTGCAAAGAACATCACGAAGGCGTTGACCACACCTTGGATCAGCGCAAGAGTCACCATGTCGCCATTGGCAACGTGACCGATTTCGTGCGCCAGTACGGCACGAAGTTCATCTTTGTTCATACGCTCGAGTAGGCCTGTTGAAACAGCTACTAAAGCATCATTTTTATTCCAACCTGTCGCAAATGCATTGGATTGGTAAGAAGGGAAAATACCCACTTCAGGCATGTTAATACCTGCACGTTGGGATAATTGCGCCACTTCTTGTAATAACCAAGCTTCTGCTTGACTACGGGGTGCATTTGGGTCAATTAATTCTGTCCCAGTGGTTTTTTTAGCCATCCACTTTGACATGAACAGGGAAATAATCGAACCCACCATACCAAAGACAAAACAGACGACCAGTAGGTTGCCTAGATTCAAGCCACCCGCGCCATGGTAACTACCGACACCGAAGAGTGACAAGATAATGCCAGCTACAACCAGTACCGCGAGGTTGGTTAGCAAGAACAAACCAATCCGCATCATTGAGAAAACCCTCTTATAAAGAAAAAGTGATCTGATTTATAAATTATAAATCATAACGCTAATATGCAGGGCGAACCCCAAAAATTCAAGAAAAAAATCGGCGCAGATACATTTAGCCAATAAAAATATCAATTGACTATGAAACAGGGACTTAAATGCGATTTTGTCTAAAAAATAGCAGGAAAAATCATGCCATGAGAATACACAGCCTGAATTGTCAGTTACTTAGACGGATTCGGGCGGTTGCGGTGGCATTGGCGGTGGTATAGGTTCCCGATGGCGCATCGGTAAAGGTTCCATCTGCCAGTGTAATGATCTGGCGATTGTAGGATCTAGGGGCGGGAGTGGCTTCAGCAATATTATTGGATGATGAGGAATAATTCGCAGATTGCGCCAGTACCTGAGTATTGCTGCTGTTTGATTCTGTAAACGTGCCTAAGCCTGAAGCATAAAGATTTTGGTAACGGCTGGTAACACGACGGACATAATCCTGGGTTTCACGAAATGGTGGAATACCGCCGTATTTATCGACATTGCGTTCGCCGGCATTATAAGCCGCAATCGCCAGTTGGGTATTACCATTAAAGCGTTTCAGTAACCAGCTCAGATATTTTGCACCGCCAAAGATGTTTTGTTGTGGATCGTAGGCATTACTGACATTAAAACGACGTGCAGTGGCTGGCATCAGTTGCATTAAACCTTGTGCACCGACTGGTGAACGAGCCTTGATATTAAAGCCTGATTCGGTATGCATGACAGCTTTAATCAAGCCCTCTGAAATTCCGTGCTGTTGAGCGGCTTGACGGATCAGCTGGTCAAATGCATTTTTATTCCGGCTATAGCTTGGCAGTACAGAGGCTTCACTGGCGCCCCAGTTACTATAGTTATGAATATTACTGTCAGGATAATAAGTGGCTTTGACCACTTTTAGATGACTGTACTCTGCCTTTTTCTTATTGGTGAGTAGTGTTGTCCCATTATCATCTTTAAATTGATAAATGGTCTGCCCAGCATAACTTGATGCTGTCACATTAAAAAAACCGATTGTTCCCAAGCAAACAGCAAAAAAATAAGTTGTTTTGTTCATCGTTATAATATTCGCGAAAGGATGAGCATAAGTTGCATGTGGCAGTTTAACAAAAAAATGCATAAAAAGAACTTTTGCTACAATTTTTTTATTTTTGACTGTTAGACAAAAATCAAGTCAATTTGTGCGAATGTTCAGCAAAAAAAATTAAAAATTTTTTTTTAAAAACTAAGTCTTGACTTATATAAGTTATTGATTTTGAATTGATAAAATGATTGGTTAAAAAATGATCAATTTAATGGGAAGCCTTATTTTAAGATAAAGGTAGTTTGTCAATAGCTAAGAAATCCACAAATTTATCCACAGCTTTTGTGGACAACTGTGGAAAAGTTTGAAATATAAGCGATCTAGGCTATTCTAAATTTTTTTGATCACAATTTTACCAGTATGAAACTGAAATATGACGATTGAACGAAATTGAAAAATTCTTTAGATGCGCATTTTTTCGGAATGAGATAAAATCGCGCGGTATTTTTGTTTATGAGTAAATCACGTCTATGTACGCGCCAGTGGAGTCCAACCAAGGATTTAATTTCAAGCCAGAGCTTCCGACAAGTTCGGCGTATTATCGCCTGTTGAAAAAACTTCGTCGTCAGGTGGGGCATGCAATTCGTGATTACAACATGATCGAAGAGGGCGACAAGGTCATGGTTTGTGTGTCGGGCGGTAAAGACAGCTATACCATGCTTGATATCCTGTTGCAATTCAAGCGTATTGCGCCAATCAACTTTGATGTGGTTGCCGTCAACCTGGATCAGAAACAACCGGGCTTCCCTGAAGATGTCTTGCCACGTTATATGGAAGAGAACAATATTCCTTATTACATTCTGGAAAAAGATACCTATACCATTACCAAGCGCTTAACGCCTGAGGGCAAGACTTACTGTGCGGTATGCTCACGTTTACGTCGTGGTTCGCTGTATGGCTTTGCGCAGGAGATCGGCGCCACTAAGGTCGCGTTGGGTCACCACCGTGATGACATCATGGCGACCTTCTTTTTGAATTTATTCCATGGTGGAAGTTTGAAAGCGATGCCACCAAAACTTTTGTCTTCGGATAAAAAGAATATCCTGATCCGTCCTTTGGCTTATGTCGAAGAGAAAGACATCATCAAGTACGCGGAATTACGCCAGTTCCCGATCATTCCATGTAATTTGTGTGGTTCACAGGAAAACTTGCAGCGTGCCATTATCAATGACATGTTACGTGAATGGGACAAACAGCACCCGAAACGTTTGCACAGTATTTTTGGTGCATTACAGAACGTTTCTCCTTCGCAACTGGCGGACCGTGAGTTATTCGACTTTGAAGCACTTGATGGTCAACGCGAGTTTGACATGAAAGATCCGGAAGAGATGAAAAACCGTCTGGACGTGGTCAACCTGAGTTTTGCGGCAGAGTAAAGTATAAATTTTTTTGAAAAGGTACTGGTTAAGTACCTTTTTTTTATAAAAAATTTAAAAATTGAATCCTGCGTACAAAAAATCATAGCCCAAAATAAAAATTACATGCTATAACAGGGCACAAGCAAATTGCTTCATGAGATGTCGTCTGGATAGATGGCACAAGAAATTGAACAAATACATTTGAGGAATAATCATGGCTGCATTTTTAACTGATGATTGGTTTGCAACTGTTGAAAAACTTACTGCTGAAGCTGGTGATTTAAACTTGCCACCTGCGCTTGCGAATTTAGCGATTAACTTGGTTGTAACAGATGCAGCTGGTAATACAGAGCTCTCTTTGGATGCAGGTAAAATCCAGAAAGGTTTATCTTCAAATGCGAAAACAACCTTAAACATGGATGCTGAAACTTTACGTAAAGTATTCCTTGAGTTTGACATGGCTGCTGCAATGCAAGCATTCATGACAGGTAAAATCAAGGTGCAAGGTGATATGTCTCAGCTTATGGCTTTACAAACAGCGAAGCCAAGCCAAGAGCAAAAAGATTTATTCAAGAAAGTACTTGAGCAAACGGCTTAAATTTTTTCTCCATAAAAAAGCTTACCTAGTGGTAAGCTTTTTTATTGCCTGAAACTTAGACATCAATACGGCTATTGGTTTTGATGTGTTCTAAGTAGGTACGAATCCGCGTGACATATTGTAGCGCTTGCTTATAACGACCATTACGTGCCTGATTGCGTTGCAAGTGATCGTACAGGTTGACCCATTGATTTGGGTCCTTACCTTGGGCACGAATACGCTTCTGGATCTGGCTGACAGCGCCAGGGCCCATGTTATAGGCCACCAATGCATACCAGTTGCGGTCCGGATAAGGTACATTCGAAAACTGGTCCAGCATCAGATCAAAATACTTAGCACCGCCCTGAATACTCTGGACTGGATCAGAACGATTACTGACACCCATGGCTTGAGCTGTGCTATTGGTCAGCATCATTAAACCACGCACACCAGTGGGAGAGACTGAGGTCGGTTTAAGATAAGACTCCTGATAGCCAATTGCAGCCAGCAAGTGCCAATCTAAATTGTATTTAGAAGCACTTTGTTTAAAGCTGGCCTTATAAATCGGCAAGCGTTGTTTCAGATCTTTCTGAATGGTTGACCAAGACTCTGGCTTCACCACATTCCGGTTATAAAATGAAGCGAGCTGTTGGGTGGTTCCCATCTGTTTGCTCTGGCAGACATAACCACTTGCGGTTAAGGTCAGCGGATCATCTGCCTGTTTAAATACCCAGTTTAACTGAGGGTTTAAACCATTTTTACTGAGGCTGGCCTGATCGCCACAACTGGCTGAAAAAGAAACCAGTTGTTTGTTCTCAATTGCAGCGAGGTTGGCTGTGGTCATGGCAAGATTGGCTTTGCCCTGAGCCACCCATTTCAATGCCGTGGCATTGTCAGGAACCGTTTTAAAATCAAGTTTTACATTAAGACTTTGCGCATAATTACGCGCGAGATCATAGCCGAAACCATGTAAAAATTGACCATCATTAAATACTGTAGTTGGACTTTCAACTGCAACGACAGTAAGAACATTGGTGGTTACAACAGAGTTGTATTGATGCGATTTTTCTGCATTCAAGCTGTTAAAAGGTAAAACCGCAATAGTTAAAGCTAATGCTTGGAACGGGAGTGTGGAAGATAAAGAGTTAAGGCTAGGCCTAGACCCAGAACTTGAATTACTGTGCATGTTGTCTCCGCTACAGATAATTTATGCCCTAAAAGTTCAGCAATACACTGCCTTAACTTTTAAAAGTTGATAAATTCAATAAGGGGTGGGCAAGTCATGAACGTCATTCAAAATGACATCGATTAAAGGGAAAAAATGACGCAAATGTTTCACAACATTAATAATGCGTACAAAAAATAGACAAAATCAAACTTAGGCGCGCATATTAAGCGCCAAAAACCAGATTGTCAAATTTTAGCGTAAGAAAAAATGAGAATTGCATCACAAACACATGATTTAGAAAAAGAATAAAATTTATACACTTTAGTCGTGGCGAAATAAGGCATACAATGCAAAAACTTGTAAATAGAATGTTGTAGTAACGTATTTTAAGCCTATGAAATCGAATTTAATCACCCGTACCGGACATGATTTATTGGTTGCCGAACTCAAGAAACTTTGGCATGACGAACGTCCGGAAATTACTAAAAAAGTGAATTGGGCTGCAAGCTTAGGTGATCGCTCAGAGAATGCCGATTACCAGTACAATAAACAGCTACTCCGGAAAATAGACCGCCGTGTCCGTTATTTAGGCAAACGTCTGGAAGAATTAAAAATTGTAGATTATGTGCCTGAGCAGGAAGGCAAGGTCTACTTTGGGGCTTGGGTGGAAATTGAAAATGATGCCGGCGAACAAAAAAAATTAAGAATTGTCGGGGTGGATGAAATTTATGATCATCATCCTCAGCATATTTCGATCGAGTCACCGATGGCGCGCGCATTGCTCAGTAAACAGGTCGATGATGAGGTGGAAGTGCACACACCTTTGGGTAAAAAAGTGTGGTATATCAACTCAATTCGCTATGAAAAGCCTGAAAATTCGTAAAAATACCGCTTGTTGATTTTATTTTGAGCATTTGATGCAGGTTTTTAAATAAAAGATTTGCCAAGTTGGACTTTTATTTATATGATAGCCGCCATTGGAAGCGTGGCAGAGCGGTTTAATGCACCGGTCTTGAAAACCGACGAGGGTGTGAGTCCTCCGTGAGTTCGAATCTCACCGCTTCCGCCAAATTCAAGTTTCTGACACTGTTTAACACGATATAAGTTTATGATTTATAAGGTTAAAGTTGGAGATTTACAATATAACAAGCCGTGACGCACTACGCCAATCGGTAGTTATAAAGTAGTAAAAAATGCAGTAAGATTATTTCTTACTGCATTTTTTTATGTCTGAATTATGGCAACTCGTGGAATAAACAAGCTTAGTGCTTTACAGGTTAAAAAAGCTAAACCTGATCCTGATAAGATGTATAAACTGTCAGATGGTGGAAACCTTTATCTGCGTATAGACCAGAGTGGTAGCAAGTATTGGATCTTCAATTACACACGTCCGTTCCTAGGCAAGCGTAACGATTTATCTTTAGGTACTTACCCAGAAGTTTCGTTAGACGACGCTCGTACTATTCGTGATGAATATAAGAAACTCATCAAGCAGGGTATTGATCCAGCAATGGAGCGGATTGAAACCAAGTCTCAGAAACAGAAAGAAGCAGAAAACACCTTTCGTATCGTCGCTGAAGCATGGCTGTATAAACGTGAGCTAGAGCAAAAACAAGATGAAGAGACGATCCGTCGTTTAAAGCATGATGTCTATCCATACGTTGGTGATTTAACCTTTCCACAGCTTACCTTAGAAATTCTTGAGATTAAGGTCTTTAAGCGCATTATTGAGCGTGGAGCTTTGTCTGTTGCCAAGCGCCTTAAATCAGACCTCAACCAAATCTTTAAATCTGCGCGTAAAAAAAAGCTCATCCAATATAATCCGATTGAAGATATTGAATTACCAAAACCACAGAGTGGAAATTTTGCAGCTGTGACAGAAGAGCAAGACCTAGCCCCAATGCTGAATAAAATTTGGAATTACTCTAAGCTTTATACACGTTGTTTGCTGACCACACAGGTAGCATTAAAAATCTCGGTCCTGACTTTTCAGCGACCTGGGGAGATTCGCAAGCTGAAAAAGGATTATTTCTATCGTGAGGAACGCTGCTTTAAATTTACAGCCAGTAAAACCAAGCAACTTCATATTGTGCCTCTGTCAGATCAAGCTTTTAACTTGATTGAGTCAATTATTGATCTGCATCCATACAGCGAATACATTTTCGTAGGGCGGGATGGTAAAACCTTTATTTCTGACAATACCATTAACTCCGCTTTAAAACGCTTGGGCTATGGTGGTGAACAGACAGCACATGGCTTTAGGGCAACTGCACGTACCATGCTGGATGAAATTCTGGAGCAGCGTGTGGACTTTATTGAGCACCAGTTAGCCCATAAAGTAAAAGACAATAATGGTACAGCCTACAACCGAACTAAGTTTCTGAATAATCGTAGGGAGATGATGCAGGAATGGGCTAACTATTTGGAATCATTGCTTGAATATAGTGAACTGAAGTGAGAAGAATGCTGATCTTGTAATTAAATTGCTAGGAAAAAATATTAAAGACAAGTCTAAGAGAAGCCAATTTTTTTCAAATTGGCTCTGTTTATTTTAAAGAAATGAGGTGTTTATGCATAAGTAATTAATTTTATATAATGACCATTGTCTTAAATAGCAGTTGTAATGAGTGCTGAGTGAGTAATTTTTTAAGCTATCTCTTCACAAGAGGATAAAAGACATTTTGCATATGCATATGCTCTAACTTTTACCCATGTTTCATTTATCATGAAACACTAAATTAATAGAAAAATAACGTGTAGGATGATTAGAACATAGTATTCAGATGGTAATAAGCTTAGAGAGTTTATATCAACATATTTATCTTTGAATTTAACAAAGATTATTGAAAGACTTATTAGTAAGGAGGCTAAGATAATTACTATAGCTGTGGTTTTAAAAGCTAATAGATTTCTGCTAAATCCACAATTCATATTTTCTTTAAGAATTAAAGGATATTTTTTACTATCTCTTGTTTTTTCTTTTAGGTAGTTAATTGCTGAAATATAGTATTGATCAGCATTAGCAGGATTAGACCTTTCAGCTCTTTCAGTAACATTTTTAAAATTTGATACTAGGGAAACTAGCTTTTCTCTATATCTTTGTTTTGTAAATTTATCAAGCTCATTGTTTGAATGGCGTAAAATAAGAGTTGTAGGGGCACCACCCCATTTAGTAAATAATGTCTGTTGAATTAAATTTCCTTTTGATGACATTTGGTTGGAAAAAAATTAACTACTCCACAAGTCAATAAGATTGTTAACAGAGAGCCTAATAGTGTTCTAAGTGGTTCAAACAGTATATATGCCGTTAATATAATTGGTAACACAATAAAGAGTGCAGGTCTTACTCGTGCAGAAAGTGAGTATTGATCAAAATAGTCGGATAGTTTCACTATATTTTCTCATTCTATAAAGTATATGTAGTTTCGGTAGGATGCAGGTTTTTTAGTATTAGGCGTTTAGATACTCCTATACAGGAATTCTAAAGACTTACTCTCGCACTCCCAAGGTTATCAGTAAAATTTATAGCTAACTTCAGGGATGGAGAAATTCAAAAAAGTCCAACAACGCATAACTTACTAACTAAAAGAAATCATTAAATTTTAATTGAAATATAAAAAATAGCTACCACTTACTATACAAGAATGGTTTTGGGGTTTTAAGTTGATTACAAGTTATGAGATAGAGTTTTTGCCTGTTGGAAATGGGGAAAAAAGTGGAGATTGCATACTTTTTCATTACGTTGAAGATAATGTAGAAAAAATCATTGCCTATGATGGTGGAACTCAAACATCTGGCAAAGCTATGGTTGAACATATTAAAAAATACTATGGTATGGATAAGATTGACTATCTTATCAATTCACATCCTGACGGTGATCATGTTTCTGGATTAACATATGTGCTGGAAAATATGAAAGTTGGTGAAGTTTGGATCCATCAACCGTGGAAATATAGTGCAGAGATTCTAGATCTATTTCATGATGGACGTATGACTGCAAATAGTCTTAGTGAACGTATGAAAACTAAATTGAGACTTGCACATCGTGTGTATGAACTAGCTATACAGCAATCTATTCCAGTGTATGAACCTTATGCAGGCGCACAAATTGGACCATTTACAGTTCTGTCTCCTGATGAAGATTGGTACAAAAATACATTAGTACCAGACTTTTCAAAAACTCCACCAAAAGCAAAAATGGTTTTTGAAAATATTATGGATGGCTTAGAAAATCTTGTTGAAACAGTTGCGAAGCTACTAGAGGAATCATGGACTGATGAGAATCTTCCTAATAACGTTCAAACTTCAGCAGAAAATAATAGTAGTGTAGTGCTATATGCAAATTTATTAGGACGCGGATTCGTACTTACTGGTGATAGTGGTGTCGAAGCTATTGATAGAGCTTGTATTTTTGCTGAACAAAACAATTTAAGACTGAAAGAGGATTTAAAGTTTGTTCAAGTACCACATCACGGTAGTCGGAGAAATGTATCTACTACTGTACTAAACCGTTTATTAGGTGAGCCGATCAATTTTGATGCGCATAATCTTATTTTAAATAAGACGGCATTTGTATCAGCATCCCAATCCTCTAAAAAGCATCCAAGAGATCGTGTTGTGAATGCTTTTATGCGTAGAGGGTTTAAAGTTATTGCAACTAAAGGAAGTACAAAACGACATTATAATGGAATGCCTGAACGAGCTGGCTGGGGTTCAGTAACCCCATTAGAGTTTTCCTATGAAGTAGATGATACTGATAATTAAGTTTTCTAAAATTAACTACAACAAAGCTTATGCAAAATCTCATGATTTAATTCGCGATAAAAAAACAGCCTGTCTATGACAGGCAGTTTTTTATACTGCTTAATTATTTTTCTGCTCAAGCCACTCATGGATCTGGCTTTCAGTCCAAGTCGGCATACTTGAGGTCAGGTATGTCGGTGCGGGAAAGTCTCCTCGACGTACCATCTTCCAAAAAGTAGATTCTGCAATATTTAACAAACCTTTGCTGGCAGACTTATTTGAGAGTCTTCTTCTGCGGCCACCACGATCCACATAGTCCTTTGCGGGACGTTCAGGATAGTTGACCAAATCTCTAACACGATAACGATGCTCTAGCATGGTATATGATTCCAGTAATAAATTGACATTTAAGTTATGAATCTAATTGGCTAGATCCTTTCTAACTTGCTATGCCACAATCATATCGATCCATGTCCATGATTTTAATAATTCTAGTTAAGTAAAGATTTACTATACTATAGTGATATAAAACGTATCTGATAAATAACAGAATAATTGAGGTGGAAGTTTTATGGCTTATGTAGATCAAAATGAATTATTTGTATTTGTTTTTGAGGTATGCCAAGGGTTTCTTAACTACTGTACGAAAGCTACATATGAGCATGATATCGAAGCACCCGATAGGGATGATTTGGGGCTAGCTTATTTGCAAGAGATTCAGAGGAATTTTAAGGAAGAGGAGTTACAACAAATTGTTGAACTCATGGAGCAGCCTATTATTGTTAAAAGATATAATAAAACGTATTCAAGTCATGACTTTTTAGAAGTTTTAAGTCTCATCTTTGAGCTGATAGAACAATTTGATGAGCTCTCAGATAAAGAGATAAAAAAAGCGTATAAAGAAATAATTATTCAGTATGCTGAGATGGATGTAGATATTCTTTTTAGCAAGAAAATTCATACTAGAATAAGAGGAGTGCGTGGAGCAAATAAACGGTATCAAAAGAACCTATATAAAAAGCATCAAGTGATTTTTGACTTTATGCTGAATAAAGCTCAAGCCCAAGGCAAATGGGATAATCTGAATACAGCTGTAGACAGTGTCTTACCAGAATTAGACCTTGTACTTAAGCAATTTGATAAAAAGTGGATAGAAACCCAATTAGAAGAAAAAATGAAAACTCTAGAAGAGCTTCAGCAAGAGTTCAAACAATTTAAAGTAAATCCGCCAAGCTACAAACTAGGTTCAGGCTTAATCATAACTGCAACTCGAGAGCAGACCTATATCAATAAAATTAGACAACTTAGAGTTACATGCCGAGAGCTTCAAAACGCCTTGCAGATTGATGACCCATCAATTTTGCTGAAGAAGCAGCTTCCATTTAATACAGCTTATCAGCCTGAAGTGATCAAAAATTTATTACGTAAACAACCTGACTTTCTCACTCAAATATTAGACATGCCAAAGTAATCTTGGCCTAAATACATTAGAAAACTGCAAACGGAAGTGAGGAGTTTAATAGCAGGGGGCTGCACATTTTTGTACAGATTTTTTTGATTAGGACTAGATAGGGCTCTGTTATTTTAGTTAAAACTCGTGTGATTCTATTTGAAAATAACTGTGATTAATAGGAAGTTGTAATGTAGTATTAAATTAAATTAGCCTTTGCTATGAAAGCATTTGAATAGGATTTATATGGATTTTCAAGAAAAAATTTCTAATGATGATTTTTTTAAGTTGATGAAACATCGAATCTTCTCATGCTATTCAAAACGTACTACCTCGACTTTGCGGGAAGGTATAATTTTCAAAGAAACCATAGATGCTTTAAAGCTGTTAGAGAACTTTGCTTTTGAGATTAAAGATAGTGTGTGGGAGAAAGATTCATTAGTTTTAAAATGTGTATACCCAGAGATTAAAAAGCAATTTAATGATCTACGTTTGAAAGCATATTTATTCCCACACCCCGAAATGTTCAATCATTTATTTTTTCAAAGTGTGTATGGGGCATATAGACTTTTTGATCAAATACTAGAGAGCGAAATTCGAAAAGACAATTCTCTTAATTCTTCCGCCCAGATGCAAAAAAAGATTGAATTGGTATATTTAAAGAGAGCATTTGTTGTAGATAAACCTAGGGGTGTCGACACTACGACTTTTGGAATTATGCTAGAACAGAATAAATTTCTTGAAGATTTATTGTGGGTGATTTCTCAAATTCAGAATCGAATTGATCGAGGTATCCATAGGCAGTTAGCACAAGAGGAAAATGTATTTAATAATTTCAATCAGCAGACGAGAGTTTTTGATGACTTATTACGAAAACATAAGTCTGTTTATGTGTTGGTGTTAGATATTTACTTTGAGAGCTTCTTCAAGTCATTATCAGAGCCGACTTCGGTATCAGGGGAGTTGAAAATACATCAGATTGAACAGATTCGTATGATTCTGGCCCAGCTTGCTCCCCTCCATGGGATCATTAAGATCGAGACCCATTTCAAAGAAGGGCTGAATTTACATTGTGTTTTAATGTTTGAACCTACTAAAGGTTTTTCAGAAAAAAATACAATAGAGATGTTAAGGCGGTATCTCCAACAGGTTATAGGAAATTTAAATCATATTGATATTCGAAATTGGAATACAGTAATCAAAAAAAATTATTCTAAAACTGCTGTAGGTCTTATCGGGGCCTCACAACCCAAGAATGTTGCAGCATTCAAATACTGGATCTTAAGCTTTTTCTATACGCTTGATTTACATATTGAGCCCTATTTGCCAAGGCAATTAAAAAATCATTTGGCTATTAACGCAAATTTAGACTTCTACATCAATGCGGTTGTGGCGCAGAGTGAGAATCAGAGTCGCAAGCATGACATTACCGTGGAGAATGCCTTAAAGGATTTAGAAAAAGCGAATAAAGCTTTGCAGAAAATAGTTCAGCCCTTTTTCTCAGAGAAAGATGAAAAAAATGTTTGGAACACTAAGAGCTTATCTAACGTAAGTAAAGGCTATATAGAAGCAGTAATGCACTACTATCGAGAGATTGAATCTGATGAGCAAAAGCTTCAATCTATGATGCATATTGAGATTTTTATTGAAACATTGATAACTGCCCAATTTAAGGCATTTGATCTAAATGATTCTTTAGATCAAGATCAACTGACAGTGCAGCTTTTACGTCGGGCAATAACTCGTCTTGGTCAGAGATTTCTTTTACTAGGAAAAATTCAGGTAGAAAATGAATACTTTATTAAAACAATACATTATTCAAAGCTGTACGAATCTGAGGCTTTTCAAATAAGTAAGCAAATTTTCACGCAAATCGTAAATGGGCATAATCCTAAAGAGATAGTTGTTTACACACAATCTTATGTATCTGCCTTGCGTAATACTTTTACACAAGATTATGTCTGTTATGACAGAAAGACAATTAAAGAAATGAGAACGGATGCGTACTGGAAATATAAAAAGCGAATAAATGCAGCGAATGTCTTGTTCAAAGAATTGATGAAACAAGATTGTTTAATTTATAGAATGACTGTTGAATTGATTCCAGAAGTTGGACATATTCCTCAAGCTGAGTTAGCTGTTTTGTGGACTGCTTTTTTACATCAAGCACAACGGGCAGAGCCCCTATCATGGAAGACAGGCTACTTTGGATTATGGAGTAAAAATAATGAAGGACATTTTTATGCTGATGTCTTTTTTGTGCTGGATCATCGAGCATTTGCTGATAAAAATTCGATACCTCGATTGTTAAATAAAAAGTGGTGTAACTTTGTAAAGGATAAAGCTCAGTCAAAGCTAAATTGGGATGAAAATCCTAAGTTTAAAATTTGTAAAGTAGAAGGCAAACCAATGATGCAGGCCAATAAGGAGTATTTTTTGGAGCACTTGCTTATTGAGTCAACCAATAAAGAAAGGAAGATAGATTTCTTAAAAAAAGTTATTCCAACTTTCTTAAGCCATAGTGTTTTTATAGAAAATACTATGGCAGCTGAAGAACATAGACAAGCAGAAACAGACTCAAAACTTTTGATAAAAAGTAGTATCGCTGCGACGAAGAAAAAGAGGGCTACATCCAACAAAAAACTGGAAAAAATTTCCAGCTCATCTTAAGTGAGCCATAAGAATGCAGATGAACCATAACGTAACTTAAGCTTGTAAGATTTATTATAGACTTCTGTGATATGTGGGAATGCATATAGTTTAAGTGCTCGTGTACTACGGTCTTTTACTTTATGGAATTTACTGGGTTATTAATATAATGAATATATCTCTTTAATATCTTAAGTAATATTGCTTTATTCATAATCAATTCATTACATATCATAAGTACATTCTGTAAAACTTCAATAACTTCCTAGTTGTATGTAGTTCAAAACAAACTAGGAAGCATCAATGAATACATCTACTCCTACTCTTAATGAATCTAAAGTATTAATGGATATAGATAACTTCATTACCTCTATGTCGTATAAGAGATACACTGAGCAAGGTTTTAAAGATGGTTTAATACAACTCACTACTCAATTTAAGGCAATCTATCAATCCCACTTACGATATGCCCAAAGTATTGAGACTTTTCATTCTTTGACGAAAGCTATTGATAAAATGTTGAATGGTGAAGATATCTCTGCTGTAAAGCATCTTAATCCTATGCAAATGTCTCGTTTATTAGAGTTGCTACATTACGGGAAGTTAAATTTTGCACTTGAGATGATAGGGTTAAAAGCCCAAGAGCAACGTAATCAGCGTAGTCTTCGCGAGTATCTACAACAACTAACTCAACATTACTCCAAACTATTATTTATTCGTATAGATTTGAGTGTTGAGCTTAAACATCAGCATACTGTAGATATTGAGCAATTTAATGCCTATCTACGCACTTTTATAAATAGAGTGCAAAACCAAGATACTTGTTTTAAAGGTCTACAAGGTTATGCATGGGCTTTAGAACAAGGCGCAACTAAGGGTTATCACTGTCATGTCTTACTGATCTATGATGGACATAAACACCAAAAAGATTTTGGTATGGCAATACAGGTTGGACAGTGCTGGAGTGAGATAACAGCGAACAAAGGTTATTACTTTATCTCTAACTCCCCTGAGTACAAGGAGCAATTTCAAAAAAAGGGTAAATTGGGAATTGGTATGATCCATAGGAATAAGCCTGAGCAAATTCAGAACGCCATCAATGCAGCTATGTATTTGGTAAATCCAGAAAAAGATAACCAACATCTTCGAGCTAGAACTCCAAGGATGCGTAGCTTTGGCAAAGGGCAGTACGAGCTTAATAAGCGTAGAGGGACTATTTAAGCTGAGTAAAAGCGTTCAACAGGAAAGATGGTAAGAAAGTAGGATGTGTAATGTATTACTGCAATACGCATCCTATGTAATAATAATTAATCTAATCAATACAGCTATCTTTGGGAGTTAGGAAGCTTTAAGCCGAATATACATATGATAAATTTGAGATGAGTCATTCGGTTTACGTTTATCTATTTCCAGATAATTTAAATTTTCTACTAATGCACTTAGTTTCTCATAGCCGTAACTACGAGGGTCAAAGGAAGGATCACTTTTAATCATATATCCGCCTACTCCAGATAGAGCAGCCCAGTCTGAATCTTTCGATGAAGCATTAATGGCAACTTTTAGTGCATCTTTTAACTTTTTATCTTTAGATAAGGTAACTTTTTTAGGTACTTTGGGCTGTTTCTGATCCTCTGTTTCAGTTGATGCTACTTCTTCAACTTTAGGTGTAAGATTTTCAACAAAAATAAATTGATCACATGCAACTATGAAGGCATTCGGAGTCTTTTTTTCTCCAAACCCATATACAACTAATCCATTTTCTCGAATTCTTGTTGCTAATCTTGTAAAGTCACTATCTGAAGAGATCAAGCAGAACCCATCTAAATGACTTTGATGCAGTAGGTCCATTGCATCAATGATTAGAGCAGAGTCGGTTGCATTTTTCCCTGATGTATAGCTGAATTGTTGGACTGGTTGAATTGCATGTTTATGTAATTCTTCTTTCCATGATTTTAAGTTTGGTTTAGTCCAATCACCATAGATTCTTTTGATGTGGGCTGTGCCAAAACGAGCGATTTCTTTTAGTAAGTTTTCACAAACAGAAGCTTGAGCATTGTCAGCATCGATCAAGACTGCAAGTTTTAAATTATTTGTTTCAGACATTGATTGATTTTCTATCAAGAAATTAATCAAATCTATAATGAAATAATAATAAATACAACAACTTGTTGTTTCTATTGTTTCAAATATATTTTTGTACTATGTTAATTTTATAAAATTAACATAGTCTGGATTAGAGTTTTATTGGCGTGCGCCTATTATCATAAAATCATTCTTCGGCAAGGGCTTGATAAGTAAGTTTGCCATGTGTGGTATACAAATAAACTTCTTTGATTTCTTCAGCAGTACACCCCTTTAAAACAAGTTTAAATACATCTCCGTAATAAGACACATTTGGAAATTTAGCTGTAAATGGTTCTAGACCAACGACTTTACAGTTTGGATTGTCCATTTCAACCTTATCAATGACATCGTTTACCTCAGAGACCACTTTCAAACGAGTGGTGTCATAAATGGTTTGTGTGACTACGATAAAGTTTGGAGGAGAACCAATAGGGCGGAACTTAACTTCTACAGCTTCACTTGGTAGCAGTTCGCGCTTAAGTTGAGGTGGGGGAATATCAGTATTATCAGCTCCTGTATAAATACTGTCTGGATCATAACGATCATGGGCAATTGCAGCAGCTTCGGCTTCCTGCTCTTTCAATTGCTGCTTGGAATCATCTTGGATAGGAGTATTAGTTGATTCGCTTGTAATATCTGGCGAGGAAGGTTCTGGTGTTTTATGACAGGCTGTTAGAGTCACTAGAATGACAGCCGTAATGAAGATCTGTTTCATGACAGAATTTCCTTTTAATTCGAGAATGGATGACACAAAGATTGCTTGTTTACTGAGAACTAAACTGGGTACGTTGGACGTACTTCAGAACAGCTATACCTTTGATGTACAACCATCTGTCATTAATATTCTCGGCATGATAATCAAAGACCTGATAAGCAAAGTCATCAATATCAATTAACCTCTGTTCCTTTAAATCCTTACCTTCTCGAATAAGGGCATTCAGATCACCGCTATAGATGTAATAACGTAATCGATCATCTTTAGGAATAATTTGCCATTCTCTGCTAATTGCCACAAAAGCATTGCAATTTACATTGCCTTCGCAGCGTTTAATTGTTGGAGCAGAGGAAGGCTCATTAATGAGTGACATGACTTTATTCATATCAGCATGACAAACTGAGGCGATGGATAAGCATGCTGTGACAGCACTGTATTGTAAAAATGCTTTGATTCGGTTGTTCATTAAATTAAATCCTGATTATTGTTGTTTATTGATTTTTAGAACGTGCAGACAGACAGCATTGCTACATTTCAGACATAGAAGTACTTCAATGACTAAAGTTTCATTGAGGAATTAGAAAAGTAAATGCCTGATCAGCGTTAAAAATGCTGTGATGCAGATCGCTTTAGTCTGTTAAATGATCTGTCTTATGTGGCGATGAGCCATGACAGAAAGGGAAAGGCGAAGAATATTTAGAAATATAAAAAACAGTCATGATTGACTCCTTTGGGTATAAAGAAGTTTCACCACATCACTGTCAAATAATGGTGGCGAAACGAAAAGGGGTTGACAGACTGATACCCAAAAAGATCAGCACACCCGAAGGTGTCCCCCTCCCGTTCCGCCGCAGAGGGGGAGACGCAGGGTCGCCCACCAAAAAGTTAGACTTTTTAGTGTGCTTTGGGTAAACGGTCTGTCAAAACCGACTGACCATGTGGGTCAGCAGGCCCATCATAATCATAACGATTTCATAGGTCAATTCGATTTGTCCTGATGTTCTGTATAACCCAGTAAAAAATGAACAGGCATACGATTCTAAATTATTTCAAATACATATTACTGAAATGAAGAAATGCCAAGCAGCATCGTAATGAGATCTGCAACAGCGTTTTAAACAGTCATTTCTAACATTGGAGAACGTCCATGTCGTATTTGGAAACAGAAGAAGAACCGTATAGTCCTCGCTTTCGCGAACCACAACCACCGCAACTCAGCCTAGCCAGTGCACCCACAACTTTGGCGATATTAGGCATGAACCTTGCCAAGTCGATAGGTTTTTCACCGATGTTGGGTGGTGTGGCAGGCGCAGCCTTAGGTGGTGTGATTTTAGTGCTGGCAGATCAAACCCGATCCAATATCAGCACACCTAAATACTGAGTATGCAATTAACAACAGAATTAAAGGACATATCTTATGGCACATTTAGTTGAAACAATGGCATTCACTGGACAAACCCCTTGGCATGGCTTAGGCAATCAACTGACACCAAACCAACCTTTAGAGGTTTGGGCACAGCAGGCAGGGATGGACTGGCGGATTGAATCGTCAGATGTCAGTTACATAGCTCAAAACCAACGTGGGCAAAGTATCATCATGCCCTTTGAAGAACAGCGAGTTTTATACCGTTCCGATACCCATGCACCGTTATCCGTAGTCAGCCAGCGCTTTCAGGAAGTCCAGCCAATGGAAATTCTGGAGTTCTATCGAGACTTAACTGAACAATCAGGTTTTGAACTGGAAACCGCAGGTGTACTCAAAGGCGGCAAGAAATTCTGGGCATTGGCAAAGACTGGACAAACAACTGCCTTAAAAGGAAAGGATGTGAGTAATGGCTATATTCTCTTGGCAACAGCCTGTGACGGCACATTGGCAACCACAGCTCAGTTCACATCCATTCGAGTGGTTTGTAACAACACTTTGGCGATCGCTTTACGTGGACAGCAAGGGAATACGGGTGTGGTAAAGGTTCCGCACAGCACCCGATTCAATGCAGAGAAAGTCAAACAGCAACTTGGTATCTCAGTTCGTGCATGGGATGAACACATGTATGAAATGAAACAATTGAGTCAGCGTAAAGTGACGCAGCAAGAAGCTGCCGCTTATTTTGATGCAGTGTTTAACAATACTAATTTAAGCATGGCTGAGCAGGATGAAAGTATCATTCAGTTCTATCGAAATGTTGCTATGCCGAGTCCAACCAACTCATCTCGATCAGACAATAAGACAGAACCGAATGGACGTGCCATGTCTAAGGTGATGACCATGTTTAACGGGCATGGACGTGGGGCAGAGCTGAGTTCAGCCAAAGATACGGCGTATGGATTATTATGCTCAATCACCGAGTTCTGTGATCATGAACGTCGTGCCATGAGTAGAGATCATCGTCTGGACTCTGCATGGTTCGGTATGGGAGCAGCCATTAAACAACGAGGACTTGAACAGGCATTGAGAATGGTGGCTTAAATCAAGGCATCTATTCAGTTTTAATTAAGCTTAACGTCCTAATCTAAAACTACGGTAACAACCGTAGCAAGCAAAGCAATACCCTTTTGGCCACTTCCTCAGATGTGGCTTTTTTTATGCCCGAAATTCAGCATTTACAATTTTACCGATACAGGAATATTCTCTATGAATAGTCATACCCAAATTCAGAACACTCTAAATCATCCACCGTTACAACCTTATCCCATCAAGATTGAAACTGAACATAAGGTTGAGGTGGGCACCCGAACCAAGAAAACGCCAAAGAAAACCAATCATCTACCTTCAGCAAAACGTCTTGCCAACACTAAAAAGCTGAACTACCAACAATGGATAGAAGTCAGAAAACAGGGCATTGGCAGCAGTGATGCAGCAACCGCATGTGGCCTCAATCCCTATATGTCGATGCTGGAATTATGGATGATCAAGACCGGTCGTATGCAGCAAAATATTGAAGATGAAAGTGCTGGCCATGCACCTTTATATTGGGGTAAGCAGCTGGAACCTCTAGTGGCCCAATACTACAGTATGCATACCAACCATAAAGTCCGTCGGGTTAATGCCGTGCTACAGCATTCTGACGAAGACAAACACTTTATGCTGGCTAACTTGGACTATGCCGTGGTGGGTAATGAAGAAGTCCAGATATTGGAGTGTAAAACAGTAGGTGAGTATGGTTCAAAACTATGGCGGGACGGTGTACCGCTGTATGTTTTATGCCAGGTACAACATCAACTGGCAGTCACAGGCAAACAAGCAGCGCATATCTGTGCCTTGATCTGTGGACATGAAACCCGGATCTTTAAGGTAACCCGCAGTGAAACGGTGATCAAATACATTGTGGATGCAGAGCGTTACTTCTGGGAATGTGTGGAAAAAGATGTACCACCTGATGTCGATGCATCTGATTCAGCAGCCAAAGCCTTACAGCTTTTATATCCAGCCCATATACCACTCAGTACGACGGATCTATCTGAGGATGTCACAGCCAATCAATGCTTTGAGCAATTACTGCAACAACGTCATTTGCTGGAGCAACACCAAAGAAGTTTTGATCAGTTGAAGCATCAAATCCAAATCAAGATGCAGGATTCAGAACGGGCCATATTTAAGGCCGGTTCAGTCACTTGGAAGAAGTCGAAAGATTCGATCAGCTTAGACAGTAAAGCCTTATTGCAGCAGCATCCAGAGTTTTTACAACAGTTCCCACAAAACAAACAGGGCACACGTAGATTCCAGATTTATACAGATGCTGATTAATCCAACCGAATTAGCCTAAGCAAATCTTCTGAACTTCCACATCACTTCCCCAAATCCCATTTCATCAAAAAAGCGCAAAACAGCCCCCGTCACCAGCAAGTACCGTGAAGTACTTACTGATGACTAAATGGACTGTTCTGCGCTGAATTTATGCATTTAAAAAATGTTTGCTTCTTACACATATCAAAGGGGCAACCGTAAAAAATTACCGTAGAGGAAAGCAACATGATTAAAGGTTTAGCAATCACGCCACCCGTATTAGGACGTATCAGTATCGGCAAGATCGTCGAGAAGAATGGCAAACGTATACCTGAAAAAGATGATCAATTTACCATTACCAGCCAGATCCAGAATAAGGATGGATGGGTGAAACACCCATTGGATGAACAATTACGTGCTAGGGCACAAAACCAGAAACTCAGAACCATTCCTGTCAGGATGATTTTTAATGATCCTGAACTCAACTTGCGAGCCGAGTACACCTTGTTTGATAGACAAACTGGTCGGCCAATTTGTACCGGTAATGGAGATACTTGTCAGCGACATGGACCAAATGGAGTTGAGCAGCATCCATGTCCATCACCTGATTTATGTCCTTTGGCCCAAGGTGGGCAGTGCAAGCCTTATGGCAGACTGTACGTCAACTTAGATGAGTCGGATGAGTTGGGTACATTCATTTTTAGAACCACAGGTTTTAATAGTATTCGTACTTTGGCAGCAAGGTTGCGTTACTACCATGCCGCATCAGGTGATCTACTTTCATGCCTGCCACTGCAACTCACTTTGAGAGGAAAAAGTACTACCCAAAGTTACCGTACCCCCATTTACTACGTGGACCTGACACTTCGGGATGGCGTTAATTTGCAAGAAGCAATTGTCTCAGCGAAACAGATTGAGGAACAAAGCAAGGCAGTAGGGTTTTATCAGGAGGCATTAGATTATATTGCACGACAGGGCTATGGAAATGCTAGCTTTGAGGTGGATGGTGAAGAGGGACTAGATATTGTTGAGGAGTTTTATACGGATGAAGCGAATACAGAGCAGCGTCAGCAATCTAATGATTTAACTCATGTGCAGGATATCCAGAAAGGGTTGCAGCAGTCGGTACAGGCTTTGAATTGATGAGGTGAGAGCAGTACATTTTTTATTATAGCGAGCTCTACTATTTGATTAAATTACTGCTCGCATCAATGATTAGGAGAATGAATCATGAATGTGCCAAAAAGATCAAGATTTCCAGATGAATCAATTATTCAAGATTATATAAGTATGAGAAATTACTGGTCTAAGCTGACCAATAATTTACCTAATGATGGACTCAATGTCTAAGAGGTATGATGAAAGTTTTCCTAAATCTATCAAACTTTCTGTAAATCAAATGGCCTGACTGGCTCGAAAGTTAAATGGTTGAATTGAGCCTAAACCTACTGAAAAATAAAAAGAGAGTATAAGGCTCTCTTTTTTAACTGAAAGAATTATCATAGCAGTTAAGTTATCAGGGCTTTTAAACAATGCGCAGCATGCTAAAATTAGTAAATTACTTCTAGAATATATTAACTTATGAAAGACTATTTAGGTTTTTTTGATGCTTATACATTAAAGGCGAGGTTTCTACCAGCTTTTTTAGCCACCTTACCGCTGATAGCTTTGATTGGATGTTACTTCAATTTAAATCAAGCTTTTGTGTCAAATGTTGTAGTTGGTGGTTTAGTTGTTTTTACTGCCATTTTTGTTTTATCTAACTTTGCAAGATCAAATGGTTTAAAGGTTCAAGAAAAACTATTGAAGAAATGGAAGGTTTTACCTACCACCCAATTTTTGAGACACAACGACTCAACTTTAAGTAAGCAAAGAAAGCAACAAATACATGCCAAGATTTCGGCTAAAACTTCTATTCTTCTTCCAACTGCTGTTGAGGAAAGTAATGATCCACAAGAAGCTGATTTACAATATGATGAAGCTGTAACTTGGATTAGAGAGAATACGAGAGGCAATGATTTCAATGTTTTATTAACTGATAATATTAATTATGGTTTTATCAGAAATTGTTTAGGGTTAAAGTTTTATGCAATTGGCATCTGTATATTAGTTCTATTGGTTTTTATTATTCTTTTTTTTCTTTTCTATCCTACAGATAGTTTTAGTAGAGAAGCTATTTTAGCATTTTTAAAGGTGCAAAAAATGGCTATTTGGCTTACGGTAGGATTAACATTAGTCATGTTGATTTTATGGATAGCTGTTGTAACAGAATTCAAAGTTACAAAAGCAGCTCACAAGTATGCTAACTCTTTATTAAATTCAACATATAAACTTTAATTTATAAGAGTGCGTTGCAGTGTGGAAGGAAACATATAACCCTTCAGGAAATGTTTTTCTTCCAACTATGATCATGAGAAAACCAACGAAATCATGAATACTTTCTTTGACTAGCTTTTTCATTGAGTTCTCATCTGTAGATGAAGGAAAGGGGATATCTTGTGGATGTGTATGCCAGTCCCCTAAGAAATGTAAACCTAACTTATAATTTTCTTTAATTTCTGCTTGCTCGGCTTTAGCATTAGGTACATACCCGAATCTTGTTCGCCAATCTTGCGGACGAGGGCCTGTAATACCGATTATTTTAGTTGTATTGTGACCATTATACGAACCGAATAGTTGGCCTCCTGCTTCTCTAGAAAAGCAGGATTTTTGCTTATATTTTTCTAAATGTTCTAAAACTTCTGGTGAGAACTCGACAAAACCTAAATTTTCAGGTAATTCAAATGTCATTTTATTGTATTTCATTTCTTTTTCTTACATTGATTGCAAATATTACAGTTGAAAAGAGCTGTTTTTTCATACTCGAAAGCTCCATTAAAACCATTAGGCCTATACTTTAAGTGTTCTTGACTCCATTCTCCATGATGTTCTTTAATTTGGGAGGTAGGGCCAGCATATACACGATGCACTGAATTCTTAACTTTGTGGGTTAAAAAATCAATTGATAGACGGGTAACTATGAATTCTGCTCGACTAGCATCCAATGGGCCATAAGGTTGAAAAAGTGTGCCACATGCTGGTTCTGTTTGCATATAACCGCCTTGATCCCATTTTGTTTCTGGATTTTTTAGGATACCATTTTCATCCAATATACATTTTAATGAAATTTCTTGATCAAGTATGGCAACAGCATGTGAAGCCACCCCATTTTCATCTAACCAGCCATAAATTATGGGTTGTGGGAGGGAATAACTGTCTTGCCAATCAGAGAGTTGCCCTTCAGCACTCCACTCACCCATACAAGATATAATAAGATTATTATCATTAATTATATTAGAATGCTCTTTGAATACTTGTTGCCAAGTTTTAGGATAGCTTTCTACTTTGAGATGAGGGTATTTTTTTCCTATTTCTAATTTTAATTCGTCAGATTTATATTTATTTGTTGAATTGATACCTAAAGCATGTCTACCTATATTTGAAGGAACTAAGATTTCAGGATCAATAAGAATTAAGTTACCAATACCAGACTGGGCAAGACGCATAGCAACCTGTGATCCTAATGAGCCACACCCCAAGATTAATACTTTTGCATTCTCAAGATACACTAAACTTCCATTTTGATCCCTACCATGTACCCATTGTGCATCAAGTCGTTGAACATCCTTATTCTTCAGCATTCCTCTTTTTCTTCGTAATAATAAGTTGATCCTTTGATTATATACTTTCTTTCTTCTGAAGCCATTGAGACTTTGTGCACTTAATTCTGTTGCAATAAGGCCTATCCCATTAGGTGACTGAGCACCTAATACAATTAATGCTTTTTCATTAAAAGGAATGTTTGAAAGAACTCTAATAATCTCATTTGAAGTATTACGTAATAGCTTTAAAAGGGCTCTTGGATTTTTAGGAAACGGTGGCGTTGGTGGCGTGCTCAGGAAACCAAAAACTCCAACTTTAATATCCGAAATATCAAAATAAATATTTTCATTTTTTAACCAAGATTCTATCTGTTCTATATTTTCTCCAACCAATTGATATTTTTTAGAGGTCCATATATAAGTTAAACGAGCGGTACGGTTATTAATATTTAATAGTGATTTAATCGCGATAGATTTATTCGAATGATCCCAGTAAGATAAAAATTCTTTACTAAATTCTTCTTTTATATAATTTTCATCATTTTGACATCGTTCTATTAACTCAATTGCGTTTAGAAGACATTGATGAATATTAGCTTCAATTTCAATTGTATTTAAAAGAGGTAAACACAAGAGTCCATTAGGTTCAACATGAGGCCATTTTAAGAAATTATCCGTATCTTTATATGCTATTCGGATAGGGGAGTAAGGAAAGTATTCATCTAATAAAATATGGAAATTGAATATTTGATTTGAGGTTTGCAAACTTATTGCCCACCCACAAATGAAAATCTTACCTGTGTAAGAAGAAAGTACTTTAGTTGCTAATGTCTTAACGACATTAGCATTAGCCTGTAACCATTTCCACAACAGCGTTTTGGATGAATCAAACGTACTTCCAGAACTTTGAAGCGATTTAAGCATATCTACGACCACTAGCTTTTTCTGTTTCTCTTGGTGTTACACCTGGTTCTGCACCGAAGAATCCTCCACTTTTCTTAGTACCTAATTGTGGCCCTGTTGAAGTAATTTCTATTGTTAGGACATCTTCTTTACATTCCTCAGCTACACATAGAAATTTTCCATTAACTCCATTTAAAATCTCCTCGTATTCTTCTTTTGCTCGAATACATGGAGGATCATTTTCATCATCTTGTATCGTTTTGCTACTTGCGATAATAAATGCTTGATTCTTAGCTTGTGCTAATGCTTGACGAGCATCTACATCTACCACTGCTTCACGTTTCTTTTCTGACCAACTATCATGCGATAAAGAATGCCATGAACAATGATGAGGAGAAAGTAATACATTGTACTCTAATCTTTCTTTTTTCAATGAGTTACGACGCCAAACTCGTTCCCAATTCTGTACTTCTGCGTCTCCTCCAACTAGAAATAAACCAGCTTCATTATTATCGTTTGCTTTTATGCTAAAACGAATAATAGTACTTGATCTATTTTTTCCAGTAAGTTCTTTAGCTTCTTCTTCATTAACTAAAAGAGGGGCAATTAACCAAGCAGTAAAGGTGTTATCAATAATTCCACAAATTTTTCTAATTTGATCATCTGTTTTAACTAAAATGTCCGAAATATCATTTGTTTTACCATCTTTATCTTCACCTAAAACTAGAATACGATCACCATCTTTAATTGAAGATTTATTAGTGGTTTGTTTGTAAAGATTAACTCTACGACGTGCTTCTTTCCACCAAGCATTTGCATCTTCACATAAACCAGTCTCACTAACCTCTTTCTTTCGACGGAAAATAATTGGGGATGACCACATTTCACGAATAATAATTTTTTCATTATCATCATTTTTCCAGTCATCTGGTTTGCCTAAATGGAAATGTCTTTCAACACCTCTACAGTGATCCTGATCAGGGTGAGTCAATAAAAATGCATCAACATATAGTCGACCTTCTGCATCTCTCTGAAGCTTTTCTTTTAATAAAGTTGCGACATCTACAATGTCTTCTTGATTTTCATCATCTGCAGATTTTCGAATGTTTACGTCAATGAGTATAGTCCGCCCACTTTCAAGTGTTACTAATACCATATCCCCGTTATCGACAGGGAAGAAGTCAATTTTAGCTGTCATGAGTTAAGTCACATTACTTAATTAATATTTAGTTTGTTTCACAAGTTTCAATAAATTTTATTTCTTGCTTAAAAAATGATTTGGAGGTTTTTATTTTTATTTCAAGGCCTTAATTGAAAATATAAATTTAAATATTATTAATTAAATTTAATCATTGTTATTAATTTTTTTAAATATATAGGTGGGCTTGTTTTGATTTAATTTATAGGAATTCTTATTAAGGGGGTATAAATGGCCATATTTTAATAACCTCTAAACCAATTTTTATATAAATTTGTATTAACTTAAAATCTTAATTGATCACGATAGTTGGCTCAAGCCTGCATCATTTCAATACGTTTATTTAAGTGTTTGGTACGATTGTAGAATTTTCTGTGCATATCTCTGACGTGATGAGCTAGTTGCTACTCAATCTACGCCATAGGGTATTGAAATAGTCCAAGCTAATGCTTTGAAATTATGTCCGCATGCTTATTTTATGTATAGCCTTAGCGATGTAATGCCTGATTAACTGTATTCTCTGACATTGGGCGTTATCATGAGGTGAGGGAGAGGAAACATCTTGATGAAGAGCTACGAGCCAAAGTATCAAATCAAAACCAAAAGCTAAGAATTATTCTTGTCCGCATGATCTTCAATAATCATGGGCTGAATATAAAGGCAAATTGCAATTTTATTTGACTGTCAAATAGATCGACTATTCCCCTTAGGAAACATAAAAACCAGCTAACAACTTGGACATAACGAAGTTGAGCAACACACTGATTTAACAGTAGATATTATTTCATCAAATCCTGAATATCTAGGTTCTAGAAGTAATTTTATAATATTAAAAGAAATATGTGATCTAAAAGCTACAAACCCTAAAATTCAAGAAATATTAGATAGAACATATTGATCAGTTTATTCAAGGACTTTAGAGTAAGTGAAACAAGTGGATTTAAATATTATTAATTTGTAATATCTTTTATATTTCCTTTCAAACAACTGTCTGAATAGTTGAATAGCCATCAATTTTCTCAGCATAAATATGGTTAACGTTGTTTTAAATTTCTTTTATAGTCACAATTTGGATAACGGTTACAAGCCATAAAGTCACCATATGGCCCTGTTCTTTTCCACATACGTCCCTGATTACATTTCGGGCATCGCCATTTTTCTGGAATATCATGGTTAATGGACGTATTTTCATCTTGAGGTATATGAATAAATTCCTTGATGCTTGAGTCTTTGGTAATTTCCTCTAGGAATACTGAATTACGTTCACCAATAAGAAAGACTTTCTCTTTTGCCCGAGTCAATGCAACATAGAACAGACGGCGTTCTTCAGCATAGGCATGTGTTTCTGGTTGTGGCAAGACTAAGTTGATAAGAGGGTCATCTTCTTTTTCAGAAGGGAATGCACTACTGCCAGTATTTAAACCTAAAAGAATCACATAGTCTGCCTGTAGGCCTTTGGATGAGTGGATGGTTTTAAACTCAATGCTGCAATTTCTAAGAAAGGGTTGAATACTGTCTAGATTTGGTTTGTGATGTCTGTAGCGACCTAAAATATAAATGGATTTCTTTTTCCCTGAACCTGAATTGGCATTATTAATTTCCATAATGGTTTTCATCAGGTACTCATTAATTTCCTGAGTCTTAGTTAAAAAGCTTATCTCAACCACTTTACTAATGGTCTTATCAACAGCATTGACGACTTTTTGAAGCTGGGACTTATTTTTTTGGATAAAGCCACTGGCGACATTCGCAATGCCCTGATTGGAACGGAATGTCTGGGTAAGCTGTGTCTGCTTGGTATAGCCAAAGACCTTTTCAAATTGAGTAAAAATACTGATGTCTGAGCCTGCAAAGCGGTATATGGCTTGCCAGTCGTCCCCAACACAAAAAAGTTTAGCTTCAGGCATCTGATTCAGTAAGGATAAAATGAGTCTGGCCCTAGCTTGTGAAGTATCTTGAAACTCATCCACGATAATAAGCTTGAAAGGGCTTTTATATCTATTTTCATTGATTAATTGGGCAGACTCAATCAGCAGGTCATCAAAGTCATGTTCTTTACTGGTTTTTAATAATTGATCATAGCGCTGGTAAACCTTAGAAAATAGCTGTAAAAAAAGACTCTCTCGTTGGCTAAGTGATGGTTTGGCTAATAGACTAGCAATATTTGCTTGATTAGATTTGTAATGACTTAAAAAACTGACATAAAGTTCATTAGTATCATATTCATAGATGGACTGTGCTTTAACGTTGATCTCGGCAAGACTAC
Source organism: Acinetobacter sp. IK40 (assembly GCF_035615075.1). Classification (NCBI taxonomy): domain Bacteria; kingdom Pseudomonadati; phylum Pseudomonadota; class Gammaproteobacteria; order Moraxellales; family Moraxellaceae; genus Acinetobacter; species Acinetobacter sp. IK40. The sequence goes on along the minus strand of NZ_JANBOE010000008.1, from coordinate 190,394 downwards.
GCGGCTTAAAAATTTGTCCTCTTGATTTAAGCTCTTTTTCCAACTTCTGAAAGATGGAACCTGTAATAAACTCATGAAAGGTGGTAGTAATTAAATCCGACTTATATTGTTGATGGATTCCTGATTTCCATTTCATGTCTTCCAGATACTTTTGCCCAAAATGCGCAGGCGGTTTGCCATGCTGGTCTACAGCATAGTGTTCTAGATATAGGTTGATTTCAGGTAGGTAAAAGTCAGGCTTGTATTGGCGGTGGTGTTCATTCGCTGTGTCATGCTCGTAGTTTCTTTCGTACTGATAGGGAACCCCCTGACTGTATAACCAGTTTGCTATCGCTTTTTCACCATGTGATTTAACGATTTCTCCCTGATAAGTTTCAAAACCATCCTTGAACCTGTCAAATGAACGTCTGCGAGCCTTTTCCCATTCACTTTGAGTTTTAAATGCAAATGGTGATAAGGGAGGTCTTAGGTAGGCCGTTTTAAATAAAAGATATTTTGCCTGAAAGTCTGGATCTGTTTCGATCAGTTGTTGAATAATCTTATTCAACAGGGACTGCGGTTTTCCTGCATCATTGGAAACAGAGGGGCTTTTTCCAGTGGCCTTACCAATCACCTTTACGCCAAACTTATGGAAATTAAGTGCTTCAACACGAGTATTAAACTGGGCGAGAATGTCTTTTAATCGAAAGTTAATACGTTCACTGAGTTCCTCACCTGCATTTTTATTAAATGCGAGAACCAGAATCTCTTCAGGTTTGTAGAGTCCAGTTAAGAGGGCATAGCCCACCTTTCCAACAATCGTGGATGTTTTGCCTGAACCAGCCGCAGCAACCAATAGGTTACGGTCTTCAAAGATAATTGAGGAAATACGCTGTTCATCGGTTAGAGGCGTACTCTCTACCTGATCAAAGAACTGCTTAAATACCTTTAACTCACTTTCAACAAAACGCTTATTCTTTGCATCGATGGCATAGTTTGCTTCAACTGGCAATTCAATAAACTGTCGCAATTGCTCAAACAGGTTCTGTAGAGGCGGTTCAAATGCAAAAGAACTATCCCTTTGAATCAGGCTGTTAAATTGTTCAATAGAGACTTTTGATCTTTGTGATAAATCTGACCTAAACAGCTTGCTGAGGCGATGGGAGAGGTAAATGTTTTGCTGGATAAATTTGTGATATTCCAGTAAGTACGGTTTTAAGGTTTCTTTGATCTTTTCAGCGTTTCTTTTATTTCTCAGGAATTCCGCGTCATTACGGATTTCAGCTTGAAACTGTTCAGCCTGTGTATTGAACATACCCTTGAACTGAAAGTTTTGATCAATGGTCTTGAGCATTAAAGATGACCATATCCAGCCTTTCTGGATATGCGTTTCCAGTACCTGTTCAGGATTGAGCTTTACGGTTCTGGTATCCAGTTCAAGTACCAGCTCAGGAAATGTATAGCTGAGTCGCCATTTGCTGGAACCTGCAAAAATGAAACTGAGTAAACTTGGTCGGATATTCATATTGCCCTAAAATGTTTTTTTAATAATTGAAGATTTATAAGTGGTTATAAAGTTTACAGAAATTTTAGCTAATTGTTTTTATTTCTTTCACAACTACTCCTTGAATGTTTCATTTAATGCTTGCTGTACAGCATCCACGCGTGACTTACATGCCTTGTAAGCAGTCATTGACTCTTCCACAATCTTCATTAGGTTGTCGATGTCTGGTTCTTCCTGAGATTCCAGTAGGGCAGCATTCTTTTTTAACAGTTCATAACCCTCTTTAAAGCTTAACTCATTTTTACTCATGATTTATTACCTCACTTACACTGGCATGAATATAGCCATCCTGCATCTCAATTGAAACAGTTGAACCGACCTGTTGTACAGAGCGAATAGCTTTATTTTGACTCCGTACAATAGCATAGCCCTTAGCAAGCACATTCTTTGGATTCTGCAATAAAGTTTCACGCACTAAGGACTCAATCTGAGTGGAGGCAAGCTTAAGCTGCTGCTGGGAAAAATATTGTGTTGTTGACTTAACCAAATCAAGATTTCTATTAGCTGTATTAATCTGATTCTGGGCATGAGTCTTGATGGTATTCATCAACTGATCATTTTGGCCCTGATATGCTGTGATTTGATGCTGTGACAGCAGTTTGATAGTTTGCAGGTAACCCATCACATCCTGAGAACGTTCTGAAATCACATTGCGAATACCTGTAATCACTTTACTTGGTGTATCAAAAGAACGATGGGCGATTTCATCCAGAATGGTTCGATCTTTTTCATGACCTATGCCCACCCAAATCGGCACTTTTCGTTTGCAGAGCAGGGCGGCAAGATCATAGTCATTTAAATAAGCTAAATCATTTACGGCACCACCACCACGAATGATCACAATGAGGTCAGGTGGAATAGCATAATCTTTAGCCCACTGGCGAAGTCCTGAACTTAAAGACTCCATAATGCTGTTTGCCGCAGTATTACCCTGAAATGTGGCTGTACAGTAAACAAAGTGGCAAACACCAGCTTTATTTAAGGCATCAGCATCTTTCCTAAAGTCACCCAATCCAGCAGCATTTTCTGGTGCAATCACTAGAACATTTTCAATATCAAAAGGAGCAGAAAGTGACTTGTTCAGATTCACCAAACCCTCGGTGCTTAGGCGGGAAAGAATCTGTTGATAGCGTTTGGCGATATCACCCAGCGTAAAGCTGGAGTCGATGTCCTCAATGTTGACTGAAAAGCCATATTGGGGATCAAAACGGGCTTTAATCCTAATCAGTACGTTTAAGTCTTTTGAAAGCTCAATGCCACTTTCACGCTCAAACTTAAGTACAATTTTTACGGCAGTGGATTTCCAGATCGTTGCTTTACAGCTTGCAATGACTTTATCTGTATCCTCTTCCTTTTCAGCCAACTCAAGGTAGTAGTGTCCGCCCTTGATACTAAGGTTTCGTATCTCAGCTTTTACCCAAACAGGTTCATCAAATGACAGGCGAATGATTTCCTGTACGGTTGATAAATAGTCACTTAGGGAAAATTGAGGTTCAGACATTATATAAGTCAAAAGAGCTGATGGTTTTATAGTATCAAAGTGAAAAGAACTTGAATATTGTGCTAAGAGGTTTTTAAAGAGATGAATCCAAATCAGAGTAGTAAAGCATTCCGATGATTTGACTCATGTTCAGGATATACAGAAAGGCTTGTAGCAGTCGGTGCAGGCTTTGAATTGATAGTAGCTAAATACATGAGCAAAGTTATAATTCAGATTTAAGCGACACTCAATGTCTCTAAATCTTAACTAGGAAGACTTTTTATTTAATTTAATGGTAGTGTTGGGTAATCCAATCATAGCGAGCTAAATACAATGAAAAGGGATTGGGATGTAATTCGTAGTCTGCTTATAGAGATAGAAGCGTTAACTTATTCAGATAGCTTTGATATCGATACTCATGCAATTGATAATCCGCAAGAAAAAATAAGATTAGAAATGGCAGACTTGTTACTCGCTAAAGGATTCTTTACTGGAGAACGGGTACCATATCTTGATGGTGGATTAGGTCTATATAGCTTACAGCTTACTTGGGATGGACATGAATTATTAGATACGCTTAGGGATCAGAATGTTTGGAATCGTATTAAAGAGATTTCTAAAGAAAAAGGTGTAGATATAACTTTTGAGTCTATTAAGGTCATGCTTGGTTTGGCTTTAACGAGTTTGTTAACTTAGAGCATTTTTAGCAAACAGATATATGGATTTTTGTATATATTAAAATTCGTATATAAAGGTGTTGTAAAATCTCAAAAGAGCTTAATTTGATGACAACTTCATCAAAAGGTGGAGCTAGTTTTTCTATATTGTTTTTTCATCAAGTTACTTAAAGCGTTAGGCCAGCGTTTCTTTATTTCGGATTTGCTTACTTAACAGGGTAAGCATAATCTACGGATAACGTATCGCGTTTGACTGATGAGTTGAATGTGACATTCGGTTCAGATTTTAGTGTAGCTGAACAATTGTTCTTTGATCTGGTTGACCTAGCCGCTATCGAAAATGAAGAAATTGTGTGTGAGGAGTAAATGCAAACTCTTTATATCGCTTCATTGAGTACTTATCTGGAGAGTTAATAGACTTGTTTCTTACCTGAATTGTAGGGAATGAGGAAACCTGTGATAAGGTCTTGAGTATGGAAAAATTGCGTAAAAAGTTGCTAAGTGATTAGCGAAGCAAATTTATACACGGACGGAAAAAAGAAGGCTTTAAAATATTTCTAATAAAAATTTCACGTCAAATTGTACCGTTCTGTTGTGAGTATTTATAGACAGAATTGCACAGTTAATTTATGTTAGCATAAGACAAGGTCAAATGGGCATATAGAGGAGGGAATGTAATGTCAATGCGTATCGACACTAACACATTGAATTATTATGTTCAAAATGCCCAAATTTCTTTGAGTGTTTTAAGAGCGAAAATTAATAATTTAGATCAGTTTTTAAGTGGAGAAAAACAGCCAACTTTTAATCAGTTATCTGAAATAGCAAAAAAAATTAATGTTCCAACAGGTCTCTTATTACTGAATAAAACTCTTGATATTGACATCAAGCGATTGGACTTCAGGACACTAGAGTCAGATTCAATAGATGAAGCAAGTGAAGAGTTAAGAGATACCATTGCGGAAATGGAAGTCAAACAAGAATTTTTGAAGAATGAAATTACTGAAAATTTAGATTTTGTTGGTCAATTTTCTATTGATTCCAATTTCTTGGAGGTAGCTAAAAAAATACGTGATAAGCTAGAAATTCCTTTGTTTTTTCAGAATCAAGCTGATAATCCATTAAATTATCTACGTGATAAGATTAATGGTATAGGCGTATTTATTTTTTTTAATGGTAAAGTGAAAGACAATACATATCGTCCTCTTAGTGTGAAAGAGTTTCGAGGTTTTGTATTGCTTGACCATAAAGCACCTATAATTTTTATTAATCAAAAAGATACTAAGAATGGTCAGCTTTTTACATTAGTACATGAGTTAGTACATATTTTTGTAGGTACTGAAGAAATATTTAATATTGTTGATACTGGTGATTATCGATTTGATCGAACTGAAGCATTCATAAATAAAGTAACGGCAGAAATTTTAGTTCCTCAAGAGATTTTTTTGCAGCTCGATTCAACTGATAGTAATTTTTTAGCTAAAAAATTTAAAGTTAGTGAGTTTGTAATCGTTAGAAGATTATTGGATTTAAATAAAATAACCCGTCAAGAATATCAAAATCGCATTATTGAGCTTGAAAAGAACATTAAATATCTCTTACCCAGTGATTCTTCTGGCGGGAGTTATACGAATAATATTAGATTTAGAATTGATAATAAATTTTTCAAATATGTTATGAATGCTGTTAATCATGATCGTATTTCATATACGGATGCATTTAATATTGTAGGTGTTGGATTCAAAGGATATAAAATTTTGATGAATAGAGGTGGCAATGACTAAGTATCTATTGGACACTAATATTTATATCAATTTTTATGAAAGATATTATCTATTTGATTTTTTTCCAAGTTTTTGGCAGAAAATAAAACTAATCATCAATTCACAAGTAGTACTTCCTGATATTGTTGTTAATGAACATTATCAAGATGAAACTTTTAAAAAGTGGCTTGATGAAAACTTTATAGGAGCTTCTTGTAAATACAAGGATTATGCTGATTTATGGGGTGAGGTTATACAGCATATTGCAACACATGAATGTTATAGTGACAAGGCTTTAACCAATGATAAAAGTTGGGCACGTGAAAAAATAGCAGATGGATGGTTAGTCGCAATTGCAAAAAAAGATAATTTAGTGATTGTAACAAGTGAAACAAAAAATATTAATTTAAACAGAAATCAACCTACACAAAATCCTAAAGTTCCTGATATTGCTAATGATCTTGGTGTTCGCTGTATAGATATGAACACTTTTTTTCAAGAGATTGGTTTAAAAATTTAGAGATAATTTATTTATAAATAGTCAAATTAATATGCTGTTTTTAAAATAGTGTGGCTTTGTTGCACAAATCTATTCTTTAAGGTTTCTTCAGCAATATAATTTCCAGATGAAGAAGCTTGTTCCTAAAATCTACCGTACAACCAATTGGTCCTCGTATAACCAAGCTTTAATCAAGCGAGGAAATATTTCAATCTGGTTTGATCCCAAGACCCAATGGTATGCACAGCCACAAGGCAAGCATGGACAAAATCAAACTTATTCCGATACAGCGATTCAATGCTGTTTAATGATCAAATCTCTATTCCGTCTTTCTTTACATATGGTCACTGGCTTTGCTCAAAGCCTGATTAAACTCTGTGGTTTGAATTGGACAGCATCAGATTACTCCACCCTCTGTAGACGACAAAAGCATATTGATATTGCGATAAGCTATCAAAAAAGTCGTGATGGGTTAGACCTACTCGTCGACTCTACGGGGTTAAAATTTTTAGGTGAAGGCGAATGGAAGCATAAGAAACATCAGCCCGAATATCGTCGCCAATGGCGTATACTGCCTATTGGTATAGATGCTAAGACCCTTCAAATACGAGCAGTTCAGCTTACAACAAGTAATATCGATGAACAGATTGATTCAGTCTATACAGACGGGGCTTATGACACAAAACAATGCCGTCTGGTCATTGCAGATAGGAAAGCGTATGCAGTGAATCCACCTAGAAAAATGCAAAGCCTTGGAAATATAATAAAGTTCATTCGCGAGAGCGAAATGAATTACTTCGAACAGTTAAACGTTTCGGCAGGACACTATGGAAACAATGGTCAGGCTATCATCACCGAAGTTTAGTGGAAACAAAGATGCCTTGCATCAAATTATTTAGCGATAAACTCAGTGCTAGGAACTTTCAAAGCCAAGTCAATGAGGTACATGCAGGTATAGCCATTTTAAATAAATTTACAGAATTAGGCCAACCTCACACTCGAGTTGTGCCTTGAATTTGATAGGTTAGGGGGAAACCAGTCTATGAAATGTTTGTGCAACAAAGCAAGCTAAATATAGAATGTTTCGCCCATCTCCCTCAGCAATAGCAAGCGTATTACCATATATACGATAATTTTCACTAGCCTATTGTATAAATTTATTTGGTTCAGAACCATATAAGTGTATTGATTCACCATATCTTTGATCCCAAATATTTCTCATTGTAAAGACTCCTGCGTTCAAACATTCATGTTGTAAATTTTAACTCTTAAGAAATAGATAAATGTCATAATAAATTAATTGGTACTTTTAAATAGGTTTTTCCTTTTTCATCCCTAGGTGGCATTTGACCTGCACGAATATTGACCTGTACTGATGGTAGAATTAACCGCGGCATTGCGAGAGTTGCATCTCTTGCTAGCCTTTTTTCGATAAATTTTTCTCGTGTAGTATTCTTACTAATGTGAATATTATTTTGTTTTTGATCAGCTACAGTTGTTAAGTATGTATGCGAGCGATGGTCGGGTGGATAATCATGGCAAATATATATTTCTGTATCATTATTTAAGCGCAATATTTTTTTATTGAATCATAGAGTTGTCCAGCATCACCACCTGGGAAATCACATCGTGCTGTTCCGATATCTGGCATAAACAAAGTGTCACCGACGAAAGCTGCTCGCTCATTGATAATGTAAGCGATATCAGCGGGTGTATGCCCTGGTGTGTGCAAAATACGAATCTCCATTGAACCAATTTTCAAAATTTCATTTTCTTGGAATAAATGATCAAACTGGTTACCATTTGGTAAAAACTCTTTTTCAAGGTTGAATATATCTTTAAAAATTGCTTGAACTTCTTGAATATGAGCTCCTATACCGATTTTTGAATTTAGAGTATCTTTAAAAAAAGGTGCTGCTGATAAATGATCTGCGTGTGCATGAGTTTCTAATATCCACTCAACCTGAATATTCTCAAATTTCACAAAATCAAGAATTTTCTGAGCGCTAGTGGTTGAAGTCCGCCCTGACTTATAGTCAAAGTCAAGTACGGGATCAATGATGACCCCGACATAGTTCACAGCATCAAATACAACATAACTGAAAGTTTCACTATCATGATCTAAGAATGCTTTGACATTAAAAGATTTATTCATGTTTTATCCTCGATGTAGTTTGGGGCTGTGAACTGAAAAACTGATAAACTAAAGTGATTTAGTGCTGTAATACCAGTCTACATAATTATAACCTTCTGATTTGCGTGCTTCTGCTGCTTCCATAGTAGCTGGTGGTGGAACAATGACTTCTTGTCCAGGTTGCCAGTTTTCAGGAGTAGCTACTTTATTATTGTCAGAAGTTTGAAGTGCTTTTAGTACACGTAAGAACTCGTCAATGCTTCGCCCATTACTCATAGGGTAGTAAACCATCGCACGCATAATTCCTTCAGGATCAATAATAAAAGTTGCACGTACAGCGGCTGTGTCGCTTGCTCCTGGTTGTATCATGCCATATGCTTTTGCAACATCCATAGAAAGGTCTGCAATTATAGGAAATTCAATTTTGACACCAAAATTTTCTTCAATACTACGGGCCCAAGCTATGTGAGCGTGAACACTGTCAATTGAAAGACCTAATAATTCACAATTTAGTTCTTTAAATTGTTCAGCACGTGTAGCAAATCCCATAAATTCAGTAGTACAAACTGGGGTGAAATCTGCTGGATGTGAAAATAAAATCAACCATTTCCCTTTGTAGTCTTCAAGGCTTTTCATACCGTAAGTGGTTTTAGCATTAAAGTTTGGAGCTGGTTTATTTAATTGTGGGAACATTACAGTTTCATTTGTATTAGACATGATAGTCTCCTTTGATGATGGAATAACAACAATTAATTAATAGGAAGATTTTCATTCAACCAAGTTTGTATACCTCCTTGGACTGAAAATAATTTTGTAAATCCCATTTTTTGTAGACTTAAAGTTGCTAGGGCAGAGCGTCCTCCAGTCTTACAAATAATATAAATATCCTTTTGAGAAAGTTCCTTTAACGAAATGTCCTCATCACAGTGATGATTGACAAGAGGATGTTGAGCAATTTTCATTTCAAGTAGACCTCTTGGAAAATTGACTGATCTATCTATTGAGGCTTCTTGATATTCTTCCGGTTCACGAACATCTATAAGAATTAAGTCATTGTTTGTAGTCCAAATTTTATGAAAATCTTTAACACTAATTTCTTGAATGTGCTGTTTTGCATCTAGGATTAATTGATCGGCTGTTTTCATTTTTTTACCACTTAATGGAATATGTTTATATAATATATATTTTTTAAATATATTATATAGAGTGTTGATTGTAATTTTTTTTATTTTAATCGTTTTTTTAGATAAGTTTTGATTTAATCATTAGCTCTGAAAAATAAGACTTTGTTTCATTTACGTTGGAAATTATGAGAACAAGACTGGTTAAATGGTATATATAATTTAATAGGTTAGCCTTAAAGTGAATGCAAAACATTTGAATTTTAGCGAAAAAATTTTAAGCAGTAATTAAAATTTTTTACACAATATTATTGACTATGGTTAGTAAATACAAAGTTTAACCTAACAAACAATGTTAAGAAGAGCCATCATCATACCTTATGTAGCGTTGATTAATTTTTATACAAAGAAAGTTGCTCTTTACTTTATAAAACCAGGTTGGAATCATGTTTCATGTTTCATGTTTCATGTTTCATGTTTCATGTTTCATGTTTCATGTTTCATGTTTTAATTGAAACGTGAATTTGAAACAAAAATCTAAATTCAGAAAAAATTCAGTTGTAATATATAAAATAACTTATTGTTTTAAAATATTTTTATAATTTTAAACTTTATTGGCATTCTCTTTGCTGTGTCCTATACATGTTGCATTTTTTAACTTCTCATATGGGTATTTAAATTTGTTAGTTGAGTACTCTTCTATTAATTTTTATCGGGAGTTCTTATGAATCTAGGACTAACCGCCTTAGAATTGGCTCGAATCCAATTCGCCTTCACTGTATCTTTTCATATCATTTTTCCAGCCATATCGATTGGCTTAGCCAGTTTCTTAGCCGTCTTAGAATGGCGATGGCTAAAAACCAATGATCCTATTTATAAAGATCTATTTAAATACTGGGTCAAAATCTTTGCCGTCGCTTTTGGAATGGGCGTGGTGTCTGGTGTAGTCATGAGTTACCAGTTTGGCACAAACTGGAGTGAGTTTTCCCGATTCGCAGGTGGTGTAACTGGCCCCTTATTAGCATATGAGGTGCTCAGTGCTTTCTTCTTAGAGGCTGGCTTTCTTGGCATCATGTTATTTGGTTGGGGACGTGTCGGCAAAAAAGCACATTTCTTTGCCACCCTGATGGTCGCAGTCGGAACATGTATTTCTATGTTCTGGATTCTGTCATCAAATAGTTGGATGCAAACACCTCAAGGTTTCACCATCGAAAATGGCATTGTTGTTCCGCAAGATTGGTTTGCAATCGTCTTTAATCCATCATTTCCTTATCGCTTAGCACACATGGCAATTGCAGCCTTTATGGTTGCCGCACTCCTTGTTGCTTCAACAGCCGCTTGGCATTTGCTAAAAGGTCGACGTGATGAATTGGTCAAGAAATCATTTTCAATGGCTCTGTGGTTGATTCTGATTTTAGCACCACTACAGGTTTTCGTGGGTGATGCGCATGGTCTTAATACGCTAAAACACCAACCTGCCAAGCTTGCAGCAATGGAAGGTCATTGGGAAACCAATTACGACGAGGGAATGCCACTCTATCTATTTGGCATACCAGACATGCAGGAAGAACGTACCAAATATGCAATTGCAATTCCCAACTTGGGCAGTTTAATCCTAACCCATTCTATGGATGGTACGGTTAAAGGATTAAAAGATTTTGCGCCTGAAGATCGTCCTAACTCTACAATCGTTTTTTGGAGTTTCCGCATTATGGTCGGCTTAGGCATGCTGATGCTTTTGCTTGCAGCGATGGGTTTATGGCTCAGAAAAACAGGTAAGTTTTATGAAAACAAATGGTTTCATCGTTTCGCTTTGATTATGGGACCATCAGGATTTATTGCATTACTTGCAGGTTGGTTTACTACAGAAGTAGGTCGTCAGCCGTGGGTGGTTTACGGTGTCATGCGAACTAAAGATGCCTTATCACCGGTTTCGGCTGAACAAGTAGGTTTAACGCTGATTATTTTTGTAGTGGTGTACTGCATTGTATTTGGTGTGGGCATTTATTACATGCTGAAACTGATGCATAAAGGTCCAGAGTTTATTGATAGCAAAGCTGAACAAGTGGGTGGTGTCGGTCATTTTAAAACACCAATGCGTCCGTTAAGTGCAGCTGATGAAAAAATTGATGATCGTGATCAAGGAGCTTCATCATGATTGATTTATCTCTGATTTGGATTGTAATCATTGCCATTGGTGTTTTTATCTATATTGTACTTGATGGTTTTGACTTAGGTATCGGGATTCTTTTTCCGTTTATCAAAGATCAGCAAGAACGCGATGTCATGATGAATACTGTTGCTCCTGTTTGGGATGGCAACGAAACATGGATGGTTTTGGGTGGTGCAGGTTTATTTGCAGCTTTTCCAATGGTTTATGCAGCAGTTCTATCTGCTTTTTATATGCCTATCATTTTGATGGTCATTGCGCTGATATTCCGTGGTGTCGCTTTTGAGTTTCGTTTTAAAGCAAATCGTACGAAGCATTTGTGGGATGCTGCTTTTATTGGTGGATCTGTACTTTCTAGCTTTTTGCAAGGTGTCATCTTAGGTGCTTATATTCAAGGGATTCATATTGTTGATGGACGATATGCAGGCGGTGGCTTAGATTGGCTAACGCCATTCTCTCTTTTCACTGGGGTCGGTGTTGTCGTTGTGTACGCTGCACTTGGTTGTGGATGGTTGATTATGAAAACAGATGATCGACTACAAATCAGCATGTACAACCTGATGCCAAAATTGATTATCGGGCTATTGCTTATCTTTGCATCGGTCAGTATTTACACCCCATTAGCGCATCCAATGATAGCTGAACGTTGGTTTACGCAACCTCAAATTTTATATTTCAGCCCTGTACCGATTTTAGTTTTAGTCTTTACTTATTTAACGATTAAAGCATGTCAAAAACGACAAGAATCAATGCCATTTTTATACACCTTGGCGTTGGTATTCTTGGCATATACAGGTTTTTTAATCAGTATTTTTCCTTATATTATTCCACCTTCTGTCACCATTTGGGATGCAGCCGCACCAGCCAATAGTCAATTATTCGCGCTTATTGGTGCACTTATTTTGATTCCGATTATTATCATTTACACCATCATGGCGTATTGGGTATTCAGAGATAAAGTTCGGATTGGTGATGAAGGTTATCACTAGGAGTTACGGATATGAAATTATCACAAACACAATGGTTTATCTTGCTGTGGTTAGGTGGTTTCTTCGGGCTACTACTGATCGCAATGCTGTTTAGGCTTTTACTCAAACTTGCATATTAATTGCTAAGGAGAATCACAAAGTGTATTTTTGTGATTCTCTTTGTTTGAAATCTTTACTTTTAAACCTTGCGGTAGATTTTGTAAAAACTGTATTGAAAATCCATATTTATCTAATAGTAATTTGACTAAAGATAAGCCTAGACCATGACCAATATTTTGTGAAGATTTTCGCCAAAACCGTTGTGTCAGTAAACCAAGTTCAGCATCAGTCAAACCAAAACCTGAATCTGTAATCATTAAATCCCCTTTATCCATATACACTTGAATCGAGTCTGTAGATTGTGCATGTAAGTAAGCATTCTCAATCAGGTTTTTAAGTACAATTGCTAAAGTAGGATGAGGTAATCCGATAGTGGAGAGATTTTTCCAATCGATATCAAGATGTTCTTGTATGTCATTGTATTTCTGCCCAAGTTCAAAAATGACCTGTTGCAAAGTTTGGGAAACTTCTGTGGATTCCATCGAAACATGCTCTGGTTGTATTTCAGTTTTGCTCAGTAATAGCAGTTGTTCAAGTAATTGCTCATAACGCTGAATACTTGCTTCTGCCTGTTGGAGATTGAAATCAATTTTGCTTTGTGTTTGTCCAGACTTGTTCAGCATAAGCTGACTTAGTTGAACATTGGTCTTAATTGCGGTGAGTGGACTGCGTAACTCATGAGCAGCAAAGGCACTAAAGCTTTTTTCATTTTCCAGACTTTGGTGCAGATTCTGAATAAGTTCCAGTAAACCATCGACAAAGGGTTGAATTTCTTTGGGAATATTCTGTGTTTTTAATTCTATTAAATAGGTGGCCGCATCTGATAAATTCTGTTTTTTATGACCTAGGTGTTGTGCAATTTGGTCTAAAGGTTGAAACTCAACCCGAATAATCCATAGAATTAAAAAAATACATAAAATCAAAGTAATGATTAAAGGGATTAATACTGATTGTAAAATCTGTTTGAGTAATGAATAACGTAATTGTAATTTCTCCGCTGCAACAACCTGTATTTGTCCTTTTTGCAAGACATAGCTACGCCATTCCACCCCATTTTCCGACCATGTACTTAACCCTATTTTTCGTGTGCTTAGACTTTCAGGTGAACCCAATGTCTTGGCAATCACCTGATGGTTGGCTGAGATATTGGAACTAAATAATGACACCTGACAGGCAATCAAATTTGGGGTGCTATGGTCTTGTTGTACTGCATTAACAGTATTGGCAATCTCATCTACTGGGAGTTGCTGAATTAAACGGGCAACCATGTGGGCAGACGCAGAAAGGCGTTCATCCAATGTATCTTGCAGGCGTTTTTCCAGTTCAAAATAAAGCCAGCAAAATACCAGTGACCACAAGATAACAAAGACTGCTAAAATGGTGGAAACCAGGCGCCATTTTAAACTATAACTTTTCATGTACTTTGCTCTGGTACTTTAAGCATATAACCTACACCCCGAATGGTCTGAATTATATCAGGATGAATCTTTTGTCTAAGGTGATGGATATGTACATTCAGTGCATTGCTTTCAATACTGTCCTGATAGCCATAAATTTTATCAAATAGTTGTTCTGTTTTTAACACTTGATTGGGATAAAGCATAAAGGCTTCTAGCAAACTGTATTCCCGTCTGGAGAGCGTAAGAAGTTGTCCTTGATAATGTGCCTGTTGAGTGTCCTGATGAATCTCTAATTCGCCCATATGCAATATATTTGAGGAATATCCACGATTCCGCCTAGCCAAAGCATGAACTCTTGCAATCAGTTCATTTAGCTCAAACGGTTTGGTTAGGTAATCATCTGCACCTAAATTTAAGGCATCCACACATTGCTGGGTTTGATTACGTGCTGTGAGTACCAGAATAGGTACATGAATTTGATCTTTACGCCATGTATTTAATAGGTCAAGACCATCCTGATCAGGCAGACCCAAATCAAGTAAACATAGGTCTACTGCACTGTTACGAATGAAATAATCCGCAGCTTTGGCTGTATCAACATGCTCAACTGAAATATTCAGGTAATCGAGTGCAGCAACAATACTCTGGGCAATATAGGGGTCATCTTCAACAAGTACAACAAACATGGTATTTCCTCATCTAGCCTACCTATTTTACAAACAAAAACAGCCCTTAATGTTCTGTTAATTTTGCACCCTTGATAATGCTCTGAATGTTAAGTTTAGATAAGCTCGTATGTTGATGAAACCATTTATAGCGATTGCACTGGGTATGGCCACAGCATCGTTATATGCAAATCATGATTTTCTGCCACCAGGTCAAGCATTTAAATTTCAGGCAAGTTCTGTTTCTGACAAAACCGCCGAGTTAAAATGGGATATTGCTCCTCATTATTATTTATATCATGATCAGTTTAAGGTGAGTCTAGAGCAACAGAACTTAGCTTTAAATCTACCTAAAGGTCAGGAAAAAGATGATCCAACCTTTGGTGTAACCAATGTGCATCATAATCAGGTGCTGACGCAACTGGATGTAAAGCCAAATAGCCAATATACAGTCAGTTGGCAGGGCTGTTCAGAGGATGGCTTATGTTACCCCGTACAACGAACTACAATCACAACGGATGCTACAGGTCTACTTCCTCAACAGAATTCTGAGGCAAGACACTCTCATCTTGCAACTTTAGTCACTCAGGAAAATACGCCTGAGGTGAAGTCAGAATCTGAAAGTGAAACTAGCCAGCAATCTATTCAACCAGCGCAAGAGAAAATCAGTCCAGAACCCTCTTTAAATGTACAGCAAGATAGTACAGATAGTCCTCATCAAGACAAGCGACAAGATCAGGTCAAAGCTCAGCCACAAACGGCATCATTGAGTGATGACTGGAATAATGACCAATTCTTTTTAAACCTTTTGTCCAGTCAAAGTGTTGTTTTTAACATTATCCTGTTTCTAGGGTTAGGCATTCTGCTTGCCTTTTTACCTTGTTCATTACCTCTGATTCCAATTCTTTCAGGCATTTTGGTGCAGCGTAAAAAGGGTTATAAAGCCGCCATTATCGCATTGACCTTTGTCCTGAGTATGGCATTGGTTTATGGGGTGATGGGGATTGTGGTTTCACAAATTGGTTACGGTATTCAGCGCTGGTTTCAAAATCCTGTATTCATTGGCATATTTGCCCTGATGTTTATTGTATTTGCGTTGAACTTATTCGGTTTATATCAACTGTCCTTACCACAAGGTCTTTTACAGCGTTTAGATCAGATACAACAACGCCAAAAAGGGGGAACACTGTTGGGTGCTGGCATCATGGGAGCAGTTTCAGCCCTGATCGTTGGCCCTTGTATGAGTGCACCATTGGCAGGGGCTTTGCTCTATGTCTCTCATCTGGAACATAGCCTGCTTGGTGGTTTCTACCTGTTCTTGCTGGGTTTGGGGATTGGGATACCGCTATTTATTGCCAGTGTCTTTGGAGCTAAATATTTACCCAAGCCAGGTTTATGGATGGATCGGTTAAAGTATAGTTTTGGTTTTATCATGCTGGCAATGGCCGTCTATTTTGCTCGTCCTTTATTGCCTCTAACTTTGTACTATGTAGGACTTGCCTTAATTCTGATCGCAATGGCGGGATATTTACTGGCTATTTTGCGCCATATTGTTCACGTCCCTTATAAAGCTGCCGTTCTGGTCTTGGTCTGTATCTGTGCTGTGAGTGGGATCTGGCATGTGAATCAGGCGATTGCGAATGTGAATACCACTGAAAGCGAGACACTTCATTCATGGATTGTTGTTAAAAATCAGCAGGAACTGAATCAGGCATTAGCTACACATGCCAAAGATACTATTGTACTGGACGTTTACGCTGACTGGTGTGTTGCCTGCCAGCCGATTGAAAGAGAGCTTTTACCAAGAGCTGACGTTCAGGATGCATTAAAAAATGTAACCCGTATTAAACTGGATTTGACCCAGTATGAAGCTTCGCAAGACATCATTTTAAAACAATGGCAAATTCTTGGCCCACCAACGGTATTGTTTCTTGCACCTGACCAGAAAGAACAACGTGATCTTCGTCTCACAGGGACTTATACCGCATCACAATTAATTCAGAATATTCAAAAATTAAATGAGGAGAATCAACCTTGATTTCTTCCCAAGCACTACATCTAGGTATGTTCATGCTGCCGTGGTCATTATTGATATTACTGTCAGGACTTGTTGGCGTATGGTTCATTGGAAAATATTTTAAGCAACGTTATCAATGGGATGATTCAGCTTGGCAGTGCTATAAGGATTCTTTATGGACAGCAATATGGGTGGGCTTACTTGCCGCAAGAGTTGTATTTGTGCTGATTAATGCTGATCTGTATCTGGCTCATCCTGTTGATATTCTGAAAATTCAGGATAAAGGATTTAACCTTTATGCAGGCATCATTGCGGGTAGTGGCTGGTTTATCTGGAAAAATCACCTATTAAAAGTGCCTGTATTGGTCAGCAGTTTTCTATTGTTTATCACAATACAGTTTGTGGGAATCAATCTACTCAACCATTGGAATGCACAACAACACTATCCAGATTTAGCATTTAACGACCTTAAACTGCAACCACAATCTCTTACTCAATTTATGGGTAAACCTACTGTGGTGAATTTATGGGCGAGTTGGTGTCCGCCTTGCCATCGTGAAATGCCTGTGTTGTATCAGGCACAGCAAGATTATCCAGATGTTCAATTTGTCATGCTTAACCAAGGTGAAACACCTGAAGCGATTGTGTCCTATCTACATCGTTATCAATTGAATTTTAATAATGTCCTGTTTGATCCTTATGGGGAAATGCCTCAACACATGAATATGTATGGCTTACCCAGTACCTTGTTTTTTAATGCACAAGGACAACTTGTGGAACGTCATCTTGGTGAATTAAGCCAAGCCATGCTTAAGCAATACCTGCAAAAAATTACTCATCCATCAAATCAATAGAGGTGCAACTTGATGAACACTCATTTAAAGTTAATGTCTGGCTTAGTACTATCCCTGAGTGCTGCTCAGGCATTTGCCGCTGTACCGACCATTAAGCAGAAACTGGAAAAAGAGGGCTTTAGCTTTGTAAAACAGATCGAAGCCCCTGCACAAATGACGGGTTGGGCAGGACATATGCAACAGAACCCTGCAACAGTCTTTATCTCCAATGACCAGAAATATTACATTATTGGTGACTTACATAATGCCAAAGGAGATAACCTTACTGTTGATGCCCTAAATAAGCATGTTAAACAATCTGTATTGGATGATGTCTGGAAAAGTCTGGGTAAATCCGCTTATATTCAGGACGGTAATGTTAATGCACCCCGTATTATTTACGTGTTTTCAGATCCAAACTGTCCATACTGTCATATGTTCTGGGAAAAAGCCCGTCCTTATGTGAAATCAGGAAAAGTCCAGTTACGTCATATTCAAGTGGCAGTGATTCGCCCTGAAAGTAAAGGCCAAGCGGCAACTTTACTTGCTGCTGCAAATCCAGCCAAGGTTTTTGAAGAATTCAATGCGACCAAAGGGAAGCAGAAGTTAAAGGAGATGAAACCAATCCCAGCAAACATTGCTCAAAAAATTGAAAATAATGAGGAAATGATGACCAAGTATGGGTTTTATGCCACACCAGCCATGATCTGGAAAAATAGCAAAGGGCAAATGGAGACAGCCTCTGGACTACCAAAAGATTTGAAAGGGATTTTTGAATAACTTTATTGCACTTATTATAAACTATTATGTTTTCATATCTGAGGGCTTAGTCAACAACTAAATTTATATATGATTAAGCCCACATCTAAAATCATGTTACTTAAGGTTTTATTAACCTTTAGTTATGGTGGCTAATGGTATAACAGCAATAATATTGCTTACAAATGTCAGAGACAGTATATATGGGGGGGGTAGTTACTCATTCATTGGACTCCTGTAATTTTTGTAAAATGGCCTGACTTACATGACTTGACCATGCCGCAATCGTCATGGATGGTGGCGTACCTGTTGCTGCTGGTAGTGCACTACCATCGGTGATATAGAGGTTAGGATGTCCAAAAACTTCTCCGTGTCCATCCACTACGCCTTGTTCTTCGTTTATACCAACACATGCGCCACCTAAGGGGTGTACAGTCATGGGGACTTGAGGCAAAAACCATGCACGACGTTTCGATATGATTTTTAGTTGTCGGAGTGACTGGTAAAGACTTTTAAAAATAGGGCTTTTGCTTTGTTCAAATTGTAAAGATATATCGTGCTGCCCCCAACTTATGTTGCCATCAGCCGCATCTTGACCCATTCCCACCAAAATCAACCAATGTTTTAACTGGCGTTGTAGCATTGTAGGCAGTAATGGAATTTGCTGCAAAATATTCAAACCTGTCGCATATAAGAACGGCGCATCTGGTTGATGACCAACTTGAAAGCGTCCCATGCTCGGTGGTGACTGACGGAAATCTTGTGTATCTCGACCTGCACGCCACAATGCAAATACATCGCCATTACCGGAAAAGCCTTGACCAAGCGCGGATAACCCAGTCAGTCCACCTACCTGTCGTGAACGGAATAAAATACGCATGCTATTAATGACACCTGCGCCTAGTACCACAGTTTTGGTGACAAAAACTTTGTCTTGCTGTTTTTGGTGATCAACGCTATGCACATGATAATAGGCGCCAACGCGTCGTATCGTCAGGCACTCATGCTCAGCATAGACGGTTAATCCTTGGGATAATCGTGGCAATAACAGTTGCTCGTCTAGTCCAACTTTATGATTTGCAGCATCACCGAGCATACCGTGATTGCTGTATTCGCCTCTAAAACGAAAACCTAAAGCTGGCTGCTCACACTGTGTATTGAGTGATGGATACTCTGCCAGTGCTTGATCAATTTTATTGGGTGCAACAGTCATCTGCTCTAATGGCTGAGAGCCCATTTGTGCCAAAATCCAATTGTAATGTGGTGCCATTTGCTTGGCACTTAATCCAATTGCACGATTATCCCAATACTGTGGATCTGTTGGGCGCATATTCATAGACCAGTACACATGACTACCACCACCGACGCCAGCCGAGCAAAGTACGCTCATTTGCGGATGTAGACTTAGATCAAATAGTCCATGCCGATTAAGCATTTTAGGACCATTTAATAGACCAATGCTCACTTGACGTAAAAAATGGCTAGGCAGCTGCCGTCCATGTGGGAATGGTTGTAGTGTTACGCCTTGTTGGGGCAAATCCGACTGTCGATTCGACTCACTATCTCGCCAAGGGCCACGCTCCAATAAGCTAACTTTTTTTCCCGCATCAACCAAACGAGCAGCACAAACAGCACCACCAAAACCACTGCCAATCACTAAAATATCAGTCTTGATCATGTTTAATCCCCCTTGACACAAGGTTGATCTCGCCGCCACCATTCGCGCATACCACCCTGTAATTGACTGGCATTGAAATTCATTTTATTTAACTGACGAGTTGCAGGAATACTACGATGTGCCGACAAACAAATCGTTACCACAGGCCGAGTTGGATCTAGATTAAGTTTGGCAATATGTGCTGAGTTAAACTGTGTGATTGGCAAATTAATCGCACCTTTGATATGGCTCTGCCGAAACTCTAGTGCTGTTCTAACGTCTAAAATTTGTACATGATCTATGGTTTTATTAAGCTGTTTTACTGTGATTTCTGGTACTTTGCCAAAAGGCAACCAATTTAAAATATTCATTAGGGCTTCCTCAAATGACGGGTTTTTCGATAGCACAGTCGAATTGCTTCCCTTAGGTGTATTGCTGCTCTAAATAACGAATAATTGCTTTGGACTCGAACAACCCTGTACCTGTGTTTGGGTCGTATAAGTATGGAAATTGTACTTTACCAGTACGAGCGAGTAGTTCAGCGCGCTTAGTCCCTGCGATCGGCTGATATGTCCCTAGATTGGGGCGAAGCCATGGTAGCCCTTGGTCTGCAAGTTGTTGCTTGCCAGAGTTTCTCAACACATAAGCAATACTGAGTTCAGATAATTTTTCTCGTACTAGTCTAGAAAAAGGACTGGCTTCAAAACTAAATAATTCTAATGGCTGTACTACCGCCTTGGCAGCTGAGCTATTCTGATGTGCTTTAAGTCCTGCTTTGAGTCGCAAAGCAGTCGCCAATTGTGACTGACGTAAGCCCAAATTTTGAGGAGCTCGTAGTGTCTTTTCTGGCATATAAGTTTGAAATAAATAGTCGATAATTTGACGTGCGTCATACAGGTAGCGACTGGTGTTGGGATCATATAGAAAAGGAACTTGTGACTTGCCACCGAGTGCGGTTAGCCGATCCCAATAATGATTACTGCCTTTGGGGCAAGGATAAATCAAGACATCCAGATCTAATTGAGTTAATGCCTCACGAACAGGACGACAATAAGGACAGCCCTCAATATCATAAAACTCCAGTAGTTTGGCTGGTTGATCTAGACGAACAATGGCAGATAAGCCTTTCCCTCCACGAACACCAGATGCTAACGCCGAGGTCAGTAATGTCATCATGGCGCAACTCCTTTTGACACAGTTTTTGGGCTGCTTAAACTAAAGTACGCCACACAATAAAATTGATCATTGGCTAACCAGTTCATTCTAGCCAAAAACTGATTCTCGCCTAAAACGCGTACCTCACCTCGGATATGCCTTAACAATGACGGATTACTAACAACATTATAATCTAGCCAAAGACAGGGTTGCTGATCAACTAGGCTATCTTGTTCTAACATGGTGTATTGGCCAAATTGTTGCCCCCACAACCATAAATTGGCACCTGTATCGTCCACATTAAAAGCCTTTCCTTTCCAAGGGTTTATTGCTGCGCTGAGTACGGTGGCCACTGATTTTCGAACCAGTGTTGGCATTTTTTCTACTTTAATCAGTGCATAGAGCTTACCCACCCATGCGCGACCTGCAAGCTGATCGGATGTTGCACTGGGTAATGTCGAGAAATACTCTACCAGTTCTGATTGTTGCTTTAACACCAATTCAGATAACGGCAGCGCTGCTGTGGTCGCGTTTAACATTCCTAACACTCACTAAATAAGTTGTATAGTTAGTGTGCTTAAATGTTGATTGGCTGACAAACGATATAAATTATGTCTGCACATTAGAAAAACTAATTTAAATCTTGCAAGCGCTGTATAAGCCATGCCAAGAAAGTTTGAATGGCTTGCTCTTGTAAACGCCCTTGCTTGGTCACTGCATAAATTTCGCCATATCCTGAAATTGCAGGTCCAACAGCGACCAGCTGCTCATTTTTGATCGCAGTATTCTCAATTGGATACAAAGCGAGTGCCACACCAAGGTTGTTTGCAGCATCAATCGCAGCGGGGTAATCATCAACATAGATCGATTCATTTTTATCGGGTAAGGACAATCCTAAATAGTCAAACACCAATGTCCATGCTTCTGGTCTGGATGTCATATGAATTAAAGGGGCTTGAGTTAAGCGTTCAGGATGTGATTTTAAGTTGAGCTGAGAAGCAATTTTTGGCGCACATACAGGCTGAATATCGAGATCCACTAATTTTTGATGCTCACAACCAGACCATGGTGGCTGGCCAAAACGTATAGCAACATCTGCTGTATTATGTTGCAAGTCTATATATTTTAATGAAACATCAAACCTAAGCTCAATCTCAGGCCAAGCTTGTTGAAATGTGCGTAAATGAGGAAAAATAACCCGACTCGCCACGGGTGGCATACAGCTAATTTTCAGCACTGTACTGTTATATCTCTGCATGAGCTGAACTGTATGATCTTGAATCAACGATAATTGCGGCTGAATTTTTTGCCAGTACCATTGTCCTGCTTCAGTCAGCTTGAGTGACTGATGTTGGCGCTCGAACAACAAAATACTCAGATTGGCTTCAAGATTCTTAATTTGCTGGCTAACGGCTGAAGGAGTGACACATAATACTTCAGCAGCTTTTTTAAAACTTTTATACTCAGCAGCAATATTAAAAACCCATAAAGCATTAAATGAGTCAAATTTTTGATGTTGCACAGAAATCACACTTATCCTGTTTTGATTTAGTTACACAGAAATACTAAGTCTTTATTCACTCCTAATTTATTGATCTATAAGATAATAGTTTTTTGTTAACACAGTCTCTAGCCGAGTAATGGTACAGTAATGTTTTGTATATACATCATTTTCAACTATTTATATTTTAACAGATAAGCTTGTTATTTGATCATCTTAAATACAAGTTAAAAGTTGCGAATCAAATTTGATTATATTGCAAAACTTTGCCCAATCTTTCATTAATCCTTTACGTTTTTCAAGATATGCCCCACGCAAATAAGCAGCTTCAACCTCATCTAGTAGCTTATGTACTAATACATGCTCACAAACTTCACGTGGATATCCAGTCTTATCAACTGACTAGTCATGAAAAGTAGAGCGAAAACCATGTGTTGTAATTACTCGGTTTTGTTTAGGATCGATATAGCCTAAGCTATTTTCCTTCAATTTCTGTTGATGCATGAGCTTAATCAAAGCAGTTATTTACATATCAGAAAGCATGCTATCACTACGAGGTTCAGTGGAAATGTAACCTTATGATTGTGTATCAGACTGAAAAGATTTCAATAATTCACTGGTTGGCTCTCAAAGTGAAACCAGATTTTCTTTCTATATGTTTGTATTTTAATATATTAATTTCGTTTTAATATTGGTTGAGACGCAGTATATTAGTCTTAATTTCTATCTTATTGTGGTAATAGGAGTTCGAAAGACAGACTTTCTATAAAGCAGGAATCGAATTCTAAGATGTGTAAATATATGGGATTTAGTGCTGAAACAAAGAAAATGTGATGTAGTAAAAATAGTAGTAAAAAATTATATTTAAAATATTTAATTTTTTACTATCAATAATTTATATTTTTAATTCGACTGTCACCGCTTCCGCCAAATACGAAAAAGCCCTTGTGAACACAAGGGCTTTTTTATTGCCTTTATTTGTCCCACATAAAATAGCGATGCCGAATTAAACCAGCTTGATTAGGTTATAAAGCTGAGTCTAATAGATGAGCTATGACCAAAGTTATGGTTATAACAGATACCGTCGAGGAGCTGAACTCGGTTCAGCTAAAGATACTGTCTTTGCTCTGCTCATTCATAGAATTTATGGAACAGAAACGTCGAGTGATATAGTGATCAATGAATTGAGTCAAGTTTGAATTAAGCTTCTCCACCTAATCTAAAATTTCGGTAACAATCGTAGTAAGCAAAGCAATATCCTTTTGACCACATCCAACAGATGTGGCTTTTTTTATGCTCAAAATTCAGCTTTTACGATTTTATTTTTAGCATATCCCTTATAAATTTTAATATAAGAATATAGTGGATATTTAAAATAAATATTTTTCTTTTTTTGTAATTAAAAGTCTTGAAAAATATAAGTAATTTCTTTTTGACCATCTATATTACAATCAGTTTTTACTCGAATAGTAATAGGTTTTTTTGATATGGCTGCTGATAATAGTAAAGCATAATAAGGTTTGGCTAAAGGATTGGTAGTTGTGAAAAAATAATACTCATTGTATCCATTAGTATTTTTGGCACATGTGTCTGTTCCTTGTAGGCGGAAAAAGTAATTATTACCTGAAAGATAAATTCGTTGGATTACCCCAGTTGAGTTTTGTAGATTATTTTGTGCTGCAAAAGTACTGGAAATTGGTAGTAAAAGTAATAATATGAATTTAAATAAATTTTTATTAAGTGTAGCCATATTTATGTCCTTTTTACTGATTGTATAACTAAATTGATTTTTATGTATTGATGGAAATATAAAATACTCTGTTTTTTTTTGAAAGAAAAGTATAAATTATTCGTATAGATTTTCTCCCTGCTCTTAAGAATTTAGTTGTTGACAGAAAATAAAAAATAAAATTTACTGTGATTAAAAATCTAAGGATAGAATAATGAAATATACCTGGTTTATTTTAATTTTTACTCTTTTTATCCAGCTAGCTCATGCTCAGGAAGTCACTAATTTAAAAATAGTAAAAATTCGTGTTATTGGCAGTTATCCTTCACCCAATTTGGAAAATACCTTAGAGCTATGGTTTTCTACTCCTATACCTTGGGTTTCTGGCTCAAAATGTATTGATACTAGACGAGTATATGTAGATGCAAAACAAAAACATATAGTAGCAGCTGCCTATCTTGCAGTGGCTTCAAAAAAATTAGTAAATATATATGCAGCTTCAAACTTGCCAATTCGAAATGGTGTTTGTGAAATTGCATATTTAGATATTATTTCTCCATAAAAAGAAGTAAAAGGTGATCAAATGTTAAAAAAATAATGTGTTTTATTATCTTGCTCTGTTTTTTGGGACCTGCTTATGCAAGCACAGCACGAGGAAAGGTAAGTAAAGTCTTTGTACGAGATTCAGATGGATTAGTCTATGTAGTAATCGAAGGAACACGAACCGAAAAACCAGCCTGTGCTACAGGTAGTTATTTAATGATAAAAAATGAAAAATCACTCGTTGGAAAGCAACAGCTTACTTTACTTTTAATGGCGCAAGCAACTAATAAAGTAGTCAGTATAGTTGGCTATGATACCTGTAGTCGTTGGGGCAATGGTGAAGATATTAATTATATTACAATTGAGAAATAATCTTAATTTATTATAAGAAAATATCTTATCTCATTATTTGATTGGAAAAAATCTTGTTAGATTTAATTTATAAGAGTTAACATGAGAAGAATAATTTATCTGTCAATGCTGTGTTGCATTGGAAATTCAGCGATAGCTGGAGCGATTGATTGGTCTGTTGCAATGACTTCTTTCCCTTCTGATCAAAGTATTGGTGATACAGGGCATGAGAAAACATCTGGTGGTTATGTTGATCTCATGAGCGGTAACCTTGTATTTGATATACCAGAAGTAACCTTGAAAGGTGATCGTGGTCTCAATTTTACGCTATCGCGCTCATACGGAAAAGTAAATAACGGTTTCCGTGCAATGGGTAATTGGGAACTAGAATCTCCAAGGTTGGTGATGAATACAGGCCCTTCAACTGTGTTGCAAGGTGATCAGAATGGTTCAGGTATCTGTGAAGCAAATGGCGATGCAACATCTAATTCAACAGGCCGACCTTATTTTTCAGCAGTACTACTTGATACCCCATTTAAAAGTAAAATAGTGAAGTCATATGTAAACCAGTCAAATGTATTTTTAGCAAATAAAACATTAAACTCGATCATTAATTTATTACAATATTTTGCTGTTGGAGATCCTAATGCTCAATACAACCAACAGCAATCACAGGCAGCACTTAATAACTTACAATTACAAATTTTTCAGGCCTTTGCAAATAATGTAACCTCAATAACGTATACATATACTGAGGCTGAAACTAGAAGAAAACAATTCGAAGATTCAATTAGTGGGCTTTTAAGAAATAACCAGGGTATTAAAGTGAATGGAACTTTACTTAACACAGGTAATATTAGTTCTGTTTTAGATAACTTATCAGTCAATTCAAATTTAAAAGTTGAAACTACATCACCTCTAATAACTCCTTTTGCGCAGCAAGTAGTGGTTGGCTATCTTTATTTTGTTAATATTAAAAGAATGAAGCAACCAGGCTTCTCAACCTCCATGAGCAGTTCCACCTCTTTAACAACATCAAGCGATGTTGACTCTAGAAAGAGGGTTATCAGTTTGTATTTACCTGGCCAGAAGAATATAGTTTTTTATCCAACCAATGGTAAAGCACAAGGTTATCCTAGCTCGGCAAAATATATCTCTCAAGACAATTGGTTTATTAGTTGTGCAGAGTCAGGGAAAGATTTTGTCGTACGTTCAAGCTCAGGTGTGACTTACTATTTCCCGAGTGTAAATAGAGAAAATCAAACTGGCTTTACTTCATTTTTCTCAAGTCAATATATACCAGGTAAAGTGACAATTTATGCTTCGAAAATTGAGAATCAGTATAAGGAAGGTTATTTATTAAATTATTTTAATAAACAATCAGGTATGTTGCTTTATAGTGGTTTTAACAAGTCAAACAAATTGTTTTTGAAGTCAGTGCAACATACTCTTGATAATAAAGTAGTAAATGAAAGTTTACCAGAATTGGTGCTCGATTATGTTAAAAAGTTAGATAGCACAGAAAATATTAATGAAAGTCAATTCGATACAGTGAAAGGTGATATTTTTCTTAAGAAAATAAAAAGGTTAATTAAAGGTAGTTATAAGGAATGGGCATCTTATGTCTATTCAGTAGGGGCAAAAGCTGATGCTAATTATAAACTTGATAATCCTATTTTAATCAATGATACAATTGGTAATTTTCAAGATCAAAACGCTGCAAATTTCTATTTGGATACAGCAGGTTATATAAATGGTGATGCAATTACATATAACTATGGTGGTCCGTATCGGATTGTTGGAAATGCGAGTCCTACTGAAATAGGTGGTTTTACCGCGCAAGAGTTTTTATGGTTTTATAGTGATCTAAAAGGGATTAGATATTCTAAGACCTCAAAAAATGGCTTAGTTAATATTAAATCAGTTGATTGGGTATATGAGCTTATCAATAATTCTAGACCTGGCTTTGTTGAACAAAAGTCATTCAAAGTCAAAAGCTCTGCATATTTGAGTTCAGACGTTAATCCATATCAAATAAATTATAGTTATAGTCGAGATGATTCGGCACACGAGCAGACGACAATCGTTACAACTAAAGATACTTTAACGGGACTCACTAAAGCTTATACCTATGTGATGAATGCTTTTGCTGGGGGTGGGGCTGAAAGTTACTTACATGGCTTACTTAAAAGACTTAAAATTGGTGATCGGGAGGAAACTTACTCTTGGACAACTTCGTCAATTATTGGACAAAAGACAAAAACTACAGAAGATAATTACACAGATTATGAAGATGTAAGATTAGTACGTTTAGCTCAAAAAATTATTAACCATTTTGGCGAATATAAAACTACTTATAGTAATTTTGATCAATATGGTAATGCTCAAACAATTGCATCAACTGGTATGAATGGTACTAGTCCTGTTCAGATGCCGAATACTTCCATCGCATATTTCAACTCTGATTTCGCAAATAGTAATGTAAGCTCAGGAAGCCTGCCTTGGCTGATTGGCTTACCGAAGCAAAGAAATACTGGAAGTTTTAATTTACAAACAACTGATTATGATACTCAAGGCTCAATTCGTAGTGATACACAAGCAGGTCGTATCATCAAATATAAGTATGAAACTCTGTCGTTTACAACTTGTCTTGGTAATCTTGCTAATTTTCAATGGTCAAATTTTGTTAGCTGTATGTCTAGTTATGTATTCGGCGATCAACACATTGGTTTACCAATTGAGGTTGATGTTGGGAATGGTAAACAGATTACTCAATTTGCAGCATATCAAAAAGGAGTACCAACTCGAATTAAACTTGCTAGTGGCGGTGCAGAAGTCAATGTTGTTGATGATTTCGGAAATATTACTCAACATACGGATGCAGATAACATTATTTCAAAAAATCAATATGATGATGCTGGTCGCTTGAAAGTTGAAACGCCAATCGTTGGGTTAGCCGAAACTACGATTAATTATGATGGGTTAACAATTACAAAGTCCATTAGTGGAACTAGTCCATTTAGTAAAACAGAAAAATATAATGGGGATGGCTTATTAATCAGAAGTGAGGATCGAGCATCTGGTAAAACGATTGTTAATACAAGTAGATATGATGCCTATGGTAATTTGACTTTTAAATCCAACTCGAGCTTAAGTAGTACGAATGCGGGAGTATCAAGCAACTACGATATTTTTGATCGTCCATTGATAGTGAACGATAATGGCAGTGTTGTCTCTTATTGCTACCAATCTTGTGGGGATCGAAAGGGAGCGATTGCTAAGACAACAGATGAAACTGGTGCTACTGAATCTAACTTTCTAGCAGTAGGAGATTTTAGCGCTGACCTGAAAACTTTTGTAGCTCGTAAAGGTTTAGATGGTTCTATTTTTCAAACAACAACGGAATTTGAATTAGCGATCTTAAAGCCGAAAGTTGCTGTTTCGGGCAATTCTAAGCAAAGCTATACCTATAATACAAATACAAGTTTGGCGACAGAAAAAGACAATGGGATCACTGGTCAAAAAGTCTTTAAGTATGATGATACGGGACGTATTATAACGATTACACATCCTGATGCTTCGACTGAAAATATTACTTATGCACCATTAAATGACTTGATCGGTTCTCGTACTTGGCGAGGCGTAACCACTAATTACATTTATTCAGGAGCAGGGCGATTAAAGTCAACAACAAATAGTAATACTTCTCAAATACTTGATCGCGATAGCTATGGACGTGTAAAAACATCTACACAAACAGTAAAGGGGAATAATACAGATAAATCTTATATAGTAACTTATGGTTACAATGCACTAAATCAATTAACATCAATAGCTTACCCAAATGGAAAGTCGATAAATTTATCTAATCAAAATGCTTTTGGGGAAGTTACTAGTATTCCTAATGTCATACAGTCACTTGGATATAATGCACTGCATCAATTAACGACTGTCCAGGCTAATCCTGACATTAGTTGGGGATATTCATATAGTGAAAATGGGTTGCCAAGTAATGTATCTGCAAAAAGTTTAGATAAGTGTATTCTAAATATTAATTATGGCTATGATGCTTTAAATCGTATTAAAAAAATTACTGATAATTGTGGTGCTGTATATAACGCGACAATTAGTCGATATGGTACAGGTTTAATGAGCTCTGTTGATCTAGATCAAGCTCGCTATCAATATAGCTACAATAATGATGACATTATTTCAGTAAATATCACATCTAAAGGATCTTCTGTTAGTCCTGCAGTTTATACCTATAACTATGCAGCCACTACATCCCGTTTAACCAGTGTCACTGGTTCAAAATATAACTTTACTTATGATGCAATGGGTAACGTAATAAATGATGGTATTCGTAGTCTAACTTATGATGCTAATAGCCGTATGTCCAGTAATGGAAGTGAAACCTATATTTATAACTCTGATGGATTAAGAGTTAGAGCAATAAGAGCTGATGGCATAACAGATTATGTATATGATCTTGATGGCAATTTGGTCTACGACATTAACCATCAAACAAGTTATAGCAAAGCTTATGTGTACATCGCTGGTAAATTAGTTGCGACTCTTGAACGTTATCCAGACACAAATAAAGGATTTGATTTTGTTAATGACTTTGAGGCTGCAGAGTTAGGAGTTACTAATTTATTAGATAGTTATAAGGATAGTGATGGAGATGGATTACCTGATTATTTAGAACGTTTTATTGGTTCAGATCCAAATAATCCTGATACTGATGGTGATGGACACAAAGATGGGTATGAATATAAGTTGCTAGGTGTTAAGGGTGTATTGAATTCAAATATAAAGCCAAATGAGCCTGATCCAAATGAAGACATTGCAGCATGGTTGCCTCCAATACTTGATTTGATTTTGGAAGATAGCGAAGGGGAAGTAATATGAAGAATAATAAAAATTCTCTAGATAAGACATGGTTGTACCTTATACAATTGATTGTTTTGTGTGCGGCGATATTATTCAGCCCCTTTAGCTCTGCTAAAGATAGGATTCAATACCACGTTCAGAACTTTGATGGTTCAACTTTAAAAGTTATTAATGAACAAGGAATCGTTAGTCAATCCTATCAATATGCACCATTTGGACAACAATTACAGTTAAAGAAACCAAGCAATCTCAAGAATCCAAATGCATTTGTAGGTGGCGTGCAAGATGCAGGGGATTTGGTTTATTTAAAGCAACGGCACTATAACCCAGTGTTGGGGCGATTCTATCAACCCGACCCTGTAACTTTCTTAAGTAAAGGCCATGGGCAGACCAATCGCTACCAATATGGGTGGAATGATACTTATCACTTTACAGATGCTAATGGCGAAGCTGCCGTTGTTAGAAATGGTGTTTGGGTTGATGATGGAACAAACTTTTATTCCGCATCTGGGGGATATCTTACTGATCGCTTAGGTTCAACTTTTTTAAGTGATTTATCAACTTTAGCTCCTGCACCTTCATTTTTGAAATTTTCTTCTTTATATGGAACATTATTTGCTAAAAGTGGGTTTAGTGCATCATCCTTTTTATCAAGCCCAACTCTTGTTTACAGAACAATGTCCGAAAATGAATTTCTTTTTTTAAGTCAGCATGGCAGACTGCCAGCAAGCAGCACTGAAAAAATGATTTCTCCAACTTTAGCCTATGCAGAAAATTATAGAGGAATAACAGTTGAGTTTTTAATAAATTCAAAGTTTTATGATAATTATTTAAATATTGCGGCACGGGATTCTTCTAAAAAAGTATTAGCTATACCTCAATATGCTAGTCTACCTCCCGCTAAAGGTGGATGGTGGATGGATAATGCATTGAATATTAAGTCTGAAAAAGGAATTATAAGTATCGGTTTAGGCCGTGGACCTGGATTACAGTTATTTAATGAAAATATAATTCGTTTCCGTGAGGTTTCTAGGAGATAGAGAGTGGTTAATTACAAACTAATTGAGGCGTGTTATTTAGGAAATATTAACACCTCTCTTTTACAGAAAGAATTGGGATTTGACCATATAGACTTATATAGTTTTGCAAAAGAGTTAATAAATATGGCTGAATTTCATAAAAATAGTGATGCAATACATATAGCATTTATGATTTTTGATGATTATGAACTAAAGGAGGAAGATTTTATTTTATTAAATATTTTTTTTCATAATTGGCATGATGCTCATGAAGATATCGTTTTTACAGTAAGCAAGATAATTAATTGCAAATTAGTTGATTTTTTTTACAGTGCTATTTTTTTTATTCCAAATTACCTAAAAGATGATGATTGTAGAGCACTTGCAAGAAAATCATTTTTTGGTTTAGGTAATAACATGAAGTGTGTAAAAGCAGTTGAGTATTTGAGAAAATTTGAACTAGGAGAAGATGAATTGTTGTCTGAATTTGCAAAAGAGCAGTTTAGTATTAATAGGTTTTGAATTATAAATTGTTAATATCTATGTAAATGTTAGGAAGATATATTTCTTCATGAGGAAGTAAAATTTTT
Organism: Acinetobacter sp. IK40; assembly: GCF_035615075.1. Taxonomy (NCBI): domain Bacteria; kingdom Pseudomonadati; phylum Pseudomonadota; class Gammaproteobacteria; order Moraxellales; family Moraxellaceae; genus Acinetobacter; species Acinetobacter sp. IK40. Next base: position 158,807 of record NZ_JANBOE010000008.1, on the reverse strand, counting down.
GCTTCCTCAATTTTGTTGCTTGAGATAAGATTTTTAATTTCTTGCGTGTACTGAGTTATATCGGTAATATCAGTTATCCAACTATTGACATAGTTTTCAACAGCTACACCACTTAGCCCAATTTGTATAGTTCTATATTTCAATGGATTTAAATGAATATCTCGCTCAGGATCCCATTGTACTCTAACCGGAGTTTCCTGTTTTAATTTTTGCCACTCCTCATTTGATAAATTTAAAGGTTTATGACTGGAACAACTATGATTAAGAGCCCAATCAAATCCTTCTTTAGTTATATCTATGGCAAGAATACGTTGTTGTTTTCCTTCTTTCATTCCCCAACCTGATCGATACATCATCCACAAAAAGGATGGTTTAATCCAAGTCATTCTTGTCATCTTAAAGAATGGATTATTTCTAAAGCTAGCAGTTTTAATTACATGATTTGCTAATTCATGAGAGTAAGCTTGATAAATGCGAATAGTAGATTCAGTCTGGACAGCTCTAATAGTTTTTTCATCGTACTTATCCATTACAAATGAATACCTGTTAACTTATTGTTAGTTATGATAATTTATTTAATTAAATTTTAAAACAAAAAATTATGTAAGGGGACCTCAGCAGCAGCAATTACTCTTGGGGCTATTGGATTGTTGAATTATGCAGGAAAAGGAAAAATTCCAACTAAAGGAATCCCATTTCCAGTTCCAGCTCATTAAGAGATTTACTATGAATTGTTTAAAATCTGAAATTCAAAAAAACTTTTCTGTTTATATTCAAAGAATACAAAGTGATCTTTCAACTTTTATTGACTCAATTGATATTGAGAATGAATTTAATTTTACATATTTAGATCTCTTCTTGTTGTTAAAAATCCAGCCAGAGAAATTTTATAAATTTATATCAAATGAAAGCTATTATTTTTGGTATTCAGAAGAAATGTCTAAAAAACCAACTAAAGGCGCTTTAAGTAATTTGGGTTTAAGTGAAAATGAACTAACTGAGCTAAAGAATAAGAGTGAAACTGAGTTTGTTAGTAATTTTGAAAAATGGTTATTAAATATAAATGATGAATATCGTTGTTTTTTAGATAAATTTGATTTTAATCTGATGTCTAGCGATTTTGAGATGAAAGATATAAAGGGGAAGGGTAATAAGGCTATTGTTCTAGCTTATGAAAATAAAATTTTCAATGTTTCAGGGTTGAGGGATTTTGTAATAAATGCTTTTCTTGATGAACTTATAGGGTTTGACGTTGCTTATAATCGCAAGAATGTTTTTTCTTTAAAAAGAATAAGAATTATACTTTTAAAATAGTATTGGATCCTTATGATATATTAGATGTTAATGAACTTTTGAAGAGCTATGGTATTTTTTATTTTGGATTGAGTTTTTTTGTAGAGGATAATGATGAGGGGAGTGTTTTTTATCCACCAGAAATATCATCTATCTTGTCAGAATTTTTAATTAAAAGGTATAGTGTTGACTTTAAAAATGCAACTTATGAGAATTCTAAAATAAGAATATATGCAAACATACAATCTTATTGTAAGTTGTTGAAAGTTTTATTGCCTAGTTTAGAAAGCTGTATTTCAGAAAAATAGCTTCTTTTTTATAGTTAGATAGCTATTAAAAATTATGGACCCAGATCAAACAACTAAGAAGAAAAACAGGCATCCCATCTAGTGTCGATGCCTCTGAGTCAGCAGTCAAAGCCTTGCAACAGTTTTACCTGAAAGGACTTCCAATATCGGTAAAACACCCATTGGCAGTTAGGGACATGTTAAGGAGGAAAATTATGGCCTCTAGATGATAGTGGTCATTCTAAAGAGCTAAGTTCTAATAAGACTTTAGTTCGGTTTGGTAAATTTAAAATCAAACACCTAAAAATGGATGGCAAAGAATTTCTGTAGAGTAATAATTAGAAAAATCTAAATGAAGTAAAAATAGTAGTAAAAAATTAAATATGAATATATATTGTTTAAAATCAAATCATTAGGATTTTAATTTGACTGGAACCGCTTCCGCCAAATACGAAAAAGCCCTTGTGAACACAAGGGCTTTTTTATTGCCTGATGTTTTAGATCAATAACTTGGTGGCAATTGCCCACATCATGAGGCCGACCAGAACATCTAATACTCTCCATGAGCTGGCCTTTTTAAATAAAGGTAATAACGCTCTTGCCCCATAGCCCAGCGCAAAGAAGAAGATCCACGACGCCAGAATGGTGCCTGCCGCAAAGAGATAGATCTGATCTGCAAATTGTACAGAAATAGAGCCAACCAGAATCACGGTATCCAGATAGACATGCGGATTGAGCCAGGTAAAGGCCAGACACATGCCGATAATTTTAAGCAGTGAATCCTTTTCAATTTCACTTGGATTCAGCCCACTATTATTCTGGATAGCAGAATAAAAATTTCGCAGGCCATACAAAAACAAAAAGGCTGCACCAAAGTATTTCGCAAGCGTGACAATCAGGGGGAAATCCACCACAATTTTCGAGAAACCGGTCACCCCAAGATAGATCAGAATAGAATCGGAAAGTGCGCAGATTAAACAGACCCAAAAGACATGCTGCTGTTTTAAACCTTGTTTCAGTACAAAGGCATTTTGTGCGCCAATGGCTAAAATGAGAGAAAAGCCGATACCAAGCCCATAGAAAAATGCGGTCATAGATTGAGCTCCTCAAGAATTAGGGTGGAATAGGATTGTTCTTTCCTGATCTGAGCTTTGGATGCCGATTTAAGATCAAACATCGCAATGACTTAGACGCTGAAAGAAGGGAGATGTTCCACAATGAAAATTTATGGTTGCTATTATCTTTTTTAAATTTTAAAAGTCAGTAAAATTAAGATTGTTTTGGGTTGCCTAAATTTTTTTAAGGTAGGTTGATGCAACCCAGTCGATTTCAAATCTTGTTGTCCGAATTTCCCCCCTTTGTTTTCCCATTATTGCCCTTATCTTGCGCGTTGTTTTAAATAAAAATTAAAAACAATCGACACAGGACGTGTTCGAGTGCATCTCTAAACAAATATTTTAAAAATAAGTCAGTGAGTCAGGCATGGATCTCAATCTTCCTATCCAAAGTGTAAACGATGGAATTTCCAGTAAAATACGGAAAGTAATTGCGCTTGGTTTTGCCACACAAGGTCTTGGCTACGCAACCGTAATGACGGCACTTCCCAGCATAAAAGGCCGCTTCAGGCTGTCTGATGATCAGTTGTCGTTGATTATTCTGGGGGTATGCATAGCAGCGGCGCTCGGTTCGGTTCTCGCTGACCGTACCGCAGTCAAGTTCGGATCGCGATTTGCTGTTGTAACGGGTTTTCTGCTTGAAGCTGTTGGGGTCGCAGTTGCTGCATGTAGTCCAAATGTGATGCTGATGATTGCCAGCTTTTTGCTTTATGGACTTGGACTAGGCTGTTTAGATGCAGCACTGAATATGCAGGCTGTTATGATGGAACAACGGCTTGGTAAGAGTGTATTTGGTGGTTTCTTTGCTTGTTATACAGCGGCGGCATTTTTGGGTGCATTAATAATGTCAGCCACTGTATCAACTTCACTTGGCGCAACGGCAGCATTATGTATTGCAGCAGTGATTGCATTGATTACTTCGCAACTCTCGAGACACTGGTTATTTCAGCAAAAACAATCTTCAGGATTATCTTCACCACAGAAAGCAGTGATTCCATATCCGCAACTTCTCATTTTTGGGATGATTATTCTGATTATATTTACGGTCGATTCTGCCATCAGTACATGGAGTTCAATCTATCTCAAAGATGTTTTAGCCAGCTCGGCCACTGTTGCTCCTTTAGGTTATGCCGCTTATCAGATTGGCATTTTACTAACACGCTTAGGACTGGATTACTTGCTGCAATTTAAAACTGCGACATGGGTTGCTTTGGTCACGCTTCTGATTGGGGCATTTGGCTGTGTGTTATCCGGGATAAGCCATTCACTCGTTACAGTGATTTTAGGTTTCGCACTGGCTGGTGTAGCGGTGGGCGCCTTGGTTCCACTTACATATTCTGCTGTAGGCCGTTTGGATGAAACCCGACGAGATGAAATTATTGCTCGTGTGAATATTTTTAATTATGGGGGCGCCGTCGCAGGTGCAGTGATGGTTGGGTTGTTAGCAACCCCCTTTGGTTATGCGCCGTCTTTTATCGGCTTGGCATTTGCGTTACTCAGTATTATTTATTTGAGAAAAAGACTGCTTTGATCTGCATCAATCCAGACAAAGTACTGGGTGATGGTCAGGGATCAGGAAATTAACAATGGCCCTGCAAAAATCAGGGAGGGCAAGCTAAATCAGAATGGCATCTTAAAGTCTTTAGATCGATTGCCTCAAAGCATGGGAAATTTTTCAGATTGAACGTTTATATTTACCGTTGCCTTTTTAAAATTTAAAAATTCAGTAAAATTAAGATTGTTTTGGATTACCTAAATTTTTTTTAAGGTTTGTGATGCTAGACAATAAACAATGTGAAGCCTTCTTTGCTGTTGCAGAAGATGGAAGCTTTGAACAGGCTGGAGCAAAGCTTTGTATTACTTCTTCAGCGGTAACGCTGAGGGTACAGGCGCTGGAAAAAGAGCTGGGGAAATTGTTATTGATCCGTGGTCGTCCTTGTGTACTGACTCAGGCAGGCCAGCAGCTGTTCGAGTATTTGCAACATATAAAACGACTGGAGCAAAACCTGTTGCATGGTTTGACGGGAGGAGGAGATGCCAACTTTTTCAAAACGGTGATCGGTTCTAATGAAGATTCTTTAGCAACCTGGCTTCTGCCTGCATTACAAGAGGTATTGCTCAAACAGAAAATCGTGATTGAGCTAAGAACAGATGACCAGTCACATACCTATTCCTTACTGGAAAAGGGCACCGTCAGTGCCTGTATTTCAATTGAAGACCAGCCAATGCGGGGCTGTCATGCAGAATATCTGGGGGTGATGCGTTACCGAATGGTGGCGACTGCGTCATTCAGAAAAAAGTGGTTTGCTCATGGTATCGACCGGGAAAATCTGCGCCATACGCCTGCGATTATTTTTAATCATAAGGACCGGTTACATTTCGATATACTTGAAAAGCATTTTGGCCTGATGAAAGGCAGCTATCCCTGTCATTTAATTCCATCTTCCGAATCTTTTGTAACCGCCATCAAGCTGGGACTGGGTTATGGCATGGTGCCGGAGTTGCAGTTGGTGACTGAGAAGAATGAGGATGCTTTGGTTGAGCTGTTGCCCGAAGCAAAAATGGAAGTACCCTTGTACTGGCATCACTGGAATCAACAATCCAAACCCTTACAGCTTTTAACCCAGCATATTGTCAGTCAGGCAAAAGCAATCCTGATATAAATAAACTAAGAAGTTTATTTAAAATAAAGAACGCATATTTATATACATATTATGACATGAGTAATATATTTAATTCTCAGGTCATATTTATACGGAGTAGCTTCTAAATATAATCGGCCGATATTTAGAAGCGGTGTTTCGAGATATATGAGGTCTAGGGGGGATTAAAATAGCTTGCAAGGATTAGAAAATTCTAGAGCTATCTATATATTGTTTAGACACATCATTTAAGGCAGCCAGGATAGAGGCTGCATCTTCAGTCGCCAAAGCGTTACTGATTTCCTGCATATAATGCGTGAGTTGGGCTTTCACTTTACTTGAAAAATCAGGGCTGACCGGTTGATCTTCATAGAGCAAGACATAATTTTTTGTAAAACCATAGATGAGTAATAAGGCACAATGTTCTAGAGGATGTTCGGCCTGAATAATGGCCTGTTCACATTGAGATTTGATTTGTTTGTAGGTATCTGTTCCATTCGGAAGCGCTTGAAAGGTTTCAAAGATCGTTTGGAAAGTCATTTGAATTACTCACTCAAAAAGAAAATCTACAGATCATTGCAATGAAAATCAAGTCATAATTTTATATTTAAAATAATTATTACAAACTATTTAGTTTAGAAGTATAAATAGGGATTTATGGGTCTAATCATTTAAATCCTGATATTAAAAATAAAGATGTATTAACTGTGAATATTGATTGAACAATCTCATTCGCAAGGTGAGGTGTGCTAAATTTTTTAACATTTCCGATACTAGCTATATACATGCAGTACAAATTAAAAAAAGCTTAAATGTGGGAAAATGTATGGAATTATTTGATTTTTATTGGGTTAGCTATGGTTGCGAAGAATATTTTATTGGCCGGAAGTCTTGCTTTTGTTTTGGTGGGCTGTACTTCGATAACAACCATGACACCTGCTCAATTCAGTCAGTTAAGTCCGACCCAGATTCCATTTTCAGGGAGCTGGTCTGGCGAGGCAGGGGCATCGATGGCCGTTTTAAAACTAAATCGTCAGGGAAGCGGTATGTTGTGTATGGATGATCGTAAGGAAGCGATGTCTTACAAGGTAAAATTGGTCGACAATGTGCTGTACAGTGATCAAGGTATAAAATTTAATGTGAAAGCATTGAACCCTAGTCATGCAAAAATTCATGTGAGTTTGTTGGGTATTGGTGCGACGCTGGATCTGAATAAAGATGATTCACTCAACAATGTCACACCCCGTTGCAAGCAGCTTTTAACCGGTGCATGAGTTGATGATTTGATTTTTTCTTATGTTGTTCATTTTTAAATTTTTCCGCTGATCACGAGAGTGCTATGTTTTCTCCTTATATTCATGCATTTGCATTGTTTTTCTCTCTCTTAAACCCCTTCCTGATGAGTGTCTATATGGTGGGGATGATCCGTAATACCGAGGCCAAGGTATTTAGTAAAGCATTGATTCAAGGCAGTTTAATTGCTTTTGGGGTGTTTATCCTGTTTGCATGGGGTGGTGAAAACATTTTTAGCCGTTATTTGAATGTCCGCTTTGAATCCTTCCAGATTTTTGGTGGCTTCATCTTTTTGGTGATTGGCTACCGTTATGTGTTTCAGGGTGCGGAAACCATTGGTGAGATGCGGGGAGCGCCTGAGCATCTGGCGGGTACCATTGCGATGCCTTTTATGATCGGTCCGGGTACGATTAGTGCAGCGGTCGTGACCGGAGTGAGCGTACCGTTTAGCGGTGCAATTGCAGTGATCGCGCTTACCTTGATCCTGACCTGTAGTATTCTCATTCTGATGAAGTTTGGTCATGATCACCTTCGTTATAAACATGCCAAATATATTGACCGGTATTTTGATATTGTTGGTCGGTTGTCTGCCTTGCTGATTGGTACCATTGCAATTGATATGATCGTCAATGGAGTAGTGGGTCTGATACGCTCGGCCAATTTAAGCTAGAACCATTGAATAATCTTTGAACTGGAGCTGTTTTTATCCGGAATAGAGCCTTTTATCCCGTGTAAAAACAGCTTTAATGTCATTATTTCCAATTAAATAATAGAAAGATCATAAAAATAATTGATGATGTTTTAGCGTTTTGCGCATATTTTTATGCGCATGAATCAACGATAATAATCAGGTTACATTCTTAATGAGCTGTTCTCATGTATCAATTAGATCAAGCGAACCAGGCGCCTGATGACCAGTCAGAGCTGACCATGACCGTTTTGATGACCCCAGACATGGCAAATTTTTCAGGCAACGTTCATGGGGGGACGATTCTCAAGCTGCTCGATCAGGTTGCATATGCATGTGCAAGTCGATACTCAGGAAGTTATGTGGTGACTTTATCGGTTGACCGGGTGAATTTTAAAGAACCGATTTATGTGGGCGAACTGGTGACATTTCTGGCCAGCGTCAATCATGTTGGGCGCACCTCAATGGAAATCGGTATCCGTGTCGAAGCGCAACATATCCAGAATAGAACCATACGCCATACCAATACCTGCTATTTCACCATGGTTGCAGTGGATGAGCAGCGTAAGCCTAAACAGGTACCCGCCTTAAATCTGGATACGGAATGGAAACGTTGTCGTTTCGAGGCAGCAGAGCAGCGTAAGGCTACACGTTTGCAAGAAGTTCATCAACCTTCATGCAGTATGTTTAAAAAATCGACGCAATGCTAAGCGTCTAAATTTTAATATGCTTAAAAAGTAAAAATCGGACCGCAGCATGGTCCGATCTTTTTTTACATTGGTAATGAAATAAGCGTTAGATCATTACGAATGTTGGTCTAAAGGTCTGGAGGAGACCTTCAGATCTGCTTAGTTTGTTGGTGCAGGTGTAGATGCAGGTGCTTCAGCAGTTGCGTCAGTCGCAGCTTGAGTACCAGGTTGCTCTTGAGTAGAAACAACTACTCTGTCCTGAGTCTGAGCTTGTTCTTCAGCTGTTGCTGCAAATGAAGACGCTGCAGCAAGAGTAAGAGTTGTTGCAAGAAGAGTTTTGATAAGTTTCATGTTTGGCATCCTTATTTCATTTAAAATAACAGCCATCAATGGAGGATTCAGTCAATCCGAATCTCTCATTTCGGCATGAGGTCCATGCTATGGGCCAAACGTTTTTGCAGCAACATCCTTAAAAATCTATTACGTCCTTCTTAACAATATGAAATATTGCGTCGCTTTATGTAGTCGCTGTGTAAAATAGCATGGAGAAATTAAGGATGAAAATGTATGGAAATATGTTTTTGTGATCAAAAAATAAGCGAATTTTTTACGTATTTTAAACATTGATTTAAGTTTAACGAATATTGGTTAATTGAATAAACCATTTGTTTTTTTAGATTAAATATATTTTTTAGATGTTGATTGTGATGAATATCACCTTATTTTTAATTAATGCGTTTAAAGGCATAGTATATCAATCGATATTCTTTAATTTATTTAATCAATTTTTCTCTTTAGAATGAAATAAATTTTTAATGCGAGTGTCTGGTGAAATTTCTTGCGCCCAAAACGGTCCCCACCCATATTATTTCCGGTTTTCTAGGAGCGGGTAAGACTACGTTATTACAGCACTTATTGACGCAAAAGCCTGAGAATGAGACTTGGGCAATCTTGATGAACGAGTTTGGCCAAATTGGTGTCGATCAACAATTGATTAGCCAACAACAAGGTTATGCAGTCAAAGAGCTATTGGGCGGCTGTCTATGTTGCAGTAGCCAATTGCCGATGCAAATTGCACTTGCACGACTATTAACTGAAAGTAAACCTGACCGTTTATTTATCGAGCCGACTGGTTTAGGCCATCCTGCGCAACTTCTGGAACAATTGACTGAGCCACACTGGCAAAGCAGTTTGGCGATGCGGGCTTTAGTGATCGTGTTGGATGGTAGCCGTTTACATGATGGGCAGTGGGTCAAGCAAAACTTATATACAGATCAACTCAAAGCGGCACAAATTGTGGTGCTATCCCATATTGACTGTATGACTGCAGAGGACCGTCAGGCTTATATTGCATTAAAACAAGACTATGAAACCTATGTTCAATATTGGATAGAAGCTGAAAATGGGCAAGTGGATATTCACCGACTGGATATTCAGCAGCAGGCACTGCAACGTAAAATCCAGCCTTTATTAAAGCTACAACAAGCACAACCGACCCATGCACCAGTCGCTGAAATTAAACAGCTGCCTTATCACTATATTGAGACGGCTCAGGGGTATACGGTTGCAGGCTGGAAACTTCCCAAACGTTGGCAGTTCAATTTTTATGAGCTGCTGGATCTGTTGTGTACACAGCAAGACTGGGTACGGATCAAGGGAATTTTTCATACCGATCAGGGCTGGAAAAGTTTTAATTTCAATCCGCAGCAATTTAACTATAAATCTGCCGAAGAAGGCATTGATAACCGGATTGAGGTGATTACGCAGTCTGAGCAGGATTGGCTGGCATTTGAGACCCAGTTACTGGCTTGTTGCAATCCTGAAGATTCATCGAGCACCTGAATAATTCAGCGCATTCTTGCCCGCAAAATAGAGTATGCTTAGCGCCAAATTTGAGAGTACCGTATTTTAAGAGTATCGTTTATGGCGTTAAAAGCAACAATATATAAGGCAGACCTGAATATTGCCAATATGGATGAGCATATCTATGCAGATTATCAACTGACACTGGCATTGCATCCATCTGAAACCATTGAGCGTTTAATGGTTCGCATTCTTGCTTATGCGCGTTTTGCCGATGAGCGTCTGGAATTTACCAAAGACCTGTTTGAAACAGATGAACCTGCTTTATGGCAAAAAGACCTTACAGGACTGTTGGAAAAGTGGATTGAAGTGGGTTGCCCATCGGAAGATAAAGTCAAAAAGGCCAGTGCCCGTTGTAAGCAGGTGGCTGTCGTGACGTATGGCTCGCAAGCAGACGACTGGTGGCAGAAGAATAGCAAGATTAAAACCTTAAACAATGTACAAGTGTGGCAATTGACCCCTCAAACCACACAAGCGCTTGAAGGCTTATGCGAACGGACCATGCAATTACAGCTGAATATCATGGATGGCGAATGGACCTTGCTCAGCGACAAAGGTCAGGTCGACATTCAATGGCAACAATTGCAATAATCTTGGTTTGAGTAATTTGGAGAGATAGAAATGAGCGCAGAATTAGAAATTATTGATTTAAAAGTCGGTGAAGGTAAAGAAGCGGTGAAAGGTGCCTTAATTACCACGCACTATACCGGATGGCTAGAAGATGGCACCCAGTTTGATTCTTCACTGGATCGCGGCAACTATTTTGAAACCGTGATTGGCACAGGCCGTGTGATCAAGGGTTGGGATCAGGGCATTATCGGCATGCGCGTGGGTGGCAAGCGTAAACTGATTGTGCCAGCACACTTGGCTTATGGCGCGCGTAAGATTGGAAAAATTATTCCGGCCAATGCCAATCTGACCTTTGAGATCGAGCTTTTTGATGTAAAAACCCGCGACGAATAACATTTTTGTAGCGTAGTAATGAAGGTGATTTAGTCTGATTTTTAGCTAAATCACTTTAAAATCAAATATATACTATTATAAATACAATCATTAAATAACATCATGATTTTTAAATAAATTTCTTTTATCTGAATTATAGAGCAACCCAAGAGAAAAATATTGATTCTATATACGCTCCTGTATATGTTTGAATGAAAAGCGCAATTTTTGATGATGCTGTTGCAAAACCCCATTATTCACTACAGGTCATGATCATTTGTGCTTTAGGTGATTACAGGTTGCGGGGGCGAGAGCAATCGTAATTCAGCCATGATAAAAAATAGCATAAGCAACGATAAGAATTTGAGTGAGTAGAGGTGGGTATGAATGATTATTTGGATATCACTGCATCAGAGTTGTTAAGGGAGCTGGATCATTTTTTTCTGATTGATACCCATGATGGTGCGGAAACCGGTTTCTGGGTCAATGAAAAAGCTTTAATGGATAAACATTACTGGCTGGATGGTGAATATAAAGTCGAAATTTTGAGGTCATTGCAGCCATCGCATCAATATGCGCCGCATGATTATAAATTGACCCGTTTGGCGACAGGCGGAGATGACAGTAATGTGATATTACTGGAATATGATGGTGTGCATAAAAAAATATTGACCTTTCGCCGTGGGGAATGGGTGAACCGTTTAAATAAATATTTTTATCAAAAAGAACGGCACTATTTACAGCAGCTCGCAGATGATCCGAATTTTCAGTCCATCCAGTATTAAAGCCAGCCAATCACGACTCGAAAACTCCTAATGTTGCGTGTCATCTTAGGAGTTTTTAGATTTTTGTTAATAAAACTCCAGTTATCCTGTGATTTATTTCATAAAAAATACTTTTAAGTTTATTTTCAGTTTTTAAAATTATAAATACAATCCATATTCCCAGCTGATCATTTAAATTCTCTGATGTTTCAATAAAGTGTAAGAGGCTTCAGGCATGCTTTGCGATCAGCACATTTCTAATCTTGAGACGATATCTCTATGACCACACGTTTCGTGTCTCCGACCTTAAATACAGTTTTAGGTCTTGTGTTTGGCGTGGTTGCCAGCACCACTACGTTTGCTGCAAAACCAAAAATCGATGCAACCACCTTAACCGTCATTGGCTATCATGAAATTACAGACAGGAAAGATGCGCTGATTCCTAGCTATTCGGTGACGGCACAACAGTTCAGTGAACATATCGACTGGCTCAAGAAGAATGGCTATCACTTTATTAATGTTGATCAGTTGATCAAGGCACATCAGGGCAAGTATCGACTACCGGCAAAACCAGTGTTGTTAACGGTGGATGATGGTTATCAATCTTTCTACCAAAATGCCTATCCGATTATTCGTGCTAAAAAAATCCCGGTGGTGCTGGCAGTGGTGGGGTCATGGCTAGAACCTAAGGCGGGCCAGAAGGTGGACTTTGGCGGTGAGGAAATTGCACGCAATAAAATCTTGAGCTGGGAAGAGCTGAAAGATATGCAAAATAGTGGTCTGGTGGAAATTGCCAGCCATAGTTACCATTTGCATCAAGGCATTAATGCCAATCCTCAAGGCAATCTGGAGCCTGCCGCGATTGCACGCATTTATGACCCAAAAAGCAAAAGCTATGAAAGTGATGCAACTTATCAGGCACGTGTCTTTGGTGACCTGAAAAAGAATAATGAGCTATTAAAAGCCCATGGCCTCCGTTCACCGCGTGTCATGGTCTGGCCGTATGGGCGCTATAACATGCAACTGGTACAAGCCGCGAAGCAGCTCGGTATGCCGATTACCATCACGCTGGACGATGGGGCAGACCATGCCAAGCAATCCTTACAGAATATGAGTCGTATCCTGATTCAAGGCAGTATGTCGACCAGTGCACTGGCGCAAGAAATTAAAAACCGTGAACTGAACCTGAACGACAATAATCGTCCGCAAAAAATCATGCATGTGGATCTGGACTATATTTATGATCCGGATGAGAAGCAGCAAGAACGTAATCTGGATCATCTGATTGACCGTATTAATGGCATGGGCGTCAATACCGTCTATTTACAAGCCTTCTCTGACCCGGACGCCAACGGCTCAGCGGATATGGTGTATTTCCCGAACCGCCATATTCCAATGCGCGCCGATTTATTTAATCGGGTGGCTTGGCAAATCCAGACCCGCACCCCTGTACAACGTTTATATGCGTGGATGCCATTATTGGCGTGGGAACTGCCTAAAACCGATCCGGTATCCAAAGATCTGGTAGAAACGCAGCAGGCAAAAGCAGGCGAGCATTTGAATATGGGCTATATCCGTCTCAGCCCATTCTCGCCAGAAGCGCGTCAAACCATTAAGGAAATTTATCAGGATCTGGCAAAATCGACGCCGTTTGATGGCCTGTTGTTCCATGATGACGTGACCTTGTCAGACTACGAAGATGCGAGTCCAGAGGCTTTGGCTGCTTATGCTAAGCAAGGTCTGCCGACCGACTTGGCAAAGATTCGTGATAATGACGCTGATTTGCAAAAATGGACGGCGTATAAGACACGCTATTTAGATGATTTCGCAATGGAACTGGCAGGAGAGGTGCGTCAATATCAACCTTTCCTGGTGACTGCACGTAATTTATATGCACAGGTGGCGTTAAATCCTTATGCGGAAAACTGGTATGCCCAGTCGTTGGAGCAATCACTGAATCGTTATGACTTCACCGCGATTATGGCCATGCCTTATATGGAGCAATCCGAGAATCCGGAAAAGTTCTACAGCGATATTTTAAATCGTGTGAAGAAGTATCCCAATGGTGTGAAAAAAACCGTAATGGAGCTACAGGCCATTAACTGGCGCAATAATGAAAAAGTGCCTTCCGAGGAAATGTCAGCGACCATTAAGTCTCTATATGAGCAGGGCGCGATGCATATTGCCTATTATCCTGACGATCCGATCAAAGGGCATCCAGATGTAGAAACAATGCATAAGGCTTTTAGTCTAAAATCATCTCAATTAGTACCATAGTCGAGTAATGTAGATGAGTTGGCTTGCTTTATTGTGGTCATATGCCATTAAGTTTGTTTTTTACTATCCCTTGTTCATGTCGTATTTGTGGATGGTCGGGGCAATTATTTTCTACTGGAAAGAGCGTCAGGATCCGCCTTATCAGCAACCTGCTGCTTTACCTGAGTATCCAAAAGTTGCGGTTTTGGTTCCCTGCTTTAATGAAGGGGACAATGCTGAAGAAACCATTAGCCATGCACTGAAACTGGACTATCCCAATTTTGAAGTGATTGCGATTAATGATGGCAGTTCTGACAATACTGGTGAAGTGCTGGATCGTTTGGCGACCCAGTACGACAAATTGCGTGTGGTCCATTTAGCGCAAAATCAGGGTAAGGCCATGGGTCTGCAAGCAGGTAGTCTGATGACCGATGCTGAATTCCTGATCGGGATTGATGGCGATGCCTTGCTCGATCTGCATGCCGCTACATGGATGATACGACATTTTCTGGAAGATCCAACGGTTGCAGCGGTAACAGGTAATCCACGAATCCGTACCCGTTCGACCTTACTTGGACGGATTCAGGTGGGCGAGTTTTCTTCAATTGTCGGCATGATCAAGCGTGCCCAGCGTACTTTTGGCCGTTTATTTACCGTATCCGGGGTGATTACCGCCTTTCGTAAAAGTGCGGTGCATCAGGTGGGCTACTGGTCACCGAACATGCTGACCGAAGATATTGATATTACCTGGAAACTGCAACGTGCCGGTTGGGATGTGCGTTTTGAGCCGAATGCGCTGGTGTGGATTTTAATGCCTGAAACCTTAAACGGGTTGTGGAAGCAGCGCTTGCGTTGGGCGATGGGCGGGGCACAGGTACTGGTCAAGAATATTGATGTCTTCCTGAAACCAAAATTAAATTTTTTATGGCCGTTGATGTTTGAGCTGTGTTTGACACTCGTTTGGTCATATTTGATGCTTATTATGGCGGTGATCTGGTTATTGCATTTCGTGCTTGCGATACCGGCACTGGCAGTGGTCAGCTCTCCATTTTTACCATATGGCAGTGGAATTTTATTGGGGGCCACCTGTCTAATTCAGTTTGCTTTAAGCAAATGGATGGATAGTCGTTATGAGCCAAACTTAGGGAAAAATTATTATTGGATGATTTGGTACCCGTTTGTGTTTTGGTTAATCACGATTACTGCTACAATCGTCGCCTTTCCAAAGGTCCTGTTGCGTAATGATGAAAAGCGTGCCCGTTGGATTAGCCCAGATCGTGGAATTCGTTGAATCGCAAAGATTCATTTTGCTGAGTAACAAGCAATGAAAGCAGACAGTTTGATTATTGATATACGTCGCCAGCTCCCATGGCATAAACGTTATTTTTCGACCACCACCACCGCAATGATGTGGGCAGTCTGGTTGTTATTATGGCGTCCCTTTATTTTGGTCTGGGTCTTGATTGAATTACAAAAGGCCCATATTGCCCAGCGTTTGATGTCGGCATTGAGTGACGGCATCGAGCATGGCGTCACGGCCCTGTTTATGTGTGCAGTTGCCTTATTGCTTTGGGGACTGTTACCGGCCAAACGTGTACATCAAAAACATGTAGTGGAAAAGACACTACCTGATTATGCACGTTATTTTGAGCTACCTGAGCAAGAAATTCAGGCAGGGCGTCAGCAGAAGATCAGTATCGTACATCATGATGAGAATGGTAAAATTATTCGGGTGGAATAATCTTTGCTGTTTTAGAGTGAATGCCTGAGTCTTTTCTCGGGCATTTTTATTTTATCTTTATAAATTTCAGGCATAAAAAAACCAGCTTACGCTGGATCTTTATTTGCACCATCTTTCATTAGCTGAAAAATGGTGCCCGAGGCCAGACTCGAACTGGCACGCTTTGTGGGCGGGGGATTTTAAATCCCCTGTGTCTACCGATTTCACCACTCGGGCATGTGCGCAATAATAGAGGACACTTTAAAACTTGGCAAGAGTAAAACTCACTATTTGCTTTTTTTTCAAGCGATTCAGAAGTTTGTCTGATGAAAATTAAGCAGTGTCATATAACCTTCATGATTCTTTCATCAAACTGAGATTAAAGCTTCATGTTGGCGAATTAACTTTACTCATTTATTTAAACCAATAAAAGTAAGGTAGCTATCCAAATGACAGCAAAAATTTCACGGCGGGAACTCATTCAAAAAAGTCTATTCGGTTTCGGGGCGTTGTCTTTAACTGCGGGGTTGACGGGCTGTAACGACAGCTCAGATCAAGAGACAGCAACATTGCAAGTGAATTTTGAACATGGGGTTGCCAGTGGTGATCCATTGCAGGATCGCGTGATCTTGTGGACACGCTTGACGCCAAGCGAGAGTAGTGCGCGTCTGCAAGTGACCTGGGAAATCGCTTTAGATCAGCAATTTAAGCAAATCATTAAAACCGATAAAGTCATGACAACGGCAGCCTATGATTTTACCGTGAAGGTCGATGCCACAGGTCTAAAAGCAGATCAAAGCTATTTCTACCGTTTTATCTTTGGAGATAAGGTTTCACCTATCGGTCAAACCAAGACTTTGCCCAGCAGTGCGACAAAAGTCAGTTTTGCGGTATGTTCATGTTCTTATTATCCGGTGGGCT
This sequence comes from Acinetobacter sp. IK40, assembly GCF_035615075.1. NCBI lineage: Bacteria > Pseudomonadati > Pseudomonadota > Gammaproteobacteria > Moraxellales > Moraxellaceae > Acinetobacter > Acinetobacter sp. IK40. Next base: position 142,334 of record NZ_JANBOE010000008.1, on the reverse strand, counting down.
ATTTCTATGTCTATCGTGAAATGGCCAAGCAAAATGTCGATGTAGTGATTCATCTGGGTGACTATATTTATGAATATGGTGCAGATGGTTATGCAAAAGATGAAGCTGTTCGTAAACTTGAAGCAGATAATAATACGGAAATTATCAAATTAAATGATTATCGCAAGCGTTATGCGCTGTATCGTAAAGATAAAGACTTGCAGGCATTACATCAACGTCATCCGTTTATTGTCGTCTGGGATGACCATGAGTTAGCCAATGATGCATGGCGGGAAGGAGCGGAAAATCATATGGAAGAAACTGCACAAGCAAAGAATGAAGGTAAGTTTTTAGAAAGAAAGTTGGCAGCTCTACAGGCTTATTTTGAATGGATGCCGATTCGTCCAGTGGATGAGCAACATACCAAGATTTATCGCCAGTTTGACTTTGGCGGGCTGGTGAATTTGATGATGCTGGATACTCGTATTATTGCGCGTGATCAACAGTTGGATTATGCCGAGTATATGTCTGCTACAGGGCTGGATATTGCCAGATTCCAGGCGGATTTAACCAATCCAGCACGTACTCTAATGGGCTATACCCAACGTGACTGGCTAATTGGAAAACTGCAACAGTCGACAGCAAACTGGAATGTACTTGGCCAGCAAATTCTCATGACCAAGATGCTGGTGCCTGCTGAGTTATTATTTGCATTGGCAGAAATTACTTCAGGAAAGCCAAGTACGGGCACCTTAGAAAAGATGAATGCGCAGATTGCCGAGCTGATAACCTTGAAAATCCGTTTACAGAAAGGTGATCCGACTTTAACGGCACAAGAAAAAGCACGTGTGTTAACTGTTGCACCCTATAATCTGGATGCATGGGACGGTTATTTTGCCGAGCGTGAGATTGTGTATGCTGCTTTGGCCCAACTCAAGAAAAAAGTCGTGGTGCTGGCAGGGGATACCCATAATGCATGGTCCTCAAATTTATACAGTAAAGATGGGGCATTTGTTGGGGTAGAGTTAGCCACCAGTTCAGTGTCTTCACCAGGGCTGGAAAAGTACCTGAATATTCCTTTGGCCCAGTTGCAGCAATTTGAATTTGCCTTTACCACCTTGATTGATGAATTGAATTACTGCAATTTAAATCAAAGAGGTTATTTAATGGTTCAATTTGATACAGCGCAGGTTCAGTCACAGTGGATTTATCTGGATTCGATCAAAAAGTCTGACTATGCGGTTGATCAGAGCCGTGGCTATCAGTTAACACTGGATAAAAACTTAGTCGCAGTCAAAACAGGGCAGCAAGTGGCTTAAGTTTCAAGCGTGGTGGGAAGCCAAGTCAATGTACTTGGCTTTTTTATGATATTCCAAATTTCAGGCATAAAAAAACCAGCTTACGCTGGATTTTTATTTGCACCATATTTCATTAGCTGAAAAATGGTGCCCGAGGCCAGACTCGAACTGGCACGCTTTGTGGGCGGGGGATTTTAAATCCCCTGTGTCTACCGATTTCACCACTCGGGCTTTACCAATGGAGGCGGAGGTCGGAATCGAACCGGCGTACACGGAGTTGCAGTCCGCTGCATGACCACTCTGCCACCCCGCCATCTCTTGGTGATGCACATATTAGCAATCTTTAAAAAAAAAACAATAGTGTTTATCGCGAATATGCACATAAAAACAACATCTAAAAGAATATTGCTCAAATTATCATGTATTATTTACCCAATTCATTCATACCCACTTTGGAGATGTGCTGTGGCATTGGTTTTAGACGGTCGTGCATTAGCAAAACAAATTGAAACGGATTTGTTGGTACGTGTAGAAGCATTAAAAGCAAAATCGGGACGTACCCCAATCTTGGCCACCATTCTGGTTGGTGATGATGGTGCATCTGCCACTTATGTGCGTATGAAGGGTAATGCCTGCCGCCGTGTCGGGATGGATTCGCTTAAGGTTGAGCTTCCAAAAGAAACCACAACTGAACAGCTTTTGGCTGAAATTGAAAAATTAAATGCCAATCCTGATGTGCATGGCATCTTGTTGCAACATCCTGTGCCTGAACAAATTGATGAAAGAGCATGTTTTGATGCGATTTCGTTGGCAAAAGATGTGGATGGGGTGACTTGTTTAGGTTTTGGTCGTATGGCGATGGGCGAAGCGGCTTATGGTTCAGCGACTCCAGCGGGTATCATGACCATTTTGCAAGAAAACAAAATTGAAATCGCAGGTAAGCATGCAGTTGTTGTGGGCCGTTCTGCTATTTTGGGTAAACCGATGGCGATGATGCTGTTACAAGCAAACGCGACTGTGACGATTTGCCACTCTCGTACTCAAAACTTGGCGGAACTGGTGAAACAGGCCGATATTATTGTGGGTGCAGTGGGTAAAGCTGAACTGATCCAAAAAGACTGGATCAAGCAAGGCGCAGTTGTGGTGGATGCCGGTTTCCATCCACGTGATGGTGGCGGTGTAGGTGATATCCAGTTGGTGGGTATTGAAGAGGTTGCTTCAGCTTATACCCCAGTGCCGGGTGGCGTGGGTCCGATGACGATTACCACCTTGATTCGTCAAACTGTAGAAGCTGCTGAAAAAGCATTAGCATAAGCATTGATAACCCCTCGCCAAGAGGGGTTTTTTTAGAACTAAATCTATATGAGTTGTACATTTCAATTTGCCAAGGCGCCTGAGCAATTGTTGAAGGCATTGCATGAGGTCATTCCAAACACCGACTTGCTGGCACAACAGTTACCTGAAACGCCGATTTCACTGTGGTTGATTCCTCCGGTATTTCCAACCGACCGTTTAGATGATGAAGTGATTCGACGCATCTGGAATGAAACACCGTACTGGATTTTTTGTTGGGCTTCTGGTCTGGCCATGGCGCAATGGTTATTGGCAGAGCCGCATCATGTTAAAGATAAAGTGGTGCTGGACTTTGGTGCTGGGTCGGGTGTAGTTGCCATTGCAGCAAAAATGGCGGGTGCGAAGCGGGTGATTTGCTGTGATATTGATCCGGTCAGTCTGGCATCATGTCGTGAGAATGCGCTGCTGAATGATGTGGAGCTGGAGTATCTGGATGATTTGTATCAGTCCGGGCAAGTCGACGTATTGTTAGCTGCAGATGTGCTCTACGATCAATGTAATCGTTTCTTTCTGGATGAATTCCTGAAGTTTGCACCTGAAGTGTGGGTGGCAGATAGCCGGGTCAAAAATTTTAGCCATCCGCAATATCTAAAAATTGACGAGCGCAGTGCTACCACCTGGCCAGATCTGGATGAATCAAAAGAATTCCGTAATGTGAGCTTTTATCGAACCAAATAACATTAGGCAGGTTCAGCATGAGCTTAACGTCAAATGGATCAATATAAAATCTTAACATAGCACGGCCCAAGCCCATGTTAAAACATAGAAGAGCGGTAATGACGTTGTAAGATGACATTAAATAGAACATAAAAGGAGCATTATATGGGAATTGAACACGTTGACGATGGTAAACACGGCGCTTTTAAGTTATTTGAAGGTGAGCTGCTGGCAGGTGAAATGGCATATACCTGGGCGGGAGACGCTATGCTCATTATTGACCATACAGATGTCGATGATCAATTTCGTGGGCAAGGTGTAGGGCATAAGCTGTTAAAGGAGTTGATTGCCTTTGTGCGTGAACGTCAGGTGAAAGTCATTCCTTTATGTCCGTTTGCAAAATCGGTGTTTGATAAAGATCTCTCGATTCATGACGTTTTAAAATAATAAAAAAGGATATCTCCAGTGCCGGGGATATCCTTTGTTTAAACAATCGGCTTGATTAAGAACAGTTGTAACGTACCACTTTTAAGGTGGCAGGACGGGCTTCAAGCGCCTGACGAGTTGCATAACCTTCGCTATTGTTGAAATCTGGCGAGTTTGATAGGCCAAAAGTTGCGCGACTGTTACCGAGCTTGACGCCATATTGTTCTTGTTGGGTCGGATTCATAATTTCATTGACGCTAAGCACTGAAATTTTGTAGTTTTTTTCTGCACCTAAGACCTGTTTGCAGGCATGTTGTAACTTTTTCTCATCAATATCACGATTGCTATGTGCTGCCAGTGTGTAGGCAATCGTTGCCGAAGTCGTTGTTTTATTTTCAATTTGGTAGCCAGTCACACCATTATATTGATGTGGACTGCTTTGACAGGCTGCAATAAGAAGAGTACCGCTTACAAGAAAGAATAAATTCGTTTTTTTCATATCAATGGTCCTGTTATTTCTGCTTTTAGTATCGCATAAAAACAGCTTTTTATTGTGAGTTATCTTTAAAACACGGGCTATTCATCGTTTTTATGTTCAAAGTTAAAGAAAGAATTTTCGTTTTCGAACAATTTTGCATATAATCTGCCAAGTTTTTTATTTAATACAGAAGTCATTGCTTTTTTGCAGTATTGGAGCCCGTTTTTTAACGGGCATTTAATTTATTGCACTATACACAAGCAAGTCTGGATAGGTATGTCATGATCTCTACAGATAGTCAAAAAAAATACGTGGTTGCATTTGACCAAGGTACAACGAGTTCCCGTGCAATCGTATTGGATCACGATGCGAATGTCATCAGTATTGCTCAGCGTGAATTTACGCAAATTTACCCACAACCAGGTTGGGTTGAGCATGATCCTATGGAAATCTGGGCGACGCAAAGCGCAGTATGGGTTGAAGCTTTAGCGCAGGCGAGTATCTCAAGTGATCAGATTGCGGCGATCGGGATTACCAACCAACGTGAAACGACGGTGATCTGGGATAAGCAGACAGGTAAACCTATCTACAATGCAATTGTATGGCAAAGTCGTCAAAGCAATGAGATTTGTAACCAGCTTCGTCAGGATGGCTGGCAAGACTACGTCCGTAAAGTGACGGGTCTCGTGATTGATCCATATTTCTCGGCAACAAAAATTAAGTGGATTCTTGACCGTGTAGAAGGCAGTCGTGAACGTGCAAAGCGCGGTGAATTGCTGTTTGGTACGATTGATACCTGGTTGTTGTGGAAACTGACCAATGGTCAGGCTCATGTCACTGACTATACCAATGCATCACGCACCATGTTATTCAATATTGAAACACTGGAATGGGATGATAAACTGCTTGAAGCTTTGGATATTCCCAAAGCGATGTTGCCAGAAGTGCGTAGTTCTTCAGAAGTCTATGGTTATACCCACACCATTAGCGGTCAGGAAATTGGAATTCCAATTGCCGGAATTGCGGGTGATCAACAGGCAGCCTTGTTCGGTCAAATGTGTGTAGAAGTTGGGCAGGCAAAAAATACCTATGGTACCGGCTGTTTCTTGCTGATGAATACCGGCAAACGTATGGTTCAGTCAGATCATGGTCTGCTAACGACGATTGCATGTGGTCCGCGTGGAGAAGTGAATTATGCACTGGAAGGTGCGGTGTTTAATGGTGGTTCATGCGTACAATGGTTACGTGACGAACTGAAAGCCATTAATGACTCACATGATTCTGAATACTATGCCACCAAAGTCAAAGATAGCAATGGTGTCTACGTGGTGCCTGCATTCACTGGCCTGGGTGCACCGTATTGGGATCCGACTGCGCGTGGTGCAATTATGGGCATTACCCGTGGTGTGAGTATTGAACATATTATTCGTGCCACACTCGAGTCGATTGCCTATCAAACCCGTGATGTACTGGATGCCATGCAACAGGATTCAGGCGAAAAGTTACGGACCTTACGTGTGGATGGTGGTGTTACTGCCAATAACTTCCTGATGCAGTTCCAGGCCGACATCATGGGGACTTCGGTAGAACGTCCAGCCATGAAAGAAACCACGGGGATGGGTGCTGCATTCTTGGCAGGTTTGGCGGTCGGTTTCTGGTCTGACCTGAACGAATTAAAGAGTAGAATGACCATCGAAAATACCTTTACTCCAGAGTGCGGTCAGGAAGTGACTGAAAAACTGTACAAAGGTTGGTTAAAAGCGGTCGGACGTACTCGTGATTGGGCGGAAGATTAAGTTAAAATAACCCGATTGAGTAACCCCTAAAATAATACAGGATGGATGAGCATGAGCTTGATATTGCGCCAACAGAAAACCCTCGAATTAGTGAGAGAACGTGGCTATATCAGTATTGAAGAGCTTGCTCAGCATTTTGATGTGACGCCGCAAACCATCCGCCGTGATATCAATCAATTGGCGGATGAGGGTTTATTGCGTCGTTACCATGGTGGTGCAGCGCATGATTCAAGTGTCGAAAACACTGAATATACCATGCGTGTCGGGCATATGCTGGAAGAAAAAAGAACCATTGCAGCGGCTGTCGCTGCAGCCGTTCCGGATCATGCTTCATTATTCATTAATATCGGGACCACAACCGAAGCAATTGCGCACGCATTGTTGAACCATACCGGTTTGCGGATTATTACCAACAACCTCAATGTTGCGAAAATTCTCAGTACCAAAGAAGACTTTGAAGTTCTGATTGCCAGTGGTCGTGTACGTCCGGATGGTGGGGTGATTGGTCAGGCGACTGCGGACTTCTTTAAACAGTTCAAAGCGGATTATGCACTGGTCGGGATTAGCGGCATTGAAGAAGATGGGACTTTACTGGATTTCGATTTTCAGGAAGTTTGCGTTTCTCAAGAAATCGTTTCCAGCGCACGTCAGGTTTTTCTTGCTGCCGATAGTAGTAAATTTGGCCGTAATGCCATGATTCGTCTGGGGTCACTTAAGCAGGTAGATTGTATTTTTACCGATCAGCAACCGAATGAGGCTTTTATGAAAACCATTCAGGAACTGGATGTCGGTTTGATTATTGCTAAATAAATCTTCATTTTCGAATTCGAAAAATTGTTACTTTTCTTGAGCTAAAGCTATTTGGTTCAGGATGTGTATGAAATTTTTTAATTAAAATTTAAATAATATTTTATAGATTTATTAGATTGAATTATTTGTTGGATTTATATTAAACCAGTATTTTAGAATCTCTATATTTATCAAATTCACATTTTTGTTGATAAATTTTTTTGTTGAAATTTTATTAATGTTAATTTTAGGAAAAAGGTCTATTTAATTTAAATAGACCTTTTCAGAAATTATGGGGTGATGGTATCTGAACATCTACCAGCTGGATAACGTGGGACCACTAATGAGTAGGTTTCAGTCAGGAATGCTCCACCATTAGGTTTTATTTGTTTACGTTTATAAGTGCATTTAATCCAGTAGGTATCAGGTTCAGATTTAATGAGATACCACGGTCCCCATTGTTTTGGCCCATTATTGCCAATGACAGTATCGGCTGATGTCATTGTGCTAATTGATAATAACGTTAAGAAAAATGACATAAACAATATTTTAATCTTATTCATAAGGATTCCGATAATTGTTAATAATTTAGTGGAAAATTTTATTTTAGCCTTTTTAATATTTATCTAAAATAAATATTAATTAAAAAGCTGTTTATAATATAAATTATTTTACCAAAAGGTAAAATAAATATTTTTATTGAATGTATCAATTTATTTCGATTTTTTTGTTTATCCATGATTGCAACTTTTAGGGTAAAACAAATACTTCCTTGCAATTAGAGTAATAGACTTAGTAATGCTTCTGCTTAACTTCTCTCTTTACTCGAAAATTTTTGCTACATCTCTATTGCTTCAGTGACAACTTTCGTTTTTGACCATTTATCTAAAAATGTCTATAAATTGGCATTTTTTAGGCTGATCTTTATTGTTTATTTTCATTTAACATGTTTAAATGTTCGTAATTGAACAATAATGAACATTTGCGGTGATTTATGCAAACTTCTCCTCAGTCAAATGACAAAATTTATGATCTTGCCGTGATTGGTGGTGGTATCAATGGTGTTGGTATTGCTGCTGATGCATCAGGACGTGGTTTGTCGGTGTTCTTGTGCGAAAAAGATGATTTGGCCAGCCATACATCTTCTGCAAGTAGTAAACTGATTCATGGTGGTCTGCGCTACCTTGAGCATAAAGAGTTTCGCTTGGTGCGTGAAGCATTGGCTGAACGTGAGGTATTGTTAGCTAAAGCGCCGCATATTATCCGTCCAATGCGTTTTATCATGCCGCATCGTCCGCATTTGCGTCCGGCCTGGTTAATCCGTACCGGTTTGTTCTTTTATGACCATCTGGGCAAACGCGAAAAATTATTGGGTTCAAATAATGTCTACTTTAAGGAAGACAGTCCGCTAAATGCGGCGATTACCCGTGGTTTTGAGTATTCGGATTGTGCAGTCGATGACGCTCGCCTGGTGGTGTTGAATGCCATGCATGCACGTGAAAAGGGTGCTGATATTGTGACCCGTACCCGCTGTTTATCTGCACAACGTGAAGGTCAGTACTGGGTGGTTGATCTGGAAAATGACCAAGGTCAATTCCAGATCAAAGCTAAGGCTTTGGTGAATGCTGCTGGCCCATGGGTTGCACAATTCATTAAGCAGGATTTACAGCTTAAATCACCATACGGTATCCGTCTGATTCAGGGCAGCCACATCATTGTGCCGAAGCTGTATGAAGGCGACAAAGCATTTATTATGCAAAATGATGACCGTCGTATCGTGTTTGCGATTCCGTATCTGGATCAGTACACCATGATTGGAACCACAGACCGTGAGTACCAAGGTGATCCAGCACAAGTGAAAATTACCCAGGAAGAAACGGATTATCTGATTAAAGTGAGCAATGCACACTTTAAAAATCAGTTAACGCAAGCCGATATCGTGTCTACTTTTGCGGGTGTGCGTCCATTGTGTGATGATGAATCGGATAATCCGTCTGCCATTACCCGTGACTATACCTTGGCACTGTCTAAAGAGTCGGCTGAGCAGGCACCGCTACTTTCAGTGTTTGGCGGTAAATTAACCACTTACCGTAAGTTGGCAGAGTCTGCCATGCAACAGTTAAAACCATTTTTCCCGGAGATGAAGGGAAGCTGGACGGCAACTGAAGCCTTGCCAGGTGGTGAAAATATGGAGTCGGCTGAACAGTTGGCAAAAGAAATTCGTGCACAAGTGACAGATGCTTCTGAGGCTTTAGCAAAACGTTGGGCATCTGCATACGGTTCGCGCATCTGGAATATTGTGGGTGAAGCCACTTCAATCGAGCAGCTTGGACAGCATTTTGGTCAAGGCCTGTATGCAAAAGAAGTTGACTACTTATGTGCTGTTGAGTGGGCGAGCAATAGTCAGGATGTTTTATGGAGACGTTCTAAATTGGGTCTGAACTTTGCGCAAAGCGAGATTGAAAGTTTAGATGCCTATCTGGCAACTAAACCACATCGCACTGTTGCTGCTTAAGTCTTTTTCATAAAAAAAGCCCCTTATCTGAACGATCAGTAAGGGGCTTTTTTATGGCGATTGATTAGTATTTAAATTTTAGTGCAACGGTATAATTTGCTGGCTCGCCGTAGAATGCCTGACCATCAGTGAAGCTGTTCAGGTACTTTTTATCGGTGACATTGTCGGCATTGGCCTGAATGCTAAAGTTAGGGCTGACTTCATAACTTGCCATCAAATTCAGCAAGGCATAATCACCCTGTTTCAGGTAAGTCGAATACGTTGGATCAAAGCGGCTAATCTTGCTTTGCCATTTTAAGCCTGCGCCGACTTTCAGTTTTGGTAGCTGGGTAGGTGAATAAGTGGTCAACAGGTTGAAGCTTTGGGTTGGATTATAAGTTCTGGCCGCACCGCCATTTTTCATATCTTGCAGACTGAATTGGGTATAGCCCAAAGAGACATTGACCTGATCGGTGAGTTGACCAGCCAAACCGACTTCTACACCTTGTGAGCGTAAGTCGCTAATTGCTGAGGTACGATTGAGCGGATGACTGTCGGCTGGTCGAAGTGGATAATTATTTTCCTCGGTTCTAAATACGGCTAATGTGCCGGTTAGTTTATTGTCTAACCATGCACTTTTTACCCCGATTTCGTAGCTTTTACCTTCGATTGGATCGCCAACTTTCCCTGTTGTTTCATCCACTGATGTTTGTGGTCGAAAAATCGAGGTATAGCTCATATAACCTGTATATTCAGGAGTAAAGTTATAGGTGATGCCTGCATACGGTGAGACTTTGCTTTCATCATAATTCATCGGTGAGCTATAACTTGCGCCTTTACTTTTGGCTTGAACATAGTTCGCACCTAAGGTTAATTTTAGGTCTTCGTTTAAATGCAGTCGGGTTGCTGCGTAAACGGACTGATTCCGTTGGGTGTAATCCGCAGCATCCGTTAAGGCACTCCAGGTGACATTGTTTGGTGTCCAGCTTGCCCAGCCCGTTGTACATTGGGCTTGGTATTGATTAGCACCTGTACCACGGGTACATGACCCGATATTGTTGTCGAGGATCGTTCCGGATTTCTGCTTATCTTTTTGTTCGCTTTGAGAATAGGTGTAGCCCACAATGGCTTCATGTTCGCGTCCTAAAAGATCAAATTTACCTTGCAGGTTAAAATCGGCAGTTTGTAGTTTATTATGTTCTGTTCCACCCCAAGCGGTTAGATCGACATCTGAACCATCGGCTTTTGGATAGCCATAATAATAAAGTAACTGGCTACTACGCTCTTTTTCATTGTAGTTATAGCTCAGGTTGGCAGACCATGTGTCAGAGAGCTTTTGTTTTAGTTCAAAGAATGCATTACGTGAGGTGTTGTCCCAATAGGTCCAGTCCGGATTGGGGTTGTAAGAACGATCATAACTGAGTTGCTTGCCTGTGGAATCCATCAGCGGTAACGCACCCCAGTTGTTGGCATTCGGTTTGTTCTTTTCTTGGCTGGCACCCACTGTAATGAGGGTGTTATCCGTAAGATCTGCCTCTAATACCCCTGCAATCCCGTTTTTTTCGGAGGTGTAGCGATCTAAATGGGAGTCACCGGTCTGCTCAAAACCGGCAAGGCGACCACGAATATTGCCACTTGGTGTCAGGCTACCAGAAGCATCTGCTTCATAGCGTTGCGTATCCCATGAACCATAGCTCAGCCCGGCATTAGCCTGAAATTCTTTGGTCGGACGTTTGCGAATATAGTTGATGGTTGCGCTCGGGTCGCCAAAGGCATTGGTGAGCGCATCTGCACCTTTAATCACTTCAATGCGATCATAAAAAAAGCTATCCGGATTGGTATCGTTATAGTTCCATGCGCTTGCAGGGAAGCCGACACCATCGACCAGAATATTGGAAATCTCAAAACCACGTGCCATATACACAGAGCGTTCAGTTTCAGATGAGTTGACGGTCACCCCCGGAGTGTTATTTAAAATGTCGCGGGAACTGGTGAGGCCAAAATCATCAATCTGCTGACGTGTCACCACATTAATCGTTTGCGGGATTTCTTTGGCTTCAATGTTGAGCTTGGTTGCACTTGAACTGTGCTTGATCGTGTAGGCTTTGCTTTGTTCGCTAGGGCCATCATCCTGAGTGGCTTGTACCTTAATTGTCGGGAGTTGTTGTGATGCCTCATCAACTGCATGACTATATGAGCTGATACTGACGAGTGTAGAAATTGCTAAAAACAGGGGAGTGCGTTTAAACAGCGGGGAAGAGCTCATGCTTACAACCATGTAAATGAGAAATATTATTATTATAATTATTGTTAATATTCGTTAATTTTGCAATTTGTTTTGTCTTAAGCTTAATGGGAATAGTTAGGGCTAAGCAGGGGATTGATAGAAAATTTCGACAAGCCATAAAAAAAAGGCCACCGAAGTGACCTTTTTATTCTCTTTGAACCCGCTTTATGAAAGAGGGAAGTTAAGAGGCTTAAGCAGATTTAACCGCTGCCAGTAATTCATTTTGACGATCTTTAAGCGCTTGAGGTAAGCGGTCACCAAGTTTGGTAAATAACTCAGTGTGGCTTTCAAGTTCTTTGATCCACTGGTCTTTGTCTTGTGCAGTGACTGTTTCGAATTGCTCTTTAGAGAACTCGATACCTGTCCAGTTCAATTGTTCGTAAGTTGGAACATAACCGATTGGTGTTTCAGTCGCTTCAGCGCGGCCTTCGCAACGATCGATGATCCACTCAAGAACACGCATGTTTTGACCGAAACCAGGCCATACGAAGTTGCCTTCAGCATCACGACGGAACCAGTTTACGTTGAAGATTTTTGGTAATTTGTTACCCGCAGCTTCAGCTTTCGCACCGACTTTTTTGCCCATCTCTAACCAGTGACCGAAGTAATCAGCCATGTTATAACCGGCAAATGGAAGCATTGCGAAAGGATCGCGACGAACGATACCTTGTTGACCAACAGCCGCAGCAGTGGTTTCAGAACCCATGGTTGCCGCTTTATAAACGCCGTCAACCCAGTCAAATGCTTCAGAGACTAAAGGCACGGTGTCGGCACGACGACCACCGAAGATGAATGCAGAGATTGGTACGCCTGCTGGATTTTCCCAGTCAGCATCAATCGAAGGGCATTGACCCGCAGAAACGGTAAAGCGTGAGTTTGGATGCGCAGCTTTTTCGCCTTCAACGTATGGCTGGCCTTTCCAGGTGATAAGATCAGCTGGAACTTCTTTAGTTAGACCTTCCCACCATACTTCGCCATCTTTGGTCACTGCAACGTTGGTATAGATAACATCTTTATGCATCGTTGCGATACAGTTCGGGTTAGTCTTGGTATTGGTACCCGGCGCAACACCGAAGAAACCAGCTTCTGGGTTGATTGCGTATAAGCGACCATCTTCACCTGGTTTGATCCAGGCAATATCGTCACCTACAGTCTCAATCTTCCAGCCTTCATAGCCAGCTGGTGGAATCAACATGGCAAAGTTGGTTTTACCACAAGCAGAAGGGAATGCAGCTGCGATGTAGTGTTTTTCACCTTGCGGATTGGTCACGCCCAAAATCAGCATGTGTTCAGCTAACCAGCCTTGTTCGCGGCCCATTGCAGAAGCAATACGTAATGCAAGGCACTTTTTACCAAGCAAGGCATTACCGCCGTAACCAGAACCGTAAGACCAGATTTCACGTGTTTCTGGATAGTGAACGATATATTTTTCATTGTTACATGGCCAAGCAACATCTTTTTGACCATCTTTAAGCGGTGCAGCAACGGTGTGTACACATGGGATGAATTCGCCATCTGTGCCTAACACGTCATAAACTGCTTTGCCCATACGTGCCATTTTTGTCATGCTGACAGCAACGTAAGGTGAATCTGTTAATTCGATACCAATGTGTGCAATGTGGCTTCCTAAAGGACCCATCGAGAAGGGAACCACATACATGGTACGGCCTTCCATTGCACCGTCAAATAATCCATTTAATTTTGCGCGCATTTCCGCAGGAGCAACCCAGTTATTCGTTGCGCCAGCATCTTCTTGGTTTTGAGAGCAGATATAAGTGCGGTCTTCAACACGAGCAACGTCAGAAGGATCAGAATTTGCAAGATAAGAACCAGGATGTTTTTCTTGGTTAAGTTTCTGCATGGTGCCGTTAGCGATCATCAAGTCCATAAGACGTTGATATTCCTCTTCGCTGCCGTCACACCATTCGATTTTTGCTGGTTTGGTTAATTTTGCAATTTCTTCCACCCATGCAATTAGCTTAGGGTGACGAACGAATTCTGGTGCGTTCACTTGGGTCATGGTGATGCCTTTTTAAAGTGTGTACAACGTACAAGTTCTATCTACTGGATGGCAGTAAGACAGATGAAGTAAAAAAAGTGGCTGTATTAAAGCATAAAATCATAAAAAATATAAGACTAAAGAATAGGGTGGGTTCTAAAGCAGGGAATCTGCTTTTGATTTTAAGTTATTGTTTTTACAATTAATTATCATTTTATATTTTGCTATTTTGTTTATTTATATATGTTATTTTTGTTATAAATTTTTATTAAAAACAATAGTTTAATTATTTTTTTATTTTCTTGAGAATTGTTATTGATTATATGAATGAAGCTCATTCAAAATTTACATAAACAAGCTATTATTTGTTGATTTTGTAAACAAAAATAGCCCTGTAATCTTCCTTAAGGTTGAAAGTTATGCCCCCTAATGTCCAGCCTCTGTCCATTATTTATAATCAAAAATCAGGATTTCATGCGGCACAGCAAGATGAAGAATATGAGCGTCTGATGACCTTCTGGACGCAATATGGATTCGAAATTCAGGTATTTGAGCTCAGTTCGCAAACAGATTTTGATGCCATGATGAGAACGGTGCTGGCCCGGCATCAACAGACGGAATCACGCGGCGTTGTGGTGGCAGCAGGAGGAGATGGCACGCTCAATGCGGTCGCAAAAAAACTGATGCATACCGATATTCCGATGGGCATTATTCCCTTGGGCACTTTTAATTATGTGGCACGGGTCTTGAATATTCCCCTAGATGTGTTTCAGGCTGCAGAGGTGATTGCTACCGGCGCGATTCAGAAAGTCCATATTGCCACCATCAACGATCAGATTTACTTAAATAATGCCAGTCTCGGCTTATATCCTTTATTTATTAAAAAGCGTGAGCGCTTTAACCAGCATCTAGGGCGTCTTCCTTTAAATGCTTATACCTCTGCGCTAGATGTTTTGTTGCGTGAGCATAAATCCCTGAAACTGTCAGTCAGCGTGGATGGAGAAAAATATCCTGTGGCAACGCCATTGATTTTCTTTGGCAATAATCAGCTACAACTCAGTGACATGAAATTAAGAATTGCGGAGTGTGCTGCCAACGGCAAACTGGCTGGGGTGGTGGTGGCTAAAAGTGACCGCTTCAGTTTGTTAAAATTGTTATGGAAACTGATTCAAGGGAAAATCGATCAGGCTTCTGGTGTCTATACATTTTGTGCCGAGCATATCCAGGTCGATTGTAAAAAGCCACAGTTAACTGTTGCAATAGATGGAGAGTTGAAAGAGATGCAAACCCCATTAAAATTTGCCGTTGAAAAATCTGCTTTAAAGGTAATGGTTCCGAATGTTACTGCATCTGTCTGACCTGCATTTTGGAACGGAGCGTGAAGCCTGTATTGACGCGATCAAACAGTTTTGTCTGGATCATCGTCCAGAAGCGGTGGTGGTGAGTGGCGATCTGACCCAACGTGCGCGATTAAAACAGTTTTATGCCTGCCGTCAATTTCTGGATGCATTGGAAATTCCTTATCTGGTGGTGCCTGGTAATCATGACATTCCGCTTTATCATGTCTGGAATCGTTTTTTCTCTCCTTTTGTGCGTTATCAGGCCTTCTTTGGTCGTATGGAAACCACTTTGGAGACTGAACATTTTTATCTGGTGGGGGTGAACAGTATCCGGCGGCGCTACCATACCCGGGGACATGTTTCTCTAGAGCAAATTCATGAAACTTATCAGCGTTTGAACAATGCGCCCGCGCATAAAATCAAAATGGTGGTGTTTCATCAACCTTTTTATACCTTTCCCAATGAACATGGCGATAAAGACTGTCCAGTCCTGGGGAAAATTGCTTTGGAGCAGTGGGGTAAAACTGGCTTGTTCGGTTTATTACATGGTCATTTACATAAAGTGGCGGTACACGATCTCAATCAGATTTTTCATTTGGGGTTTGATCATCCGATTCTGGATATTCATGCAGGAACAGCCACATCCAAGCGTTTACGCTTCAGATTATCCAATAGTTTTAATGTGATTTCGGATCAGGGGCGGATCGAGCATTACTGGTTCGATGAATCGCTGCAAACATTTGTGAAAACACAAAATGTTGTTTAATTCGGCATAACCTTATTCTTGTGCTCAAAAAAACATCTATAAATAGAATTTTTTTTTATTTCCCCCTTGAAGCCATTTTTTTCATCCCCAAAAAAGTGGCATACCAAAATTTTATATGTGTTGCCACGAACTGGTGACACACATTAATCAATAAGACTAAGTCTGATGGAGTTAACTATGAGCAACATTCGTCCATTACATGATCGTGTTGTGATTCGTCGCGTAGAAGAAGAAACCAAAACGGCTGGTGGTATTTTACTTCCAGGTTCTGCTGCAGAAAAACCATCTCAAGGTGAAGTAATTGCAGTCGGTAATGGTCAGATCACTGACAACGGCGTTCGTGCTTTAGACGTTAAAGTTGGCGACAAAGTATTGTTCGGTACTTATGCGGGTACAACAGTAAAAGTAAGTGGTGAAGAACTCTTGATTATGAAAGAGTCGGATATCTTAGCTGTGCTTGAAGGCTAATCGACACATAACTCAAATTTATTATCAGATTCAGTAATTAAAAAGATTCGGAGTTTAACATGTCAGCTAAAGACGTAAAATTTGGTGATTCAGCTCGCTCAAAAATGATTGCAGGCGTTAACGTACTTGCAGATGCAGTAAAAGTAACTTTAGGCCCTAAAGGCCGTAACGTCGTTATTGACCGTTCTTTCGGTGCGCCACACATTACTAAAGACGGTGTGACTGTTGCGAAAGAAATTTCTTTAAAAGACAAGTTTGAAAACATGGGTGCTCAACTTGTTCGTGAAGTTTCTTCTAAAACCAATGACATCGCGGGTGACGGTACAACAACTGCAACCGTACTTGCTCAAGCAATTTTAAATGAAGGGATCAAATCAGTAACTGCTGGTATGAACCCAATGGATTTAAAACGTGGTATCGATATCGCAGTAAAAACTGTGGTTGAAAATATCCGTACCAATGCAAAACCTGCTGATGATTTCAAAGCAATTGAACAAGTAGGTTCAATCTCTGCGAACTCTGATACCACTGTAGGTAAACTGATCGCTCAAGCGATGGAAAAAGTGGGTAAAGAAGGTGTCATCACTGTAGAAGAAGGTTCTGGCTTCGAAGACGCTTTAGACGTTGTAGAAGGTATGCAGTTCGACCGTGGTTATATCTCTCCATACTTCGCAAACAAGCAAGATACGCTTACTGCTGAACTTGAAAATCCGTTCATCCTGCTTGTTGATAAAAAAATCAGCAACATCCGTGAATTGATTACGGTATTGGAAGCTGTTGCTAAAACAGGTAAACCACTACTTATCATCGCTGAAGATGTTGAAGGCGAAGCGCTTGCGACTCTTGTTGTGAACAACATGCGCGGTATTATCAAAGTATGTGCGGTGAAAGCACCTGGTTTTGGTGACCGTCGTAAAGCAATGCTTCAAGACATCGCGATCTTGACTGGCGCGACTGTTATTTCTGAAGAAGTCGGTATGTCTTTAGAGCAAGCTTCTCTTCAAGATTTAGGTACTGCGCACAAAATCACAGTATCTAAAGAGAACACTGTGATCGTTGATGGTGCAGGTAATGCTGAGCAAATCGCTGAACGTGTTCAACAGATCCGTGCGCAAATCGAAGAATCTACTTCTGAATATGACAAAGAAAAACTTCAAGAACGCGTTGCTAAATTAGCAGGCGGCGTTGCAGTCATCAAAATTGGTGCAGCAACTGAAGTTGAAATGAAAGAGAAGAAAGACCGCGTAGACGATGCGCTTCATGCAACTCGTGCAGCAGTTGAAGAAGGTGTTGTTGCGGGTGGTGGTGTTGCATTAGTACGCGCTGTAAATGTGTTAGATGGCTTAAAAGGCGCTAACGAAGACCAAACTGCGGGTATCAACATTTTACGTCGTGCGATTGAAGCGCCACTTCGTCAAATCGTTTCAAATGCAGGTGATGAGCCTTCAGTTGTGATCAATGCAGTTAAAGCTGGTGAAGGTAACTTCGGTTATAATGCTGCAACTGGTGAATATGGCGATATGCTAGAAATGGGTATCCTTGACCCTGCTAAAGTAACGCGTTCTGCACTTGAACACGCAGCTTCTGTTGCCGGTTTAATGTTGACGACTGAATGTATGATTACTGACATTCCAGAAGACAAACCAGCTGCTCCAGATATGGGCGGTATGGGTGGTATGGGCGGAATGATGTAAACTGCCTATGCTGTGATTAATGCTTTGTAATTTATATATTTATTCGTAAAATTTTTATAAGTTACTCATAGTGTTACTCACAAAATAATTTGTTGTAAAAAAGGTCGCTATTTTAGCGACCTTTTTTAATTTATAGACCGCTATTAATTCGATCTTATAGTTGACCTGAGTTAATTACAAAATTAGATTTGGAAGATGCTGAAATTTTATGTCAGATAAGGGGGAAGGCGCCTGTATGGGCTGATGCGGTATTAGATGTGTTTGGGACTGTTGGAGGATCTCATTGGTCAGAGAGAGTAGTGAATTATTTACATCTACAGTATTTACTGATATCGCTAATAACTAGTCTAGGAGTAGAGAAAAGATGGAAAGAAAAAAGCGGAGAAAAAATAATGGGATCTTATGAGTTAACGAAATATGATCACTTTATAAATCCTATTTTTATTAAGGATGTAAAGAGTGAACTCATTCTTTTAATTTTTTCATTAGTCTGCTTATGGATACTAGTACCTGCTATTTTTAATTCTGATAGATGGGTTGTAATGATTTTTAATTTTAATATTTCATTATATTATCTTTACCCTGTTATTGTTGGTTTAATCTGTTTGTTATATATATTTAGGAAAGTTTTTAAATATTATAGTCGTGCCGTATTTCACTTTTATTTTAAAGATAATTTTTTAGTGCTTAATATCTTTGAGTTTAAAAGTGTCCAGTTTAGTACATTCAATTTTGTTTTAGACAAGTATCGTATTGGGCACTGGAATGGATTTAAGAAAGAATATTTTAATTGTGTAGGGATTGAAGTTAATAAAAGAGTGTATCTGATCCCTGTTGCAGATGGCAAACAAGATGAGCTTGTAAAGCTTTTACTTGATCGTGGTGGGAACCAAACATATTATTGAAGACAACAAGAATTGTGGTAGGTATGGTATATGTTAGATCAATTAAGTACGATCCAGGTTGTAAGTATTTTTGTCATACCTGTTATCGTGCTATTGGGAGTACTTTTTGGCCCAGAAAAATTCAGAAAACCCTTGTGGGTTGGGCTTGTTATATTGCTAACAACTTATTTTATTCGATTGTTTTAATGCAAGTTAATTAACTAGGAAGCATAGTTTTTAAATTTATTTGAAAATTTAAGAAAGCTAAAATAAAGTTACAAGTTAATGGAGTGGCTTTGGTTTTTTTAGTTATGTTGATGGTCGTACCACGAGGGCAATCTTTTTATTTTAACTATTTTTTGATTTGGGTTTATTTCTGGTTGGTTTTTTACATGTGAGATTGCTTATACGTCAGTTGAAAGAGTATTTGCTTGTTAAAGACAATTAATCATTAAGGTAAAGAAAATACAATAGAGATATCTGATGATTATCTATTTTGGGTAGTAGATAAGAAATGGGGCAAAAGTATTGAATTTAAAGAAGGTCAATAACTTTTAGATGCAAATAAACAAGTTTATAAAGTTGTTCCATTTTCATAAAAAAGAGTGTATTTAGATACACTCTTTTTTTACTGCATTTTAAAGTTTTAGGATTAACTGATTAGTATTACTGTATGCACAGGGATTTTTTTATGTGCCAAATATTGAATGTTTATTTAAATAAAATAATTGTCCAAGTAAAAAAGATAATGGCTAAAGAAACAAACTGCGCAGCGCTACCCATATCTTTGGCATTTTTAGACAACTCATGTTTTTCCAGCGAAATGCGGTCAACAACGGCTTCAATGGCGGAGTTGAATAACTCTACAATAATCGCCAACAGGCAGACAGCGACCATTAAAGCTTGTTCCAAAGCCGAGACATGCACAAAAAAGCTCAGCGGAATCAAGATGACATTGAGCAAGATCACTTGTCTAAATGCAGCTTCATGACTAAACGCTGCTTTAAAGCCGGCTAGTGAATAGCCCGTGGCATTGAAAATCCGTTTGAGGCCATTTTTGCCTTTATAAGGAGAGTAGGGTGTCATTGCGATATGGAGAGACTGAAGAAAGCTTTAGTATAAATCCAAATATGTTGCAGTAAATTGGCAAGATGTCGCATGCGTGTACCAATCAGCGCCTTTTTTTGCCATCAAAACAGGCCGTGTGGTATTTAGGAATTGTCAATTTGAATCAGGCTAAGGATAATAAGCATCAATCTATTGAGGAAAGCTGCTGCATGAAAATTATCGCAGATGAAAATTTGGCATTTACCGATTATTTCTTTGCGGAATTTGCAGAAATACAGCATCGGGCAGGACGTAGCTTGACGCATCAGGATGTACAGGATGCCGATGCACTGTTGGTTCGTTCGGTGACCAAAGTGAACCATGCCTTAATTGATCAGACCAAGATCAAGTTTGTTGGCAGTGCCACCATTGGAACTGATCATTTAGATATTCAGGCTTTAGAACAACAAAACATTGCTTGGAGCAATGCGCCAGGCTGTAATGCACAAGCGGTGGCGGAATATGTGATTACGGCCTTATTGCATTTAAATGTGGATTTATTAGAAAAAAATAAGGACTTCACTTTAGCGATTGTGGGTCTGGGCAATGTGGGTAGCCGTCTGGCGGTGATGGCGCAACTATTGGGTTGGAACGTGATTGGTTACGATCCTTATGTGCAACTTGCCGGGATTGAAAATGTTTCTTTTGAGGCATTGTTAAATCGTGCCGATGCCATTTCAATTCATGTACCTTTAACGGTGTCTGGCGATTATCCAACCCAGCATTTATTTAATGCGACTGCATTTGCTGCAATGAAACTCTCCGCTATTTTAATCAATAGTGCGCGTGGTCCTGTGGTTGAGCAAGCTGCCTTGATAGAGGATATTGCAACAAGCAAACGCCAAGTGGTACTGGATGTATTTGAGTTCGAGCCAGAAATTTCAGAACAATTATTGGATCTACTGGCATTAGCGACACCGCATATTGCGGGTTATAGTCTGGAAGGTAAGGCCAGAGGCACGCAGATGATCTATGAGGCGTTTTGCCAGACCTTTGCTTATGAGCTAACAAAACGTTTTGAAAGCCAGTTGCCACAGGTGCCTCAATACTTTGATCATGATTTAAAAGCGGCACTTAAACAGCATCTCACGCAGATTTATGATATTGCTGCAGATGATCAGCAACTGCGTGCTTGTGTTCAGGATGGCAAGGTCGAGCAAACTGCATTTGATTTACTCCGAAAAAATTATCCTTTGCGCCGTGAATGGGCTGCACATGGTGGACCGAAAGCATGAGCCAGACGATGAACAACTATCAGCCAACGTGCTCCATTGAAGCCTTAAAAGCGCGTGCAGCGATGTATCAGAAAATCCGCCAGTTTTTTGCTGAGCGTGAAGTACTTGAGGTGGAAACCCCAGTGCTGTCTCAGGCAGGTGTGACTGATGTGCATTTGGCTTCAGTGCAGGTACAGCGCCATATTCATGGCAAATTAAATACCCAATATTTACAGACCTCACCCGAGTTTCCAATGAAACGCTTATTGGCCAGTGGAAGTGGACCAATTTATCAAATCTGTAAAGTATTTCGTGATGATGAGCATGGGCGCAAGCACAACAGTGAATTTACCATGCTGGAATGGTATCGTCCGGGGCTGGATTTAAAGGCACTGATGCATGAAACGGTGGATCTGTTAGCAACCTGTTTGGCACATCGTTTTGGTGAAATTCGTCCAGTGGTGCTGAGTTATAAGCATGCCTTTCAGGATCGTCTTGAGATTAATCCATTGCAGGCAACCTTAAAACAACTCAAGGATACCGCCAATCGTGTCGGTCTGAATCTTGACTTGGGGGATGATCGTCTGGGGTATATGGATCTGTTGTTTTCGCACTTTGTCGAGCCAAGTCTGGGTTTTGATGCGCCTGTCTTTTTAACCGATTTTCCACCTGAAATGGCGTCACTGGCCAAAGTGAAACAGGATGAAGAGGGTGAACTGGTTGCAGCACGTTTTGAGGTTTATATTGAAGGGCTGGAACTGGCGAATGCCTATGATGAATTGCTGGATGCCGAGGTATTGGCCTCCCGTTTTGAAGCTGATAATGCAGAGCGAGCACAACAAGGTTTGCCTGTGATTCCAACCGATCAGTATTTGCTGGCAGCTTTACCGCATATGCCTGAATGTTCCGGGATCGCGTTAGGGATTGACCGTTTATTGATGGTGGTGATGAATCAGGTCAAGATTGATCAGGTGATTGCTTTCCCTGCCGAAATTGCGTAACGCTGCGTATTTTATAGCCTAGACTAATTGCATCAGCAACTGGATCAATTCACTTTGCCGATGTGTTCTGGTCTTTTTGAAAATAGCTTGCAGGTGCTTTTTGACGGTATCGGCCTGAATTTCATATAAAAGGGCAATTTCTTTAGTGGTTTTGCCCTTCAATAGTTGCTCGCATATTTTATGTTCGACCGGTGTGAACATAAACAGCTGGGTACATCGGTCTTTTTGATATTTAGGCAGATGTTGCAGCCCTGAAAATGTTGCCAGTAATACGGGGCGTAAACCAAAAATCTTATGGGTTTTTTCGGGGCAGAGCAGATCCAGTGTTAAAAACAGCTGATGATCGAGGTGCATCACCTGACTTCGTTCAGCATAACCGACCTGAGAACTGGTGTGATGCAGGCGTTCTAATTCAAGCAGGTGCTGTTCAAATATTTGCTGTTTATGTGGTTCGAAGTAGAAGCGGCGCTGTTCAATCCGGATGTGCGTATTATGTTCGAGAAATTTTTCTGCCTCGGCATTCATCTCCAGAATATCGCCGTTGAGATTAATAATCGCAATGGGTTGATTCATTTTCCGGATCAATTGTGATCCAAGTAGGGTCATGGTGGAATATTCAAAATGATGGCGATAGTGCTGAAGCTTTTGCTGGATCTGTGGCAATATCTCATAAATCGGCTGGAGTTCAGAGCAACTTAATGCACCACGATCGGGGCTGGTGAGCAAGGCCAGAATCACACAGATTTTATGATCATAAATGACCTGAAGTGCTGAGCAAAAACGTAAATTGAGCGGTTGTAAAATCTGTTGGTAGACCTGGGTCTGAACAATATCCTGTTCGCTAAAGTGTTGTGTGCAATGCATCCAGCCTGTGAGTGGTGCCGCCAATAATTTTTTTAATTGTAGGTCATCATCAAATGCTAGACGAAGTTGTTGCAGCGCCGCTTTTTCGAGTTGCTGGGGATCAAGATCAACCCCGTGATGTACACTAAATGACAGGGCCTGCACTTCAAGATCGACTGCCAGAAGTTGTGTGGCCTGAAGGTCAAAATGCTGGTTTAGCTGTTCAAGGAAAATCAACCAGTCATCAGCATGTTGAACCTTGTTCAGAATGTCCAGTACAGCATGGGATTGGGTTTGATTCATTGAATGTGTCCAGCAAAGAGCAAGATCTATTTCCATATAGTTTATATGGGTTTTACCCAAATAAAATGTTCAATCAGAAAAAATGTAATTTTTTATACAATGGCAGATGAATTAAGCCATTCAGGGACGATGGAAAACAAATCAATTGCCTCAACCAACATGGCTTTAGGCAAGATGACATTTAGCAACGGCCTTTTTTGGCCTGTCCGGGTGGGCAAAAGTCGTCATGGCCATCGTGATATTCTTCCGGATCGTCTACAACACTGCCATGCGGTGTATGCACTGCACAAGCGGATAGGCTGAATATCAACAGCAGATCAAGGTAGCGTGATATTTTTTCATGGTTCCGTCCCGTATTTTTATTGCTTTAAGGATCACTTTAAAACGATCAGTTACTTTTTACCAGAACGGGACTAAAACTTTAAGATGGATCTCACAGTTAAGGTCGTAAAACGGTCCTAAACCCGACATGGGTTGCCGCCAGATCAAACTCCTGAGGATAACGACTGCTATTGCGATAACGTGCACAGAAATTAGAGGCACATAAGAATGAGCCACCTTTCAGCACATATTGCGTGGTCGCGTTATTATGTTGACGCAAGTCGGTATAATTACCCATGTGTTGATCATGCGCGCCATGATAGACCGAAGACGTCCATTCCCAGACATTGCCAATCATGTCAAACAGTTTAAAGGCATTGGCCGGGTAACAGCCGACAGGGGCAACGCCTTCAAAATGATCTTCAACGGTATTGTTACCTGGAAAATCACCTTGCCAATAATTGGCTTGCGGATGTTGATGGGCATCTTGTGGGACTTGGTGTAAAGGGGTATCTGTTTTTGAACCTGCTTTGGCGGCATATTCCCATTCCAGCTCGGTGGGCAAATCGTGCCCTAACCAGACTGCATAATGCTCTGCATCATTCTTGGTGACATAGCGCACGGGTTCGGAGGGCAGAGGGGATTGACCCTGAGAGCCATTCGGGCTTTTCCAGGTATAGTCAGCTTTGAGTTGCCACCATTGATTGGGATGATTTAGATCAGGAGAAAACACCGCCGCCTGCTTTTGCTTTTCTGCATCGGTAACGTAGCCCGTCGCTTTGACAAAACTGGAAAACTGGGCAACCGTGACTTCGGTCTGGTCGATCCAGAAGCCCTCGACTTGACGCTCTCTCGCGCCAAAATTGAGTTCATCGGGATAGGCCTGATTAGAACCCAGTGAAAAGGAGCCTTTAGGAATCCAGACCATGCCCGCTGTTTTATGTTTTTGCCAGGCATCGGGTAAGCCAGAATAATTCTGGCATTGGCTTACAGAGCCCAACGATAAAGGTTGAGCCGTTGGGTGTTGTTGCGATGGCTTTACTTTCGACTCAACTTTGCTGCAACCTGCCACAAGGGACAGGCTACAGAGGGAAACTAGAATGCTACTCAGTTTCATTGAGGGTTATATTCCTTAACGCCATTTTGCTGGGTGTATTTGTTATATACATCGACCAGTTCTTGTAGCTTCGCTGGATTACTTTGGGCAAGGTTTTGGGTTTCACCCCGATCATTTTTCAGGTTATAGAGTTCCCAATTGCCTGTACCTAGTTCAGCTTTGCCTTGTAGGGCAATTTTCCAGTCGCCTTGGCGTGCATATTTGCTGCCATGTAATTCATCGGCAAAGCTAAAGTTGACTGGGCGAATTGCCTGAGCCTTGTTTTCAAGTAGTGGTTTCCATGAATAGCCGCTTGGGGTATTCACCTGACGACCTTTATATTGGCCCTGTGGCACAGCAATATTGGCATAATCTAAAACCGTCGGGAAAACATCCAGCACGGAAGCAAAACCATGGTGAGTCGCCTGAGCCTGGGTTTGATAAGGGAGTTTTACAATGGCAGGGGCAGTGGTGGCTCCTTCACCTGCCGTATCTTTCCACAAATGGAATGGTGCAGCACTCACTTCTGCCCAGCGTGGCCCGACATAATGATATGAACTGGATGTACCCACATTGCTGACACTATTATCAAAGCCTGATTCGGGACCATAGTTGCCACGAATAAAACCTTCGGCACCATTATCTGAAACAAAGAAAATGAGGGTATTGTCATATAAATTATTGCGTTTGAGATATTGAATCAGTCGGCCAATATTGGCATCCAGATTCTCCACCATGCCCGCGTAGATTTCCATTCTACGGGCTTCCAGTGCTTTTTGTTCAGCCGAAAGCTCGTTCCATTTGCCATATTTTTGTGGGGCATTTTGCGTGGCAATCGGTTCTGCGGCAATAAAGTTGGCTGGAATCAGGCCGAGCTGTTTCTGGCGGGCAATACGTGCATCGCGAATCACATCATAGCCGACGTCATAAACACCACGATAGCGGTCACGATATTCAGCAGGGGCTTGTAAAGGCCAATGCGGTGCAGTGTAAGCCGCATAGGCAAAGAAGGGCTTGCCTGAGTTTTTACCTGACTCTAGATAACTGATCAATTTGTCTGTGAAATAGTTGGTCGAGAAGAAATCATCAGGTAAAGATGAAATCGGCACTTGTTTACCATCTTCGGTATAGGTGGCATTACGCTTGTAGGCAGTCGGTGCCTGTTTAAAATGCAAATCCAGTCCTTGTAGTAAGGTAAAGGAATGGTCAAAACCTTTGGCATGGGCATTGGTTGCAGGGGTTAAGCCCAAGTGCCATTTACCACTGATATAAGTGCGATAGCCATTGTCTTTGAGGACTTCAGCAATCGAAAGTGAACGTTCATTCAGATAGCCCTCATATCCGGGTTGGCCTTTTAAATGATCTGGTGTCAGCTCGGCCATCGCGCCAATACCTGCCAAGTGGTGGTCAGTCCCTGAAATCAATTGCGAACGGGTTGGCGAGCAGGTTGGGGCAGTGTGATAGTCGGTTAAAATACGACCTGCTCGAGTGAGTTCATCAATATTGGGGGTATGAATTTCTCCACCAAAAGCCCCTAAGTCTGAATAGCCTAAGTCATCGGCCATGATGAATAAAATGTTAGGTTGTTTCTGGGTTTCGACCACAGTACTGGATTCTTTGGAATCATCATTACTGCATGCTGAAATCGAAAGGCTAAACAGGGCAATCGACAAGGTGGTGAGCAGGCTGTTACGAGGCATGAGAATCGACTTAATCCGTTAAAATAATAGAGTCGAGTTTAGAGAGATGATTTTTATGATAAAAATAATTAAAATTTGATTATTAATCTTAAAAAAAGAAAAGCCCCATCTCTGGGGCGAATATTAAATCTATTTAAAAAGGCAGTTTGGTCAACTGGTTCAGGAAATGTGGAATGACGCGAGGTTCCAGAATAATGGTAACCACAACACCATAGGCTGCGCCCCAAAGATGTGCACTATGGTTGATATTGCTATTGCCCCGTTTGCCAGACCAAATGCTATAAGCCACATATAAAATCGCAAAAATAATCGCAGGCACTGGAATAAAGAACACGAAGATCAGGTTCCAGGGCTGGAACAGGATATAAGCGAATAGTACAGCTGATACTGCACCAGA
The DNA here is from genome assembly GCF_035615075.1 of Acinetobacter sp. IK40. Lineage (NCBI taxonomy): Bacteria > Pseudomonadati > Pseudomonadota > Gammaproteobacteria > Moraxellales > Moraxellaceae > Acinetobacter > Acinetobacter sp. IK40. The sequence goes on along the minus strand of NZ_JANBOE010000008.1, from coordinate 115,644 downwards.
GGCCCCTAGGCTGGCCCAGTGGGCATCATGGCGATGTTTTAAATAACTCGGCAAAATGGCAACAATCAGTCCGCCCAAATAAAATAAGACAAAGCCCATGTCATAAAAAAACTGACGGTAAAAACTTTCAATGATATTGCCAAAGAAAAACAGCGTGATCATATTGAACAGGAGATGCGTGCCGTCGGCATGAATAAAACCATGCGTGATAAAACGGTCATACTGCCCGCGTTGCATGGCAGGTGGCCAGAAAATCAGACGGTTCATCACTGCCTGATTGGAGAAAGCCAACAAGGAAATTGCAACAGTAATAATGATCAGGGTCACAGTGTGACCAAAGGGTAGATGTAACATAAATAGTTTAAATTGATCAGAGTCTAAGCAATAATGCCATTAAAAACTTAATAAACAATGATCTTGCATAGAATTCCTACAAAAATGGTTGATTTTTTTTAATTACCCTCCATCTTCGGTTAATATAACGACATCAGCTTGAGGATTATTGTTATGTCGACTGAGAACACCAACACTGCTGTCGCAGAAGAAATTCCAAACCTTTTGATTACTCCCTCTGCACAAGAGTATTTAAGTGATTTATTAGCAAAGCAGAATACTCCAGGGATTGGCGTTCGTGTTTTTGTAGAAAATCCAGGTACTCCACGTGCTGAATGTTGTATGGCTTATAGTGCCCCTGAAGAAGTGGCACCAACAGACTATAAGCAGGACTATCCAGATTTTCCTGCCTATGTTGATGCGCCCTCAATTCCATATTTAGTGGATGCAGTGATTGACTACAACAAAGACCGTTTTGGTGGTCAATTGACGTTCCGCGCACCGAACTCGAAAGTGCCACGCGTTGGTCCAGATGCCTCAATTGAAGAACGTATCACCTATGTGTTGCAATCTGAAATTAACCCAGGCTTAGCAGGCCACGGCGGTAACTGTAGCCTGGTTGAAGTACAGGATAGTCCGGAGCACGGCTTAACCGCTGTATTGAAATTCGGTGGTGGTTGTCAGGGTTGTTCTGCAATTGATGTCACTTTGAAGCAAGGTGTAGAAACCACCTTAAGACAGCATGTACCAGAGTTACAGCGCGTTGTGGATCAAACAGATCATACACAGGCAGAAGGCGCGTATTTTAAATAATCGCGAGAAATCTACTGTATTTTAAAAAGTCCTTTCGAGGGCTTTTTTTATTTTTAACATGCTGATTTTGATACTTTTAAATGAAAATTAACTTTGCACTTAACCACCCCATGAAGTTGCTTAGAGACAGACTTTATTCAGATGTGTTCATCACTCCTGATCAATAAAACAGAGCATAAAAACTTTAGTCGATGTACGGGACTTAAAATGGTTCCTGTTTTTGCAGGCAGATTGGTTCTAGGTTTTACGAACAAAATAGACAAAATAAAAACAGCAGAATAATTCAGGATAAGGGTGTAAGGGATTTATGAATAAGACATTCGTGTTGGGCCTCAGTATTGGTGTCATGAGTCTGGCAAGCTATGCAAAAACGCCGCAAGTTGATGTGATTGTGTTCAATGCTGATGTGCGAACTTCTAATCCGGCAAAGCCAAAAGCACAGGCATTTGCGGTCAAAGAGGGAAAGTTTTTGGCGGTAGGCAATAACAGTTTTATCCGGCATATGGCAACCGAGCACACGCGCGTTATTGATGCTCAGGGTCGTACCGTCATCCCGGGTTTAACAGATGCGCATACACATTTTGGTAGCGGGATGGAAATTGCGCAAGGCATTGATCTATATGGTTTGAAGGATCGTGCTGAATGGTTCAGGCAAATTGCAGAACGTGATAAGCAGCTACCCAAAGGCCAGTGGATGACCGGAGGCCGCTGGGATATCAGTTTGTTGTCTGAGCAAAGCTTGCCGACACGACAGGAACTGGATGCGATTGTACCAGATCGACCCGTGGTATTGCTGGATATTGATTATCATACCGCATGGCTGAATAGCAAAGCCATGCAACTTCTGGGAATTGATCGTAACACCGTCGCACCAGAGGGAGGCGAAATTGTTAAGGACCCACATACCGGCGAGTTGACCGGGATATTTAAAGAAACCGCCGCAACACAACTGGTGCGTAAAAATCCGGTCTATCTCAAAGCGGTGGTTGCTGGAACAGAAGCACTGCCTGTTTTGAAAAAACTGGTTGCGCATTTTAATCAGTTGGGCGTGACCTCAGTCCATGATATGTGGAGAAGTGATTGGTCGGTTTATCCTGCAATGCTACAACAAAAGCAACCATTACCCATGCGGGTCTGGTTTGGCTATATGGCAGATACATCGGCAGAAAAAACCACAACAGCACAATTTGCTGAGTATGCAAGACAACGCGATGAACTGAACCAGCAATTTAAACAAAAAGAACAGCAATGGTTACAGGGACCGCAATTCCGCTATGGTTATCTTAAATATTTTGTCGATGGCACACTATTTAGTTATACCGCTGCATTGAATGCAGATTATGCAGACCGGCATGATTTTAATAGTGAGCCAATAAGCTCACAGGCCAAATTAAATGATCTGGTCAGCAAGGCAAATGCGGTGGGTTTTCCTGTTGCCATGCATGCGATTGGAGATAAAAGTGTCGATATGGCCTTAAATGCGATTGAAAGCAGTCCCCGCCATCGTCAGTTTGCCAATCGAATCGAACATATTGAAGTCATGAGTGAAACAGCCATGCCGCGTTTTGCCCAGTTAGGTGTGGTGGCTTCGATGCAGCCTGATCATGCCATCTCAGGTAATTACCAAGAATCACGTTTGGGCGAAGCACGTATGCCCTATAGCTATGCATGGCAGTCGCTATTAAGCAGTGGGGCTACGCTGGTCCTGGGGAGTGACTGGCCGACCGCCGTAGAAAACCCGATGTTACAACTCAGTGATGCCATATTTCGTGAATATAACGGAAAACCCCGTTATAGCGAAAACGCCCTGAGTCTGGATGAAGCCTTATATGCTTATACGAAAGCGCCTGCCAATGTTGCAGGCTGGGGAAATGAAACGGGCAGTATCAGTGTGGGTAAATGGGCCGATTTTGTCATTTTACAAGGTACTTTACAGCCACCACTGCCTAAGAACCTGAAGGACTGGCGGGTCGCGGAAACCTGGTTTGCAGGCCGACAGGTCTATGCTGCAAAACCGTAGCCACGATAAAAGGCATTCGAACAGGTAGCTGCTTTCGTTTGACTTGAATCGGTGGTATGTCAATAAAAATGGTTCCTGCATTTTCAGTTGAATTGGTTCTAGGTTTTGCAGAGAAAGCAACGAGAATAAAAATGGAAAAATAACACTGGATAGGGAAATAAGGGACTTATGAATAAGAAATTATGGTTAGCGATCAGTATCGGCGTCATAAGCTTAAACAGCTATGCACAAATGCCTCAGGTTGATGTCATTGTACTGAACGCCGATGTTCGGACATCCAATCCGGCCAAGCCAAAAGCACAAGCTTTTGCTGTGAAAGATGGAAAGTTTCTGGCTGTAGGTGACAACCGCTTTATTCAGCAGATGGCGACCAAGCAGACACAAATTATTGATGTAAAAGGCAAGACGGTGCTGCCTGGTTTGACCGATGCGCATACCCATTTATTGGGTGGGCTAGAGCTTTGGGAAGGGGTGGACCTTTTCGGTATCACGGATCGTCAGGAATGGTTTAGATTGATCGCCGAAAAGGATAAACAGTTACCGAAAGGCGCCTGGCTGGTGGGTGGTCGTTGGGATGTCAGCAGCCTCAAAGATGGTCATATGCCGACCCGTCAGGAACTGGATGCGATTGTGCCCGATCGCCCTGTGGTGTTACAGGACATTGACTATCATTCGGTCTGGGTAAATAGCAAGGCCATGCAATTGCTGGGGATTGATAAAAATACCCAAGCACCGGAAGGGGGCGAGATTGTCAAAGACCCAAAAACAGGAGAGCCGACTGGTATTTTTAAGGAAACTGCGGGCATGCAACTGATTTTGGGCAATCCCAAGTACAGCAGTGCATTACTTTCGGGCAAAGCGGCACTTCCTGTCATTGAAAAAATCATTGCGCATTTTAACAGTTTGGGGATTACCTCCGTACATGATATGTGGACTGAGTTGGCTACGGTTTATCCTGCTTTACTGGAGTCGAAACAGCAATTGCCGATGCGGATACGTTTTGGCTTGATGGCGGGAGAGGATCAGGTTACACCAACCCATTTTCAGGCTTATGCAAAGCAACGTGATCAACTCAATCAGCAGTTCATGCAAAAAGAACAGCAGTGGAAAACTGGGCCGCAGTTTCGCTTTGCCTATATGAAATACTTCGTCGATGGTACCTTGATGAATTACACCGCTGCATTGAATGAACCGTATGCAGATCGTCATCATTTTAATATCGCGCCGATTACCTCACAGGTAGAGCTAAATAGTTCAGTGAAAAATGCGAATGAAGCAGGTTTCCCGGTGGCGATACATGCCATTGGTGACAAAAGTGTCGATATGGCCCTGAATGCGATTGAGAATAGTCCGAAACATCGTCAGTTTGCCAATCGAATTGAGCATATTGAAGTGATCTCTAAAGATGCAATTCCGCGTTTTGCCCAGCTAGGGGTGGTGGCTTCAATGCAGCCGGACCATGCCATTAGCGGTAACTATCAGGAGTCGCGTTTGGGTAAGGCGCGTATGCCATATAGTTATGCTTGGCAATCTTTGCTCAGTAGCGGCGCTACCATGGTATTGGGAAGTGACTGGCCGACTGCATCTGAAAATCCAATGCTACAGCTGAGTGATGTGGTTTTCCGTGAGTATCAGGGCAAAACCCGCTATAGCGATAACGCTTTAAGTCTGGATGAAGCCTTATATGCCTATACTCAAGCACCTGCCAATATTGCAGGCTGGGGGGATCAGATTGGCAGTATCAGTGTCGGAAAGTGGGCTGATTTTGTGGTCTTGCAAGATGCTTTAAAAACGCCATTGAATAAAGATATCAAAGACTGGAAAGTTGCTGAGACCTGGTTTGCAGGCAAACAGGTATATAAAGGGAAGTGAATAAACAATAAAGAACAGAGCACCTTCAAAAGTCAAAAAATGCTCAACATTGATGTTAAAAGTTCCTTCTTCCTTGGGAGACGGTTAGGATGAGGGGAAATGCTTGATCTAAATCCTCTCCCTTTTACGCGTAACTACGCTCATCCTTTAAAAAGGAGAGGGGACTTTTATTGTCTATTCAATACAGTTAAAAATATGACTGATGTAAAAATGTTAATAAATTTTAAAATCAAAGAAAGCGATAAGCTTGCTTTGATTTTATGCGGATATGAATTAAACCTAGTTTTTATAAAATAAATGGCTCTTCTGTTTTTTGTGAAATTGGTTCTCGATTTATAGGATGTGTGAAAGATAATCAGAATTCAAAAAAATCATATATTCATGGAATAAATAGATGATCAACAAGAAATGGATTCTAGCTATCTTAACATCTACACTATTAGCGCCAGTATATGCAAAAACCGCCGATAGTCCTACTGAAAATCAGCAGCAACGTTTTTCAGTCAGTGGTTCAATGGCTTTTTTAACAGAGTATTATTGGCGTGGCACTACGCAAACCAAAGGAAAACCGGCTATTCAAGGAACATTAAGACTAGATCATGATTCAGGATTGTATACGCAACTGTTTGCATCAAATATACAGCTGGATATTGGCAGTAGTTTAGAGCTGGATTATTATATTGGCTATAATTATCAAATAAATAATGATCTTAAACTGAATCTGCAATATCTGAATGTAAACTACCCTGGAGAAGATAAAACCCTGCCCCGTGTAGATTTTGAGGAATACTCAATTGGCGTGTTGAGATCAAATCTCCTCCATGCTCAGGATGAGTTGAATCTGGCTTTTTACTATTCACCTGATTATACGCTAGAGACCGGTAAAATGCTGCGTTATGAAGTCGGATATCGTTATCCAGTCGCGGAGCAGTGGAATATATACGCAAGTAGCATATAACCAGTTTGCAAATAAAGATGCCTATGCTGTACTTTGGGGAACAGATCAGAGAAGCCACTTCTATGATTATAAGTTAGGAGTGGATTTTAATTATCAGGATTTTATTTTTGATTTATATTATGCCAATGCAAATGTTAATAAAGATTTGCCAATTGCAGATAAGACAGTGGTATTTAGTTTAACCAAACTGTTTTAGTTTAAATGTGAGCATTTGTATTTTTAAATCATGCTTTGATGGTTAAAATAGTCCTATTTAAAATTTTCTTAGATCAAACAGCAGCCAAAAAGTTTTATATATAAAACTTTTTGGCTGTTTTGTGTTCGGTGTTGAATGGGATTAGAAATAATTAAAAAGTAATAAAAAATAAATTGATTTTTATAAAAATAGGATTAGTTTAATCATTTGCTTATTCGTTTGAAAAACAAAAGGAATTTTATTTATTTATTGATATTTAAATTGGTACCTGTTTTTTTGAAAGAATTGGCACTCGTTTTTAATGGAAGAATTAATCAAAGTAGAGTGAATAAAGCGATAGTGATATATCGATAAAAGGGATGTTAAAACAATGAAAGTGAATGCAGAGCGTTTATGGCAGATGCTCATGGACATGGCAAAAATTGGTGCCACCAGCAAGGGTGGTAATACACGGTTAGCGCTTACGGATGAAGATATTTCAGGTCGGGCTTTACTGCTTGAGTGGGCCAAGCAGATTAATCTTTCTATTCATTATGATGAAGTCGGTAACCTGATTTTACGCCGTTCCGGTCAAGACCATACCGCATTACCTATCGTTATGGGCAGCCATCTGGATACCCAGCCCAAGGGCGGACGCTTTGATGGTATTTATGGTGTGCTGGCGGGTATGGAAGTATTACAGCGCCTGGAAGAACAGAATATTGTGACGGCTCATCCACTTGAACTGGTGGTGTGGATGAATGAAGAAGGCGCACGTTTCACTCCGGCAATGATGGGCTCCGCCGCTTTCGCTGGGGTATTAGCTAAACAGCAAGTCTATGACACCACCGATAAAAACGGTATTTCTGTTTATTCCGAACTGGTCCGTACCGGACAACTCGGCGATTATCCACTGGCGCGTCCATTCCAGGCGTATTACGAAGCCCATATTGAGCAAGGGCCTGTATTGGAAACAAACCAGATCTCGATTGGCGTGGTCACCGGTGGTCAAGCCATTCTGTGGCTAGATGTTGAAACCCAAGGCAAAGCAGCACATGCGGGCACAACCCCGATGAATATGCGTAAAGATAGCATGGTCGGTACCGCAGAAATGATCGTGGCTGTTGAAAAATGCATTCTTGAGAAATTCCCGCAAGGTTTGGTGACCTTTGGTGAAATGCAGGTGGCAAATTCATCGCGCAATACTATCCCGGGCCAGATTCAGTGGACCATTGATTTACGTCATCCAGATGATGCTGCACTCAACGTCATGGAAGTGGAAACCAGAGCAATCTTGTCTCGTCTGGCGACAGAAAGAGATCTGGATGTTCAGGTGTCTCAACATTGGCTGAGTCCGGCGACTTATTTTGATAAGACTTGTGTGGCAACGGTTCAAGCAGCGGTAAACAGTCTGGGCTACAGCAATCAGCCGATTGTGAGTGGTGCAGGACATGATGCCATCAATATCGCAAAACATTGTCCGACGACGATGATCTTTATTCCGTGTATTGATGGTTTAAGCCATAACGAGGCAGAAGATATTTATATGCAAGATGCGGCTCAAGGTGCCGATGTGTTGTTGAATGCGATTTTAAATTATGACGCACAGTCAACCGCACAAGTGGTGCAGAAGAATACAGCAACAGTTTAATGATCAACAAATTAACAATGTGTAAGACATGCATGCTGCTGGAATGGAGCATTGCAATAAAAAATGGATGGATAGAAGATGAACTCAAAATTACCTGTAAATGTCGATATTCAGGATATCTGGCAAAAAGATAAGGATCATGTGATTCACCCATGGACAGATTTTTCGACCTTTAAAGACGAAGGCTCTTTAATCATGTCGAAAGGTGAAAATGTCTATGTATATGATGCGCAGGGCAATAAATATCTAGATGGTATTGGCGGCCTGTGGTGTGTCAATGTCGGTTATGGACGTAAAGAAATTGCCGATGCCGTTGCTGAACAGATCATGGAACTACCTTATTATTCACCATTTGGTCATCAAACCACAGCACCAGCAGCCAAGTTGGCGGCTAAACTGGCTGAGTTGGCACCGGGTAATCTGAATCATGTGTTTTATGGCTGTGGTGGTTCAGTAGCGAACGATACTGCAGTACGTTTAATTCACCACTATTTCTATCAGATTGGCAAACCATCGAAAAAGAAACTGATTGCCCGTAAAGACGCTTATCACGGCAGTACCTATATCAGTATGACCTTGACCGGTATTGAAGCCGATCATGTCGGTTTCGAGATTCACAATGAGCTGGTTCACCATGTGTCATGTCCAAATCCGTACCGCAAGCCAGCATCGCAGTCGATGGAAGATTTCTGTAATGAAAAGGTTCAGGAACTGGAAGATACCATTCTGAAACTTGGCCCGGACAATGTCGCGGCTTTCTTTGCCGAGCCAATCATGGGCGCGGGCGGGGTGATCGTTCCACCAGAAGGCTACCATGCTAAAACCTTGGCCGTCTGTAAGAAATACAATGTGCTGTATGTATCTGATGAAGTGGTTACCGCATTTGGTCGCCTAGGCCATATGTTTGCTTCAGAAGACGTGTTTGGCATTGTGCCTGACATTATTACCTGTGCAAAAGGCCTGTCTTCGGGGTATCTGCCTTTAGGTGCAACCATCATTTCGGATGAAATTTATGATGCCATCAGTAAACCGCATCATGAAGGTGGTTTGCTTACCCATGGCTTTACCTATTCAGGTCATCCGGTCAGTTGTGTGGCTGCACTCAAGAATATTGAAATTCTGGAAAAGGAAAAGATTTGTGAACATGTCCAGGACATGGGCGTTTACTTTGAAGAGCAATTAAAGACGTTGGCAGATCTGGAAATTGTCGGTGAAGTACGCGGCAAAAAATTCATGATGTGTATCGAAAACCTGCGTAACAAACAAACCAAAGAACTGTTTGACCGTTCTGTCGGGGTAGGCAAACGTATTGCCAATCATTGCCAGAAACTCGGTTTGATTGTACGTCCTGTGGGACACATGAATGTGTTGTCTCCACCCTTGATCCTGACACGTGATCAAATTGACTTTGCCGTGAAAACCTTACGTCATGCGATTCAGAATACCATTCAGGAATTAAAGGCTGAAGGTCATTTGTAAGCCGAATCTCTTTGATCTTTCGAGCAGTCAACTTGCCCTGCGGGGTGAGTTGAGTCTCGCTGATCGATAGAAATAGTGGGATAACAACAGATGATGTCGATGGAATGAATGAGGAATAAAGCGACTGGGTTGACTTGAAGCAGGCTGAAATCCTGTGGGCAGTCACGATGAATCCGCGTTAGGACTCGTATGAGAGTAAGCAGATGAAGAATTATATCAATGGAAAATGGGAAAATACGTCAGGAAGCTCCCAGATTACGGTGGTGAATCCAGCCAGTGAAGAAGAATTAACCCGTTTTACCACCGCTTCCCCACAAGATGTAGACGCTGCCGTGGCGGCTGCGCAACAGGCGCTGGAAAGCTGGAGTTTGACCAGTCCTGAACAACGGGCAAACTGGTTAAACAAAATTGCCGATGCCATAGACGCAGCAAAGAATACCCTGATTGAACTTTCTCATCGTAATAATGGTAAATCTTCGGAGCAAGCCCAAGTCGACGTCGAGAATAGCATTAAGTGCTATCGCTACTATGCCAATCTGGTCAAAGAATTTGCGTTTAGTCAGGTGACCCAATGTGAAGATGGCATTGAACTGACCCATCAGCAAAATCCGGTGGGTGTGGTTGCTTTGATTACGCCGTGGAATTTCCCTTTAATCACCAGCGCTTGGAAAATCGCACCTGCCCTTGCCGCAGGTTGCACACTGATCTTTAAACCATCCGAACTGGTGCCATTGCCAGAGTATGAATTTACCCGATTACTGGATCAGATCCAGTTTCCGCAGGGGGTCTTTAACCTGATTCTGGGAGATGCCGTGGCAGCCCAGCATCTGGTAACCCATCCAGAGGTCAATAAAGTCTCCTTCACCGGTAGTACGGAAGTGGGTATTCACGTGATGCAGGCAGCAGCGCAATCGGTCAAGCGTGTCACGTTAGAGCTAGGTGGCAAATCGCCGATCCTAATTCTTGAAGATGCCGATCTGGATGAAGCCGTCGATAAAGCACTTGGTGGCATGTTTTATAACAGCGGTCAAATGTGCTCTGCAACCTCACGTTTACTGGTACACCAATCACTGGCAGAGCGCTTTTACCAGAAGCTTAAAACCGCGGTGGAGTCGATGACTTTAGGTTCTGACCTGAGCGGACCGTTGAGCATGGGACCGATGACGACACAAAAGCAATATCAGAAAGTTCATGAATATTTAACTATCGCACAACAGGAAAAGCTTCAATCCTTAATTGATCCTGAACAGATTGCCATTCCGGAAAAGGGCTTTTTCATTCAGCCCCATGTTTTTGTAAATGTACCCACTGAAAGCCGCTTATGGAAAGAGGAAATCTTTGGCCCGGTGATGTGTTGTCGAAGCTTTGAAACTGAAGAAGAAGCGATCCGGCTAGCCAATGATTCTGACTTCGGCCTGGCTGCCACCATTATCACCGGATCTTTGCAGCACGGTAAAAAAATTGCCAAGCGACTTCGCTCTGGTCATATCTGGATCAATTGTCATCAAATGATTCAGCCTGGCTCCTTATGGGGCGGGTTCAAGAAAAGTGGAATTGGACGTGAACTGGGTGAATCGGGAATGCAAAGCTATCTCGAAGAAAACGTGATTACGCTCTAATTCTTCAACTGCTTATTGAATCGGGAAAGGGACTTCTCTGTTCAGTATCACTATCCAAGATGAATAAAAAAAGCACTGCGAAAGTGTTTGCATTGATGCAGGAGAAACATGCATGGAAAGCGAAAACAACCGAAAAGGGCTGTCATTGTGGCAAGTGGTTGTCATTGGTGTGGCTTATATGGCTCCAGCAACTGTATTTGATACTTTTGGTATTATTTCAAGAGTTACCGAGGGAAGGGTTCCTCTGGCTTATATTCTGGCTTTATTTGCGATGCTCTTAACTGCATTTAGCTATGCACGCTTTAGTAAACTGACGCCAAAATCAGGATCAGCTTATACCTATACCACTGAAACATGCGGCAAGACAGCGGGTTTTTTTGTGGGCTGGTGCTCGCTGATTGACTATCTCCTGATTCCGTTAGTCAATGTTTTACTCGCCTCATTTTATCTTAATGCACTGATGCCCGACATTTCCTATACCACCTGGGTGGTGATCATGGTCGGGAGTATCACGCTGATCAACAGCTTTCGTATCAATATTCTGGCCAATTTTAGCTTTATCTTTATTGCAGCTACGATTTCAATGATGCTGGTGTTTATTTTTCTGGTGGTCACAGGCATGGGGCATTCGCAGGGTTATCAAAGCCTGGCGACAATCAAGCCGTTATTCAATGGTAATCCCGAATATCTGACCTTGCTGACAGGTGTGTCATTGGTCTGTTTCTCTTATTTGGGCTTTGATGCGGTCTCGACCTTAGCCCATGAAAGCCGCAATCCGACCAAGACCATTCCCCGGGCGATTATGCTGACAACCTTATTAGGTGGCCTGATTTTTATTACGGTTTCGTGGTTTGTTCAATTGTCCTTTCCGACACTGGAACAGTTTAAAAATCCAGATGAAGCCTTACCTGAAATTGCACTGTTTGTTGGAGGCGTATTTTTCCAGTCAGCCTTGCTTACCGTACAGATCATGAATGCATTTGCCTCCGGTTTGGCCTCTCATGCCAGCGCTTCACGTTTACTTTACATCATGGGGCGTGATGGTGTGTTTAACCAAAAAATATTCGGTTATGTCAATCACAGACTCGGTACGCCGTTATATTCGATTTTATTTGTGGGCCTGATTTCCCTGTTAGCGATTACCGTCGATCTTGCAACGGTGGTGAGTCTGGTCAGTTTTGGTGCCTTGATTGCATTTACCATGGTGAACTTCTCTGTATTCATGAAATTCTTTGTGCTTCGTAAAGAGCGTACGGGCTTGAAAAACATTTTCTTCAATTTGCTGCTACCACTGGTTTCAGTGCTGTGCCTATTAGGTTTATGGATACATCTGGAAAAATCGGCACTGGAATTTGGAGGCGTGTGGCTATTGGCTGGGGTTTTACTGCTGCTTTATAAGCGTATCCGAAAACAGCCGCTCTCGTTTGGGGCCACCACTTAAACCGTTTTAAACAATTGATTTGATCAATGTAGATTTGACTTCAAAAGATATGAACATATGGAGATAGACAATATGGAACAGAATGCGACAACCCCAAAGCAGCAAGGTTTTAGCATGCCCGGCGAGTGGTCTGCACAAGAAGCGGTATGGATGATCTGGCCGTATCGTACGGATAACTGGCGTGGCAATGGCGCACCTGCACAACAGGCTTTTGCCCAGGTTGCGGCTGCAATTGCCCAGAAAACGCCAGTATTTATGGCTGTTCCTCAAGCAGAAATGGAAAAAGCACGTCAAGTTATGCCTGCACAGGTCACACTGGTGGAAATGGAAAGTGATGATGCCTGGACACGTGATACGGGACCAACCATTGTCAAGAATGCACAAGGCCAGAAAAAAGCCATTAACTGGGTATTTAATGCATGGGGTGGGGAAAATGGCGGATTGTATTTCCCATGGGATCAGGATCAGTTGATTGCAGGCAAAATCGCTGCTCAGCACGGCATTGATACTTACTCGACACCGCTGATTTTAGAGGGCGGCGCCATTCATGTAGATGGAGAAGGCACATTGTTGACCACTGCAGAATGCTTGCTGAATCCGAACCGAAATCCACATCTGACTCAGGCCCAGATTGAAAATATTCTGCAAGAATGCCTGGGTGTCACCGCTTTCATCTGGTTGCCTCAAGGTGTATTTAATGATGAAACCGATGGGCATGTTGATAATATGTGCTGCTTTGTCCGTCCTGGTGAAGTGGCATTGCACTGGACAGATGATCTCAATGATCCGCAATACGCACGTTCACAAGCCGCATTACAAGTATTGGAAAATACAAAGGATGCAAAAGGCCGTCAATTGAAAGTGTGGAAGTTGCCATCTCCCGGGCCACTGTATGCCAGTGGAAACGAGACGATCGATATTGATAAGGGCAATGCCATTGAACGTTTTGAAGGCAATCGTCTGGCGGGCTCTTATGTCAATTACCTGATTAGTAACCAGCAGATCATTTTTCCGTTACTGGATGAACGTACTGATGAACAGGCGAAGGCATTGTTCCAGCAGATGTATCCAGACTATCTGATCACAGGTGTTCCTGCGCGCGAAATCTTACTCGGTGGCGGCAATATTCACTGCATTACCCAGCAAATTCCGGCTTAAGTCACGATGTGACATGCAAGTTGAAACGTGGTCCAGATATGGGGCGCGCTTTTCAACTTGCGCAATCAAAAAACAACGTAATATGCATAAAAATTACTAGAAAAGTATCATAATTTTAAAGAAGCGATTTAAGCTATAAAACGTCTTTAAATTTGAACAGCTTGAGTCAGTCGATCATTTCAATAACAGCTAGTCTCTAACACAGACTCCATCATTAACTTTTTTACTTAAATGTAATCAGATCATTGTTAAATAAAATGAATGATTTGGAATCATTATTTTTGACTGAAATCTAAAAAGTTCAACTGGTTTGCCTCAATTGATAAGCTATCGGCAAACAATTAAAAATGAACATATAAATAATAATAATTATCATTTATATTGAGTTTTATTTGTTTTTTGTTAGAATTCCCATAAATTTTAAGCAATATTTAAGATATCTCTGAATCGGGTGGGAATATGTCCAACAAAATAGCACGTCAATCACTCCTCACTATTTCCGTATTGGGCGGTATGATGGCGCTTGCACAGGCAGCAGAAATTCAGGCCAATAAAGAACCTGTACAACTGGAAAAGATTGTTGTCACGGCAAGTGGATTTGAGCAGGACATTAAAAAAGCAGCAGCGTCTATTTCTGTGCTTACACAAGAAGAAATAAATAAAAAAGCATATCGTGATGTGACCGATGCACTGAAAGATGTTCCAGGTGTGGTGGTTACAGGAGGCGGTAGCTCAAGTGATATCAGTATCCGTGGTATGGGCAGTGCCTATACCGTAATTATGGTTAATGGAAAGAAAGTAAATTCACGTTCAGTACGTCCAAATAGTGATAACTCAGGCATTGAACAAGGCTGGTTACCGAATATTGGCGCTATTGAACGCATTGAAGTGATCCGTGGACCAATGTCTGGCTTATATGGTTCAGATGCGATGGGTGGTGTGATTAACATTATTACCAAGAAAAATGTAACTGAGTGGACGGGTTCGATCAAGCTTGATACCACGTTGCAGGAAAATTCTGACTCAGGTAATCAATATCAAACCAATGCTTATATTGCAGGTCCTCTAATCGCCAATCTATTGTCGTTTAAAGCCAATGGTCTTTATTCGCAACGTGATGAAGATGAAATCTATGGTGGCTATAAAAAGCAGAAAATACGTGCAGGCGGAGCTGCCTTTAGTCTGACCCCCAATGATGATCATACCATTGATCTGGAGTATCAGCGTTCGATTCAAAACCGCAATGCAACTGTTGGCAAGAGTATTTCACCTGTACCAACAGGCAAAAAACCACCAGTAAATTCATTTGCAGATTATTATCGTACCGAATATAGCTTAACGCATCGTGGTCAGATTGGAGCAGTTGAAACCCACTCTTATATTCAACGTGAAGAGAATGAAAATCCATCACGGAATATGGAAGCGACCAATACTACATTTAATACCATCAATAAAATTAATTTTGACCGTCAGAGTTTGAGCTTTGGGGGATCATATTTAAAAGAAGAATTAGATGACAAAGGCAATCAGCTAAGCGTGGGTGGGGCAAAACCAATTTCCAATCTTGAGCGTTATAGCTGGGCTTTATTTGCGGAAAATGCCTGGAATATTGTCGATGATTTCACCTTAACCAGTTCACTGCGTTTAGATAAAGATGAGAATTTTGGTGATCACTGGAGCCCGAAAGTCTATGGCGTTTGGGGACTGAATGATAATTGGGTGATTAAAGGTGGCGTCTCAACGGGTTATAAAACACCAACACTTAGAGAAACAGTCGCATCATGGGGGCAAGCAACAGGTGGCAGTCAAAGTAATGGGGTGATTGTTGGTAATCCGGATTTAAAACCTGAGAAAAGCGTAAACTATGAAGTTTCTTTTAACTGGGATAACTTGGACAACCTGACTGCGGGCCTTACGCTATTCAATAGTGAATTTAAAGATAAAATCACCGAGATACGTGATTGTGATAAAGGTGCAGGTTCCGCTGGCTGTGATTGGCTGGGAGAAAAATTTGACTTTGTTAGCTTAAAGGAAAATGTGGATAAGGCTAGTATGCGTGGCGCAGAAGCTACTTTTGGCTGGAAAGTCTTACCAAATGTGAACTTGAGTGCGAATTACACCTTCACGGATACTGAACAAAAGAGTGGTGTGAACAAAGGCAAGCCTTTAAATGAAATGCCTAAGCATATGTTTAACACCACAGCAGATTGGGAAATTAATGATCAATTCTCAAGCTGGGGTCGTGTGAATTACCGTAGTAAAACTTCGGATTACTTGGGCCGTACAGCCATGGCCAAAGGTAAACCGGCTTATACGATGGTGGATGTTGGAGTGAACTATAAGCCAACGCAAAATATTGCGGTTGCTGCAGGCATTTACAATCTATTTGATAAAGAGATTGATACTGCGACCTATAACTATGTGTTAGATGGCCGCCGTTATAATCTTGGTGTGACCTATAGCTTCTAAGACTTGAAGGGAAGGGTAAGGTTTTTTAAAGCCTTATCCTTCTACTTTTAAGATATGTACGACTTGATCCGAATAATAAAACTTTTCTAAATAAGGGCGGGCACGCTCACGTAAATAACCTGTCTCGATTACCTGTTGCAGTACAGGGATAAGTAATTGACTGAGTTCATGTTCAATCAATGCCTCCTCAATATTCAGGTCACGTAATAAAAGATCAAAAGTCCGTTCCTGATTACGTGCGTACCAGGCATAGACGCCATCATGCACTTGTTGTTTCAGATAAGGCGCCTGACGAATATGATCCCAGATTTCGTGTCCCATCGCGACCGTCTTTGGTAAGTCCTGTACTTCGATATAATTCCGCAATACCGATAAGGGCATGACTTTAATTTTATGCCAGAGATTGGCCTGAAAATGATAGAGCTTGTCATCATTAAAGTGCTGATTGAGCACTTTTTCACTCATTTGACTGATTTTTAAAATATTTTTTTGCAGATAATGGGCAATGGTCTGGTTCAGATTGGAGTCGGTCACTGTTTCTAAAACCGATTTGCCCATTTTCATAAAATGCCCGACACCTGGAACGCGTTTCGACATCACTGAATTATCCAGATAATCCTGAATCGAGTGCTGGATTAACTGACTAATCAATACTGAGAACGCGGGATTGTTCACCACGGTTTTAATTAAACGCTGCCGATGTCCACTTTTACTGGCCACATACTGGGCAATCGAATCTACTGTCAGCACAGGAATAATATCTTCAATGCTGGTCTGGTCGTTAACTGGATGAATCAGGGCAAAACGGATATGCTCCGCAATCTGCTCAACCAAAAAGGCACTTGCCGGTGTCGCAAGAATCTGTTTTTCAATCAGGTTAAAAATTTGTTCAAAAGACCAGAGTTGCTGTAACGGTTGCAAGCGTAACCAATGATAGAACTGTTTAAATTCTGATTGAATGGTGTCTGGTTGTGCAAACTCATGTTCAAGAAAGTCGAGCTGTGCATCAATCAGTTGTTCTATCATTGGATGTTTAGACATATATTCTCAAATCGCTAAATTAAGTTTATTGCGCTGGAGCCGCAGCAGTTTTTTGTGCCTGAATCTTGCTCAGGAACGGCAGATATTGCTGAACCACCAGTTGATCTGCTTCCAGAATCGGCATATGACCGACATTGTCCAGAATGACAGGCGTCTGGGCATTTTTCAGTAATGCTTTTAATTCTGGTACCACCTCAACATTAACGATTTTATCCTGCTTGCCCCATAAGATCAGGGTCGGTGCATCAATCGATCTTGCCAGCAAGGCAAATGAATCTGGGGTATAGAGCTTGTTCAAGGCAATCACCTGATCGACCATTTTCTGGGTCTGCTCAACCTGACCAATCATCATTTTTTCTTGAGCCTGAGCAATTTCTTTTGGAATGAATGGTGGAGTAAACATGGCTTGTTGCATCAGGAAATTGAAATCTCCTTTTTTGCTCACAATCATGTTCTTCACCTGATTTGGATCTTTTAAATAAGGTGTATTCGCTGCTTTATAGACACCTGCCGCGTCAATGAGGAAAAGACTCTTGGTTTCAAAGGGATATTGGCCTGCATAGAGCATGGCAATAGAACCACCCAGTGAATGACCGGCAATATGTGCAGGTCCGGTCAGATTGGCGGCTTCCACAAAACGGCGTAATTTTTCGGTGACATTCGGCACAGAATAGTCAAAATCCTTTGGAACCAGTGTTTCACCGCTGGCTGGTAAATCCGGAATAATGACGTGGTAATTTGCTGTGAGGGCGCGTGCGACACGGTTCCAGTTGTCACGGCTGCCTGCCAGACCATGAATTAAAATAATAATAGGCTTGCCGGCTTGACCGCCTTCACTATAAGACCAGGTAATATCACCCACTTTTAAGGTTTTGCTTTGTAAACCAGCCCAGGCACGTTCTTGCTGCAACAGGTTTTGAAAGCTCATTTCTATTTCGGCAGCTTGAGTTGTAGTGACAGCAACCGTGCTTAAGCTACAGGCCAGTAAAGCTGCACCGAGTGTCTTACGCAACGGTTGGGCAAATCGGGTATTGATCATCTTTGTTCAATCCTTGATCTATTTTTAAACCAATTGATTATTGAGGAAGAGACGACGCGAGTCATTTGCATAATCTACAGATGTATGGAAATTCTTGCCAATGAATTCAGCAATTTTCCGCTATTTTAGCGTTCAAAAGATTAGCAAGTATGCTGATCGTTTCTATTTTTGTCAGTGACTTTCAAACGGGCGCACATTAAACTGTTGCCTCAGGTCAATCACACATGGATATACACATGCTCACCGCACAAGAAGCATTAGAACGTTTAAAAGCTGGTAATGCCCGTTTTGTAAAAGGAGAAGCAGTTCAACAAAAATTGTTATCTCACCAAGAACGTGCCGAGATGGCTAGTGATCAAAATCCTTTTGCAATTGTTTTAGGCTGTTCTGATTCACGTGTACCTGCTGAAATGGTTTTTGACCAAGGCTTGGGTGACTTGTTCGTGATTCGTGTGGCAGGCAATATTGTGGCACCTTCACAGGTCGGCAGTGTTGAATTCGCTGCAGAGCGTTACGATTGCGCCGTGGTGGTGGTGCTGGGACATAGCCATTGTGGCGCGATTCAAGCCACGATTGATACCTTGATGAACCCTGATCAGCCGCCTTCATCGAATTTAATGTCGATCGTCAACCGTGTCCGTCCTTCGGTTGAAATACTGATGCAAACCGAACTCAAAAATGATTTGAAAAAATTGTCTGCGCATGCGGTCCGTTCAAACGTATTTGCTTCTGTGAATCAGCTCCGTCATGGCTCTGCTGTACTGGAAAGCCTGATTGAAAAGGGCAAAATGATTGTGGTTGGTGCAGAATATTCACTCGAAACCGGTGAAGTTTCTTTTTTTGATTTCTAAGCATCAGGGCGAGTTTTAACTCGCCTTAATTTCTCTGATTAAAGTATAAATCTTTATTTTTTATTGAATTAGAAAAATAAGCAAAGTAAAAGGGCAGAATCGATATGAAAATCATGCCTGTAACCGAGCCGTTCTTGGCCGACTGGCTGCAATTAAGACGATTACTCTGGCCTGATCATGAAGACACGCATTTACTGGAAATGCGGCAGCTACTCGAACAAACACAGACCCTGCAATTATTAAGCTATAACGATCAGCAGCAAGCAATTGCCATGCTGGAAGCCTCGATTCGATATGAATATGTGAATGGCACGCAAAGCTCACCGGTGGCTTTTCTGGAAGGTATTTATGTGTTGCCAGAATATCGACGTTCAGGTGTTGCTAGCGCGTTGGTACAGCAGGTAGAACACTGGGCCAAGCAGTTTGCATGTACCGAATTTGCTTCGGACGCTGCGCTGGATAATACGATCAGTCATGCCATGCATCGCGCGCTGGGCTTTCAGGAAACCGAGCGTGTGGTTTACTTTAAGAAAAACATCAGTTGAAATCGTCAATTTTGTCAAAGGCGCGGTTTATAACGCAGCTTTGATATAAGGATAAGCCAGATTCAGCATCAGGGGTTGTGCTTTCGCATTCGGATGGATCTGATCGTTCTGGATCAAGTGCTTCTGTCCTGCGACGCCGTCAAGAAAGAACGGCAGTAATTTCACTTTATATTGCTGGCTGACCAGCTTGTAATTATTTTCAAAGGCCTTGCTATACGCTGTGCCATAATTCGGTGGTATTTTCATCCCAAACAATAAAACATGGGCTTTCTGTTTCTGACTCAACTGTACCAACTGGGCAAGATTGTTTTGAATCATTTGCGGAGGCTGGCCGCGCAAGCCATCATTGCCGCCCAGTTCAATCACCACCACTTCCGGCCGATAGGTTTGCAATAATTTTGGCAGTCTGGCCAGTGCGCCGCTGGTGGTTTCGCCGCTGACACTTGCATTGACCACCTTGTGCTGTTTCGGATACTGTTGGTCTAAACGTTGTTGTAACAAGTGAACCCAACCTTGTTTTGCATCTATGCCATAACCCGCGCTCAGGCTATCACCCAAAATTAAAATAGTCTTTGCTGAAACCAGTGTCGGAATCAAGCAGACACTGATCATTGCAAGCGTTTTAGATACTGACAAGATAACTTTAGATATTTGCATTGCACTTCAAATTTGTCCTAAAGGATACGTGACATCATGCCACAACCGATTATTTCTGCCCAAAAAGTTACACAAAAGATTCAAATTAATCAGCAAAGTTTAACGATTTTAAAAGAGATCGATTTGGAAATTTATCCAGGCGAACAGATTGCCATTACCGGTCGCTCTGGTTCAGGCAAATCAACCTTATTGGGTATCCTGGCAACGCTTGATCGTCCCAGCGCAGGGGAGTTATGGGTATGTGGACAGGCAGTGCATAGCTTGTCTGAAGAACAGCGCGCACAGGTTCGTCTGGAAAATATCGGTTTTGTATTTCAGTCTTTTCAGCTATTGCCGCAGCTCAGTGCACTGGAAAATGTCATGTTGCCCTTACGTTTACAGCCTGACTTTAATTTCAGGCAGGCAGAACAAAAAGCATTGGCCTGGTTAGAACGGGTTGGGCTGGTACGTCAGGCCCAGCAAACACCGAAAGTGCTTTCTGGTGGGGAGCAGCAGCGCGTAGCCATTGCACGTGCCCTGATTGCAGAACCAAAAATTATTTTTGCCGATGAACCGACCGGCAATCTGGATGGACAAACGGCTGAAGAAATTGAACAGCTGTTATTTGAGTTGAACAAAGAACTAGGCACAACCTTGGTGCTGGTGACGCATGATCAGAATCTGGCTGCTTTATGTCAACGTCATGTCAAACTGGCGGATGGGCAGATTCAGGACATCGTCAAACTTGGAGAAGGCCTATGAGTTCAGTACTTAAGCCTCTCTTACTGCAAAGCTTTCGTACGGGAGGCTTGTATTTATTAATCATTGCCCTTTCTTTAGCGATCAGTGCCACCACAGCCCTCAAGTTTAGTAATACCCAAGTCCAAAATGCCGTAACCCTACAGGCTGCTGAAATGTTGGCTGCGGATCTGGTGCTCTACGATAAGGACCCGATTCAGACCGAATGGTCACAGCAAGCCCAAAAACTTGGTTTGCAACAGGCAGCGGTGACGGTATTTAGTTCGATGGCGCATACCTCGGATCAGTTTGTGATGGTCAATGTCAAAGCGATTGATGCACATTTTCCATTACGCGGTGAACTTGAAATTCAGCCCAAGTCACAAGGCCTGCAAACTGGACAGGTCTGGTTGAGCCCGCGGGCCGCTGATCTGTTACAGGCGAAAGTAGGGGATCAGGTTGCGATTGCGGATGCTCAGTTTAAAGTGACCGGGATTATTGAACACGATGCTAATCAGGAGCTTGGCTTTTCTGGATTTTCGCCGACAGTGATGATTCATCAGGCTGATATTGCCAAAACCCATGCCGTGCAAGTGGGCAGCCGGATTGAGTATCGGTTATTGATGGCAGGGCTGCCTGAACAGGTTAAGGCTTTTAAACACGTCTTCAGGCAACAGACCCATCCTGAAGCGATGCACGACCAGCCCGATGAGCAGCAGATGGAAGAGGGTGAACAGGCTTCGCTGAAATTACGCGATGCCAGCCAATCCAATACGCGCTTAATGAAACCGATTGAAAATCTGGATACCTTTTTACAGCTTGCCAATTTATTAACCATTTTGCTGTGTGGTATTGCCATTGCCTTGACCAGTCAACGTTATGTGCAACAAAATCAGGATCATATTGCCCTGATGCGTTGTCTGGGGGCAAGCAAGAGACAGATTTTGCTGGCTTATCTGGCCTTGCTTGGTATTGTCAGTGCTTTGTCAATTGGGCTGGGCAGTCTGATCGGGATTGCTTTAGGCTATGGTTTATTGCAGCTGATGTTACAGCTGATTCCACAATTACAATTGAGCTTTGCACTGGCTGATTTGCTGTTTGCCTTGCCAGTCGCCATTTTTACCAGTGTGATGGTGCTGATCGGTTTTATCTTGCCCAGTATCTGGGAGTTACTCAATACCCCTCCGATACGGGTGATCCGTCAGCAGGAGCGGTCACGTAAATCGTATATCGCCATGTTTGCAGTTGGTATCGCCAGTCTGGTGATGTTTAGTCTGGTGCTGAGTGATAATTTGCAGTTAAGCCTATGGGTGTTGGCCGCGATCTTGATATTGTGTGCGGTGCTTTTTGCCGTGATCTGGTTGCTGTTAAAAGCAATCAAGCAGCTCAAGCATCCGATCTCTGCCTATGTACGCATTCCGCATCAAACTGCGCTACAGATTACCGCTTTGGCTTTGGGGCTGAGCCTGATTACGGTCTTGAGTGTCTTAAGAACAGATTTATTGCAGCGTTGGCAGCAACAATTGCCGGCAGGGACACCGAACCAGTTTGTTTATGGCTTACCGCCATTTGATATGCCGCAATTGAAACAGCAGCTTGAGCAGAATCAATGGTCGAGCACCCCGCTTTATCCGAATATTCGAGGCCGGTTGCTGGCCAAAAATGGTCAGCCTTTTGCAGCAGAACTGGTCAAGCAAAATAATTCGTTGCGTCGTGAACTGAATCTGACCCAAGCCGCAGTGTATCCGAAAGATAATCTGATTACTGAGGGCAATCCAGATTTTACCCAGACGGGGCAGGTGTCGGTCGAAGCCAAACTGGCCACGGAACTTGGAATCAAGATTGGCGATCAACTCAGTTTCAGCTTACCCGAAGGGCCACTGAATGCGACCGTCATCAATCTGCGGAGCGTGGAATGGGAAAGTTTTAGTCCGAATTTCTTCTTTATTTTTTCACCGAAAACCATGGATGAAAACGCAGGCAGTTATTTAGGCAGCTTCTATGTCCCGCCAGCGGATCAGCCGAAAATGGTGCAATTGATTCAGCAATTTTCCAACACGGTATTTATTGATGTCGGGCGTATTCTGGAAGAGATAAAACGTCTGGTCAATGTTCTGGTGCAGATTGTCACGGTTCTGGCCTTGCTGGTGGGTTTATCGGGGGTACTGGTACTGATTGCCTGTTTAAATGTGCTGATGGATGAGCGCCGTAAGGAGGTGGCTTTATTGCGCTCCTTTGGTGTCGCTAAGTATAAATTAAAACGCATGCTCAGTCTGGAAATCGGTTTTATCGGTCTGCTGGCGGGTGTGGTGGCCTGTCTATTTGCAGAGGTGATTAGTGCCATTGCCAGTTATAAGATGCAAATGGCGATTCAGTGGCATGCTGAAATCTGGCTGATTCTACCGTTGAGCATGCTAGTGGTCTGTACGCTGATCGGGCGCTATCGTTTGAGTTACTTATGCGATATTCCGCCCTTACAAAGTTTAAGAGAAATGAACCAGTCTTAGAAAGTAAGCTGGTTCTGACGCAGGATTTCATTCCACAGTGGAGTAAGTCCTGTGCTTAATTGGGTGCAATAAAAGTAGAATGCATAGAGCAGTAAGCTGCCCATAATTATGGCAATGGCTTGAGCCAGTGCTTTTCTTGGCGTTTTCTGGCTGAAATACCAGGTTGCGGCCAGTAATGCCCCCATCAGCATGCCGCCAATATGCGCGGCATTGTTAATCCCTGAAACGGTGAAACCGAAGACAAGGTTAATCCCCATCACCATGAGTAATGATTTTTTATCTAGCAAAAAGCGTTGCTGTGGCAAAGGGGGAAACAGGGAAATAACCGTAAGTGCTGCACCGAGTCCCATCACTGCACCGGAGGCGCCTGCACTGATATGCGGGAGTAATTTCGGGTCAAAATGTTGTAACAGCGCGTAGCCATCGCGGATGCTCAGATAACTGGACAGGACACTGCCCATCAGGCCAGCCAGCACATACATAGCGATATAATAGCTGCGACCAAATAATTGTTCTGCCACACTGCCAAAGATATACAGCGCCCACATATTTAACATTAAATGGATCAGGCCAAAATGGAAAAACATACTGGTAAATAAGCGTTCCGCCTGCCCGGAAAAGGTGAGCGGGGTAAAATCTGCGCCCCAGGCGATTGCATCAACAGGGGCAGGGTCGGTAATATTCACCCCTGAAACAATTTGCCAGCCAAATAATCCGACATTGACTGCGATTAATAACGCAGTAAACCACCAAGTTTGTATTTGCAATTTTTGGTTGATTTGTGGTGGAGTCGTTTCAGTCATATGTTTAGGCTAGTGATTGATATAAAAAATAGCTTAGCATGAATTTATTGCATGATGGAGTGATGCACTTTAATGAAAGCCTTTTTAGCACGCGCAGTAATGTTGATTATCGGCGTCATTCTACTGATCCAGCTTTGGATTTTTAGTAGTCTGGTCTGGTGGCGCACCCATCCGGTCAATACCACCATGTTTATGCGTTGGGATTATTTGACCGACTTTAAACCGATCAAGCAGGAATGGCGTGACTATGACAACATCAGTGATAATTTCAAACGCGCTATTTTAGCGGGTGAGGATGCCAAGTTTATTCATCATCATGGCTTTGACTGGGCAGGGATTCAGTTTGCGCTGGAACGCAATAGCGAAAAAGGTGAACTGGTGGCGGGTGGTTCAACGGTTTCCCAGCAGTTGGCAAAAAACCTGTTTCTGTATAATAAACGTTCTTTTATTCGCAAAGGCCAGGAAGCCGTGGCCACCTGGATGATGGAGCGGATGTGGTCAAAACGACGCATTCTGGAAGTGTATATGAACTCGGTTGAGTTTGGCCAAAACATCTATGGAGTTGAGGCGGCAGCCCAATTTTATTATGGTAAAAGCTCTAAAAGTCTAACCCGGGAGCAGGCTGCATTTTTAGCCGCGCTGTTGCCCAATCCAAAGTATTATCAGGACAACCGTAATGACCGTAAGCTGCAATATCGTAAGCGGGTGATCCTAAAATATATGAACGGTATACAACTTCCACAATAATTCACCAAATTTTAAAAAAAAGCCCAATATTTTGGGCTTTTTTACCAAATTGACATAATTTTGCAGCATACTTAAATCATCACTTGATGAATGATAAAGCAACAAGGTTGGGTATGAATACTGCAGTGACGACAACAACGCCAATAGAATATAGTTACAACGATCGTTATATCAATCGTGAGCTTTCGATTCTCGATTTCCATCTACGCGTACTGGAACAGGCTGTCGATCCACTTCATCCATTATTAGAGCGGATGAACTTCCTTTTGATCTTTTCACGCAATCTGGACGAATTCTTTGAGATCCGTGTTGCGGGCATGATGGAACAACTGACCTTGGGCAATGAAAGCCGCACGCCAGATGGCTTGACCCCAAAGCAGGTGCTGGAACAGATTTCTAAAACCACGCATGCCGCGATCGAACGTCAGTACCGCATATTAAATGAAGAAATCCTGCCGAAATTACGTAAAGAAGATATTTGCTTCCTGCGTCGTGGTGAATTAACACCGGCACAATCCGCATGGATCAAAAAATATTTCCATGAGCAGGTTGCACCTGTGCTTACGCCTATCAGTCTGGACCCGGCCCATCCGTTCCCGCGACTGGTCAATAAAAGTCTGAACTTTATTGTCACGCTGGAAGGGAAGGATGCATTTGGTCGTCAAATTGATCTGGCTGTTGTACCTGCGCCACGTTCATTGCCGCGTGTAGTCCGTTTGCCTGATGAATTGACCGATGGTAAAGAACATCACGTGATGCTTTCGGCGATTATTCATGAACATATTTCTGATCTGTTCCCGGGCATGACTGCAACGGGTTGCTACCAGTTCCGTGTCACCCGTAATGCCGATTTAGCGCTGAATGAAGATGTCGAAGATTTGGCCAAAGCCCTCAAAGGTGAATTAAGTTCACGCCGTTTTGGTCGTGCGGTCCGTCTGGAAGTGACCCATAACTGTCCAAAGCATATTTATGAATATCTGCTTGATGAGTTCGACCTGAACGAAGAACAGCTTTATCGCGTTGACGGCCCTGTCAACTTGGCACGTTTATTGTCCAACTTTAAACGTCCGCATTTACGTTATGATTCGCATACGCCTGTGATTCCGAAAGCCTTTAAAAAGTCGGAAAGTATTTTTGCAGCCATGCAAAAACAGGACATTTTATTGCACCATCCTTTTGAATCCTTCGCACCTGTAATTCAACTGTTACGTGAGGCTGCGCGTGATCCGCAAGTGCTGGCGATCAAGCAAACCCTGTATCGTAGTGGTGCAGACTCGGAAATCGTGCAGGTGCTTGCCGAAGCGGCACGGAATGGGAAAGAAGTCACAGCGGTGATTGAATTACGTGCCCGCTTTGATGAAGAATCCAACATCGAAGTGGCCAATGTGTTGCAGGAAGCGGGTGCTGTGGTGGTGTATGGCATCGTCGGTTATAAAACCCATGCCAAAATGATTCTGGTGGTACGCCGTGAAAATAATAAACTGGTGCGTTATGTGCATTTAGGTACAGGCAACTATCATGCAACCAATGCCCGTATCTATACCGACTATGGTTTAATGACCACGGATAAAGACCTGTGTGAAGACGTGCATCGTATTTTTCAGGAATTGACCGGCATGGGTAAAATGGCCAAGCCGAAAAAGTTACTGCATGCGCCATTCACTTTACATGCGCAGTTGATTAATTATATCGATGACGAAATTGCCAACGCTAAGGAAGGCAAACCTGCACAGATCATTATTAAAGTGAATGCCTTAACCGAAGTTCAGCTGATTAATAAACTATATGAAGCCTCACAAGCGGGTGTGCAGGTCGACCTGATCATTCGTTCAATCTGCTGTTTACGTCCAGGTTTACCGAATCTGTCGGAAAATATTCGTGTGCGTTCGATTGTCGGGCGTTTCCTGGAACATACCCGAGTCTATTATTTCAGTAATAACGGTAATCCGCGTATTTACGGTTCAAGTGCTGACTGGATGGACCGTAACCTGTTTAACCGCGTTGAAGCCTGTTTCCCGATTGAAGAGCCGACCTTGAAAAAGCGGATTTATCAGCAGGGTTTACTCAACTATCTCAAAGACAATCAGCAAGCCTGGCTGTTACAAGGAGACGGGGTGTGGGAACGTGCACGACCTTTAGAAGGTGAAGCGCCACACAATGCCCAGCAGACCTTGCTGGAAGCCATTAAATAACCTGATCGAGCAAAAAGCCGATCCTGATGGGTCGGCTTTTTTATCGGTAAAATTTAGTTGGTTTTTATTTCCAGCACCAGTTGATTGACGAGATCTGCTGCCTCTAACTCTCTGATTTGTGCCACATTACTCCCAGCCCAAAACGCGCCATAACTGAAATCATGCTGTGCACTGGCAATGCTCATCAACTGCTTGGCCAAGTCATAGGTATATGGGTATTGCGGGGTTGCAGGACGATTCGGTGTATCAATCTGGGTATGCCAAGTCCCAATCAAGCCACGTGCCGGACGACCGGAAAGACTGGCGCTGATCTGGGTAATACTTTGATTGAACAATGCTTTGCGATAGGCGGCATTGGCACTGGAGCTTTTACACTGCACAAAGGCGGTCCCTAGCTGGACTGCTGACGCACCACGATTCAACATTTCCTTGGCCTGTTCGCCATTCATGATCCCGCCCGCGGCAATCACTGGACGATCGCAGTGTGTGGTAATCAGTTGAACCAGATCGCTGGTTTTAATTGCAGCATCAAAATGTTGATTGAAAATCCCGCGATGCCCGCCAGCCTCAATGCCTTGCGCAATAATAATATCAATCCCCGCTGCTTCAATCGCTTGAGCTTCAAGTAAATTGGTTGCGGAAACCATGGTGATGATACCTGCTTGCTTCAAAGCCTGAATCTGATGCGG
Organism: Acinetobacter sp. IK40; assembly: GCF_035615075.1. Classification (NCBI taxonomy): domain Bacteria; kingdom Pseudomonadati; phylum Pseudomonadota; class Gammaproteobacteria; order Moraxellales; family Moraxellaceae; genus Acinetobacter; species Acinetobacter sp. IK40. Next base: position 87,868 of record NZ_JANBOE010000008.1, on the reverse strand, counting down.
ATGAGGGATACCAAAGTGAAAACTGACCGCCTTGGGACGGGTTTCCAGCACGACATTCAGGAAGTCGTCATTGTCTAGAAAGCTTGGATAAATACAGTGAAGTGCGGTTGGCGCTTCTGCAGCGAATTTCTCAAATTGGGGACGGAGATAATCAATCCATTGCCGGGCAATTTCGGGGTCAAGTTGTTCAGATTGATGACAAAAGAAGTTGACCTGAAAGGGATGATCGGTCAATTCTTGTGTCTTCAAGATTTGTGCTTTGGCTGTTTCAGGGGTATTGGCTCCCAGACCTAAAGAACCGAATGCACCTTGATTGGACACTTCAGCGGCAAGTTCCGGTGTGGAAACCCCAGCCATCGGCGCAAGTAAAATCGGGTGTTTTATTTCTAATAATTCTAAAATCGACATGATCAATGACTCATTGCACTTTTAATCACCTTAACGTAAAAACAAAAAGGCTTGCAAATAATAATCGCTATTTAATTATTGAATATAGGTACTATTTTCAATAGGTCAACATCTTCGGTTTAAATCGGGGTGACATTAAACAGGGAACCGACCCAGCTGGAAAATGCCATGGCCAGCATGCCCCATAAGCTAATCCGCAGACTGCCTTTCAGCAGGGAAGTGCGGGCAAAGTAACTGGACAATGCCCCCAAGAGCGCCAATGCAATAATCCCGGTAATTAATACAGCTGATGCAATCCAGCGGTCTGGACTGAGCAAGATCGCTAGCATCGGTAAGGCCGCCCCACAGGAGAACGAGGCGGCAGAAGAAAGCGCCGCCTGAACAGGATTGGCAGCGGTATTTTCATGGATGCCAATTTCATCCCGTGCATGCGCACCCAGCGCATCATGCTCGGTCAGCTGTCTGGCCACTTCATGTGCGAGTTCCGGATTTAAACCGCGTGAGATATAAATCTGGGTCAGTTCCTTGAGTTCGGCATGCGGGTTGTTTTCCAGTTCTCGGGCCTCAAAACGCAGGTCGGATTTTTCAATATCTTCCTGGGACTTGACTGAAATATATTCGCCTGCCGCCATAGAGGTCGCACCAGAGATCAGCCCTGCGATACAGGTGATCAATAAGGTATGCGAGCTGGCACCACTGGCTGCCATCCCCATAATCAGGCTGGTCACCGAAATGATGCCATCATTGGCGCCGAGCACAGCCGCACGCAGCCAGCCTGAGCGTTGGATGACATGAGGTTCTGCATGATGTGAAAAAGACATAATCCTACTCGTTTAAATTTATTTAATCTGTTCAGGCCTGGTTTTATAAGGGCTCAATTGTCTGTAAAATTCTATTGTTGTTTCATAAACTTAATCTATTATAAATTAACTTATTTTAACGATAGCATAACGATGATTTGGTTATCATATGTGAACAATTTAACATTTTAAATGCGAATAAGCCCTTCTTGCCATAGGCCCTGTTGTGAGTATTTTTAGTTGAGATTTGCGATGAACAATTCCAAAAATAAGCTGCTGAGTCATACACTATTCATTTTGGGGCTAATCTTGCCTGTACAACAGGTACTGAGTGCCGAGCCTGAATTTGTGAAGGAAGGGGATGCGGCCTATAAACCGGGCAATCCGATTTATGACCGTTGGGACAAGTTTTACAAGCTTGAACAAAGCCAGCCGGAAGAAGCTGAAAAAATCCTGCTTGAATTGGGGCAACTTACGCCACAAGACCTTAAAGTCTGGAAAAGCCTGACCTATTTGCAAATCCGTTTGAACAAGCAAAATGAAGCCATCCAGAGTGTACGTAAAGCCGAGCAGCTTGCACCGCAGGATGAACAGCTGAAACTACAGGAAGCCTATTTACTCAATCAGCAAAAAAGAAATAAAGAAGCCTTAGCCATCTTTAAAGATTTATCGGCTTCATCTGATCCGGAAATGGCAAGCAAGGCTCAGCAAGCGGTACAGAATCTGAGTGCTTCAGCCGTCCCATCCACCTTTAAAGATGTCTACTTTGCACCTTCTTATGAATCGCGTTATGACGATTTCATTTTTCCATTGAAAATGCGCTACGGGAAAAATCTGGATAATGGTCGGGCACAGGTGTATGGCTTTGTAAACCTGAACCGTGATACCAAATCCAAAGGCGGGGTACGTCCCGAGATTATCGATGAAAATGCAGTAACCGTCGGTGTTGGTGCAAATTATCAGCCGTGGCAATCGATTCCTGTACGTGCCTATTTAGAGGTGGGCGGGAGTTATGATCTGATTGATCGTAATCGGGATAAGTTCCGTGAAAGTGTGGTCGGTGGTGTTACTGGCTATCAGGAATGGTATGCCAATCCAGCTGTTGATCAACGTACCCTCTGGAATGATTATTTTACTGATTTATATGGTAATGTCGCGAGTTACTCCCGAGAAGACTATAACGTTATTGCCGACCTACGATTGCGTTCGGGTTTTAATCTCTATCGTGGAGAAGCGGGTACCGTACAGGCTTATGGCAAGCTACATACTTTGGCGGACTCGGAAGGCGAAAATTATAATAACTTATTTGAATATGGTGCAGGTGTTGCATGGCAGCCATTTAACTATATACCGGTAAAACTACGCGTTGAGCGCTTGTACGGGCACTATTTCAAAGATGCGCTGGCTGATGGAACGGATCGTTATAACAACACGCGCACGGAACTGGTGTTTTATAAGAGCTTCTAGTCGCGCGCGTTTGTAAGATAGGGTTATCCGCTAGAGCCGTATTTCAGTTTGTACCATAATGCCACGGCATAAACAGTCATACGGTTCATATAATGCGGACCGTCAAAAATATACACTTTCTGTCCTTCATAGGCCTTAAGCTGTTCCACCACTTCCCACGGATAAGCTGAGCGGAACTGGCCTGATTTTGCTGGACGGAAAGCTTCCAAAACAATCACCACCTTATCCTTACCAAACTCTTTCTGAAGATTTTCCAGAATCATTTTTGCTTGCTGGGGCGAACGCGTTCCGACACCGACACCATCTTGAAAAAAAACATGGGTATTGTGCGGTAACCAGCTTTTTAGCCATACATCCAGATGTTCAGGGGACTGTTCAGCACTGTAGATACTGACCCAGACCGGTTTGGGCAAGCTACTGATCGCCTGTGCCAACATACCGACACCGAGCCAGGTCGGATCAGCCTCAACAGGAAAATAATAACCTTTTAGAGGAACGGACTGGGTTTTTTCAATGATCTGTTTCGAACTTTCTGCCAGTTGCAGCACATTAGAGCGGGCCAGTTTTTCATCATATTCACCTGCCAGTCCTAAAATAATATTTTCAGACCACGGCTGCTGGTTGAGCTGTTCTAAGTTAAGTGTTTTGTCCCACTTTTCAAAGCCCATGTCATGATCGAACCAGGCTTTGGACTGCACCGTTGACCATTGCGGTACAAAGGTGGAAACGCCAAGTAAATTCCAGTTGCCTGAGGGGGGAGCGGTGGCCAGATCGGGTTGCCAGAATATTCCCTCAATCTGGGGAGGCTGCACATCTGCCTGAAACAGATGCATGCAACCTCCTAAACTGATTAAGGCTGATAACGTAATCGTTTTTAAAAGTTTAGATTTAATCTGCCTTATTTTTAGCATTCGGTCGTTTACGCCAGTACCAGAGCAAAATTGCCAGAATCATGATAGCAGAGATTATTACCACCAAGATAAAGAATGATGATTGCTGAACCAGAGGCGCTTTCTGATTACCGACAATAATTTTTTGTAAGATAAATACTTGTCCGTTTTCTGCCACCAATATTTTGCTGGCATTATTCGGGATGTTGGTTTGAATCTTATCCCAGAGCTTGCTGAAATTTTGCGCACCTTCAATCGAGTCGGTAATCACATCAAAACGTTGCTCATGGAAACTGACCAGAAAACCGCGTGCAGTGGCGGGCGCGTACAGAATATCTTTATGCATCAAAACTTGCTGACGGTAGATATTCGGGTTGACCTGTACATTGAGAAGCTCTGGTTTGGCTGGATCAAACTTGACCAGATTTAATGGAATCGGATCATTGGTCATCAGCATCTTTTTCGCCACCTGACTCATGGTCATGGCAATTTCCAGACTGCCCGAATTGCCATCAATCGCAATGGTAGGATGGGTGGCAAAACTCATCGAAAGCGAAGCGACACCGTTTTTGATTTTATGCGGCAGTTTTACGGTCGATTTTTGTGTATCAATCCAGAGTGAGCCTTTGGCGGTTGGTAAACATTGCGAGTTTACAATCACCGAGTTTTCCAGCTTCATGCTGAAGTTGGTATTGTTGGAAATGGTTTTGGCAAAATAGTTAAATTGCCGGTTGACCGGATCTGAATCCAGTTCAGCGGTTTTTAGGCTACCGGCCAGACCGCCATCAATCCATGTGGTAATATTTGAGCCTTCCAGTAAACCACTCTGCACGCGCAAGGCGATTTGCCCTTGCAAAATATCGGTGGGTTGCCAAACCGCAGGGAAGTTTAAGAACAGGTTCTTTTCTGCCTGATTGAGTCGGAAATCGCTGATGCCCAAATCGGCAAGGGATTTGATCTGTTTAATTCTGGCCCAAGACGGTGCAGCCAGCTTGTTGGGTAGCGTCGTGGAAGAGGTATCCAGTTGCTGTAAATAATTTGGATTTAATAGGCCATTGATGGCAGAGACCAGTTTTTCTGGATTGTCATATTGAATGCGTAAAGTCGGGACCTCATTCTCGGCACTAATCTGTACCAGGGTACCATTCGGTAAAGGCGTTGCAGACTTTGCAATTTCAATAAAAAAGTTAGCTGGCTGGTTCTCTGGCGCATTTTTTTCATACCACTGGATCGGGGTAACTGAGCTCCAGGCACTGATTAAACGCCCCAGCATCGAGGCTTCATTGAGATTGGCCGGATTGTATTTTAATACCCCGACAAAAGGTGTTGGACGGACCACCTGCGGGTTAAATAAGGCATCAGGTAAATCTTTTAAACGATAAATAGGCCGATGGCGGGAATAATCAATCTTGGAATTGCTGAGATAGGTGACCTGATCCACATCTTCACTACAGAAGGTGGTTCGATCAGCTGCAGGCGAGGTCGGTGGCGAATATTGTTGCAAGATGAAATCTAGACGGTGAAAGCCACTCTTGGTCGCTGGAATATTAAAGTTCAGCGTCCCATCACCATTCAAGGTGGTGTTATAAATCAGCTTGTCATCATATTTCACCAGCAAAGTGGTGAAATGTTCGGTCGAATATTCACTGCTAAACTGAATATTCTGCCACTCCGAGCCTTTGCCCACATAAAAGAAATGCGGTTCAATGGTGTACTTATTGGAGGTATTGATATTATCAAATGTCCAGGTGTTTATCGTATCGGCGAAGCTTAACCCCGGCAAGGAGATCGCGGCACTCGCGACCAGTATTTTAAAAATCTGTTGATGTAATGGCTTCTTTTTCATTTATTTTTTCTCCTTGCTGCGCTCAGTTTTGTACCATTGTAGTGAGTTTCCCTGTATCTTATTTTTCAGCATGTCATAGGCCGCTTTGAACACGATAAACAGAAACACCTGTGAATAGGTGATATACGATAAAACCGAGAAGAAATAGAGTTGAGGTTGAGCTCTTTCCAGAGATAGGGTAAACCACATTTGTGCGACGTATAGACAGAACGATAAGCCCCAAAGCAGGGTAAACGGGCCAGGAACGGTAATCCCGGCAATACCCAGTAAACCGAGGGTTAAAGTAATGTGACTCCAGATCAGGGCAGGCACAAACAGGACATAACACATAATATTGTTAAAAATTTCAATGCCGATCGGGAAGGGTTTTCTTAGCGCAATCGGTAAATATTTACTGGTGACATAGAAGTTTCCTTGGGTCCAACGCGAGCGTTGCTTGACAAAGACACTTAAGGATGGCGGATCTTGCTGCCAGCCGACGGCGTAGGGTACCCATTTAATCCGACGTTGACCCAGAAAAATCCGGAAACTCATTTCGGTATCATCGACCAGAGATTTTTCATCGAAGCCACCCAGGGTTTCCAGTGCATCCCGCCAGATCACATAGTTGGTTCCCATCAGGGTAGAAAGTTCGAAACGTTGCCAGCGTCCTCCCTGAAAAATCCATTGGAAGAAGATAAACTCAATGGCAATGAATCGGGTCAGGATACTGTCACGCCAGTTACGGGTACGTACTTTACCGTTGACGGCAACCAGTTTTTTATCTGCCAATAAGGTCTGTGCCAATAAACGTACACAGTCCGGCTCAGGGGTACTATCTGCATCATAGACCACGATTAATTCACCTTTGGCATGTGGCAGGCCATTATTCAAGGTGCGGGATTTACCTTTACCGCCCATGCCTTTGGGGACATTGACGATTTTAATGCAGGGGTAAATCGCTGCCATACGTTCGGCAATTTCTAACGTATTGTCTTTAGATCCGTCATTGATCAGTAAGACCTCATAGGCATGCGCTGGATAATCCTGTTGTGCAATTGCATGTAAGGTATCTTCAATGACCACACCTTCGTTATAGGCAGGAATTAATACGCTTAATACTGGCCAATGCTCCGGCACAGGCATGTTTTCCAGTTCTTTGGCGGCATTTTTAGAATATTTCCAGGCCTGATAACTGAGCCATGCCCAAAAGGCCTGAGGAATCCAGATGCCCAGAAAGCCAAATAGAAAAAGAATATCAATTGCGGGCATTTATTCTTCTCCTGCGAATGATGGAAATGATCAGGATCAGCAGTAATCCGCCGCCAAGCAGTAAGGAAATCCAGGAAATAGAGCTACCAAAGGTGCTGAGCAGGCTTGGATAATGCGCGGAATAGATATAATCCAGCGGAATCACGACCGTACTCAAGGCAATCAGCAAATAACCGAACAGATTGGTTTCTACACCGTCGATGGTGCTGGTGTATTGAATATTGTTAATGTCCCAGGAGATGCCCAGATGCGGATATTCAATATTATCTACCGGCATGTCGGTTGGGGGATTGATCACCACCTGATAACCCGAAGCTTGCGAAGGATCCTTGATCACCTGATAAAAATAATGTTGATGCTGCTGAATTTTACGTGCAGGAATTCGAAGTTCATTGGGGCTATCGGATTGAATCAGATAACTCCCAGCTGGTTGCGAAATCAGGTTTTCATCCCAGCCTGTTTCAATCAGGGCAGCGAGGGGCCGGAGTCCAAGGGCCGTTGAAAAGGTGGCTTTGGCGGCAAAATATTTGGAATGCTGCATCTGATAGAAGGCGACCGGAATCGCACCCTCATTGACTGCCTTTTTGATTTTATAATATTTAACTGCGCTAAAATATTCATTGGGCAGGATGATGCCCGGTTTGATCCCTTTCTCCATCAGTTGTTTAAAACTTTCCGATTCTACCTGATCGGCGGTAAACACTGGCCACCAGGTCGAGGGTTGCGGGAAAAAACCTGCGATCGTTCTGGGAAGTTGGGTTTGAGGGTTGAGCTGATTTTGTGCAGGCTGGATCGAGCAGTGATAGTACTGCTGATAAAACTGTTGCAAGGTGGTATCTGGATAATTTGCGGTGGTCACCAGCAAACCACAAATATTAAGCAGTACGGACATTAAGGCACCTCTTGATCTTGAGGGCGCAGATATTCAGTGTGTTGTTCAATTTTAAGCTTTAATACCGACATGTCTTGAAGTTGCTGGATAAATACAGGATAGACCTGATTTTCCTCAATTACAGGCTCATGAATGACGATACTTTTGATCTGGCTCAGCTCTTCATTGATAAAATGATAAATGACGCTGTCTCTCTCGGTGGAAAGAATCGCCATGATCTTGTTCTGCGTTTCTTTCCAGATATCTTCACCCAGCATTTCCCGGATCAGCACCGTATTATTGATCTGAGTGGTAATAACCTTGTAATGATCCTTCTGCGTAAGTTTAAGCAACTTCTTTAACTCGCCCTGAAAATGTTTCAAGGCCGTCAGTGGCAAGATATCGTGTTGATAATTACGATCATAACTTTGAATGGCTCGGAAGGTCTTGAGCGCATTCTGAATGTTGTGACGAATGGCACTTAAAAAAATCGGGGTAATCGGCAGCACAAACAGCAACAGCAGTTGACGTTCCACATAGGTTTGATTGGCCAGGTCAAGCAGGAAATAAACAGCGACGCCAATAAAGGTAATTAATCCCAGAATGATGGCCAGACCGACATTTACAAAGGCACCGGCGATCAACAGGATAAGCAGGAAAACCCAACTGCCACGATAACTTGCCGGTAACCACTCATACGCGACGATGCCCATAAAAACATGGGCTGAGATAATCCACAAGACGAGTGCTGAAGCCGGATTTTTCTGCATAATATTTTTAGTTTTAATAAATGTATTTTGTGATCAAGGTATCATTATTTTACGGCTATGACGATAAATTTTCTGTTAGGGATTGTGTAAAATAATTTTATAAACAGTAACATACAATATAGTCTATTCAAAGGAACGAAGAAAAGCTTTGTATTTCAAATAAATTTTATTTTATGTAACTAGGATAAATGCGCTTTGAATACCTCGATGGCACGGGCACGGCTGAGCTTTAAATCAACGATGGGGTGGGGATAATCCAGCGCCAAAGAGTGCTTTTTTGCATAGGGTTCATGGATGGTTTTTTTATCAAGTTGGGCCAGCTCGGGCAGCCATTTCCGAATATACTCACCCTCAGGATCAAACTTCTGTGATTGGCTTACCGGGTTAAAGATACGGAAATAAGGGACGGAATCTGTACCGGTCGATGCACACCATTGCCAACCACCGTTATTGGCTGCCAGATCGCCATCAAGCAGATGCTGCATAAACCATTGTTCACCTTTACGCCAGTCAATCAGCAGGTTTTTGCTCAGAAACATGGCACAAATCATCCGTACCCGATTATGCATCCAGCCAGTTGCCAACATTTGACGCATACCCGCATCAACGATTGGAATGCCAGTCTGACCTTGCTGCCATTGTTGTAAAGCGACGGGGTCATCGCGCCAAGGGATATTCTGCGTTGATTGCTTAAAGGGTAAATGCCGTGAGACACGCGGAAAATCAAACAGGATATGCTGATAAAATTCCCGCCACAACAATTCATCCAGCCAGCTTTGCTGGGCATCGGATTGAATATCAAAATGGCCCTGCTGTGCTCTGAACAGGGCTTGCAGACACTGGCGTATCGAAATGATGCCGATATTTAAATAAGCCGAAAGCTGACTGGTACCCGCGCGTGCAGGGAAATCGCGTGCAATTTTGTAGTCACTGAGCTGCTCCTCAATAAACTGGTCGAGTTGTTGCAAGGCATAGGCTTCGCCGACCTGCCATTCGTGATCATGGGGGTGCTGGATGTGTTTTTGATATTCAAGTTGTAGTGACTTGATATCGGTTGATGGGATCAGCTTTAAATCGGTTATCGCTTGTTGGGGCGCAGGGGCTGGATAGCATTGTGGTAGAGCAGGCTGTAAACGCTGATAACAGGTCTTTTTAAACGCACCAAAAACTTGATAGGGCAGATTGGACTGGTTACGGATCGAGCCAACAGGAAACAGGGTACGATCATGAAAAAGCATCAGTTCCTTGTCTTGCTGATTTAAAAGTTTCTGTACAGCCTGATCGCGTTTTAATTCATTTACACCCAGTTCAACATTGGCATATACATGTTGAATTGGTAGTTGCTGCATTAAGGTTGCGAAATACTCAGGTATATCTTTCCAGAGCGAAATGCTGTGAACCAGTAGTGGTATATTCAGACTTGCAAGTTGGTGTTTTAAGCTTTGCAGTTGTCGAAGATAAAAGTCAATTTTAATCGGGGCATCATCGTGTAATTGCCACTGTTCAGGCGATAAAATCACAACCGCGATGGTAGGGCCAGCCTGAGTCGCATGCCAGAGCGCAGCATGATCCCGAATTCTCAAGTCCTGACGAAACCAGAGCAGTTGATAAGCAGTCGACATAATTCTGTTTATTTTAAAGAAATTGACATGACCATAAGCGATTTTTTGATTTTATAAAAGTAGGGCCAATAAAAAAGCAAAGCCGGAGCTTTGCTTTTTCCATCTAATTCAAAAATGAATTAGTGGTGGTGGCCACCTGCACCGTGTACGTGACCGTGATCTAATTCTTCTTGAGAAGCATCACGGATTTCAACGATTTCTACTTCGAAAGTAAGGTCTTGACCAGCAAGCGGGAAGTTTGCATCAACGATGATGTTATCGCCTTCAATCGCTTTAACAGTTACGATTTGAACACCGTCATCAGTTTGTGCTTGGAATTGCATACCAGGCTGGATGTTGTCCACGCCTTGGAACATTTGCGCCGGAACTTCTTGAACAAGTTCAGGGTTATATTCGCCATAACCTTCAGCAGCTGGAACGTTTACAGTGAATTTTTCGCCTACAGTTTTACCTGTAAGTGCATTTTCTAAACCAGGAATGATGTTGCCCGCGCCGTGCAAATATGCAAGTGGTTCACCTTGAGATTGATCAAGTGTTTCACCCTCAGCGTTTGTTAAAGTGTAGTGGAATGAAACCACGTGGTTATTTGCAATAGCAGTCATGTTTTAAATCCATGTCATCAATAGTTTTAACTGTATATCATAAAGTGAAAAACAGCTTTTGTTGACTATTTTCCACTTTTTGAAACGATTTAGTTAAATATTGAGACGAAATATCAAATTTCAACTCAATACAGTTTAATTTTTGGACGGACACGACGCGTCAGGAAATCTTTCATGGTCAGCATGCCCGCTTGGGTATAACCATGAATATTGGCCTGATGCATCCGATAAAGTGAAACATACATGGTTTTGGCAATGAAACCTTGTACGCTGACATCACCTAACAATTCTCCTACCGCCTGATTACGACTCAGTGAAACCAGTGAACCTTTGTCATTAAAGGTAAACATCGGTTGTGGAGAACCGGATAAACGTGCAGCTATGGCATCGACGAGGAAGGTTGCTTGCTGACTCGCTACCTGTGCACGCGGGCCTAATGGCGGCTGGCGTGCATCTAACTGACAGTTGGCACAGTCACCAAACGCAAATACATTTGGATCAGAATAGGTTTGCAGGGTAGCGTACACCATCAGGCGATTGATCTTGTCCCGTTTAAAATCAGTCAAAGACTCGAGAACTTTCGGCGCTTTGACACCTGCGGCCCACACCGTAATATCGGAGTGAATGACATTACCATTACTGAAATAGACTTGGGTTTCTTCAACTTTCTGGACTTTATGTTGAGTCAGAATCTCAATCCCCATTTTCTTGAGCTGCTTGGCGCTATGCGCTGCTGTTTTTTCATTTAGGGCAGGCAAGATGCGATCAGAGGCTTCAATGAGGGTGATTTTGACTTGCTTCGGATTAATTTTCTTTAATCCATAGCGATAGAAGTTCTTGGTGGTTTCAATCAGTTCTGCTGCCAGTTCCACCCCGGTTGCGCCCGCACCGACAATGCCAATATTCAAGGCCCGTTCATTTGACTGATTCTGCGCCTCGATATAGAGGTGAAATAAATCCTGCTGGAAAATATCGGCTTGTTGACGGCTATCCAGAAAATGACAGTGTTCACGTACACCTTCGGTACCAAAGTCATTGGACACAGAACCGACTGCCAAGACGAGCGTGTCGTAGCTGAGGGTTTGAATCTGCGGCGTATGTTCTTTAGAAAGCTGTGGGGGAGAAAGGGTAATTTGTTTTTGATCTTTATTTACATCAACAAGTGTGCCGAGCACGAACTCAAAATGATGTTTTTCTGCATGGGCAAAATAATTGGTTTGTTCTTCGTGAGGGTTTAGCGAGCCAGCTGCAATTTCGTGGAGGAGCGGTTTCCATATGTGTGTGAGATTTTGATCGACTAGGGTAATTTTGGCTTTCTCTCGTCTGCCAAAACGTTCACCTAACTGTGTCGCAAGTTCCAAACCACCTGCGCCACCGCCCACAATCACGATATGATGTAAGGTTTTGCTCATGATTAACCTAATTATTTTTGTGAAAGGATGGCTGGATTATGCCATCCTTTTTTCAATAATGTATGTTTAATCTTGATAAAAAAAGTTGGTTTTTTACCCTTGATTTAAAGGATAAAGTTTGGCAGTTTTGCTATCGCTGGTCGAAAAGAATGAAAACAGGTTAGAGAACCAGAGCATAATTTTCTGAAAAATATTGGCTTCTTCAATCTGCACATCATTTTCAATCTGTAAGCTGCGAATCAACTGGTTATTCTGGTAAATTGAAACCGTCGCCAGATTCATGGCCTGCGTCAAAGGTGCAGTCAAGTGCTGTTCATTCAATTCAATATTGATACGGGTATTGGTGGTTTGTAGCGGTTCAACCGTCGTCACTTGCTGATTGGCATCGGTTAGATGAATGCGTTGGGTGAGTAGATCAAAAGTATTTAAGTCGATAGGTGTTGCCTGACCGTATAACGATGTGGTGACGATAGTCGGTTGCTGCGTTTCGACCTTAAACATTTTCAAGGTTGATTTAATCACAGGCAATTCTGCAATCAGTTTTTGTTTTGGAATGACTTCCTCATCACGGGTATAGGTATAGGCCAGGTTCATTAACTTATGTGCCACTTCCGCGCGTTTGACTGCACTTGGCGTTCCCAGTACCACCACAATCAGACGACGTTTATCAACATGCGGATTAAATGTTGGACGTTCTGCTGTCAGGGCAAGGTTATAACCTGCCGCTTTGGTATAACCTGTTTTAAGACCATCTGAGGTAGGGTCCATTTTCAAGGCAAGGTTAGTGGCATGGTGGAAACGTTGATTATAGCTAAAGCTCGGCATTTTAGAATAATACAGATATTCAGGCGTTTCTTTCACAATGGCTTTGGCTAACAGGCTGAGATCAGCTGCTGTTGAATAATGATCGGTCATGGTGATCCCAGCAGGATTGCTGAAATGGGTATCTTTCATGCCCAATGCCTGAGCTTCCTGATTCATCCGGGCGACGAATTGTGGCACGCTGCCAGAAATTTTCTCAGCAAGTGTTACTGCGGCATCATTGGCAGACATCACGATCAGACCTGCTAAAAGCTGATCAACAGAAATCTGTTCACCTGCTTTTAAATACATTTGTGATTCATCCCACATCACCGTACTGACCACAGGTGTTGCAGTCAGAACGTCTTCTTTACGTAATTTACCAGCCTCAATATCTTTTAATGCGATATAAGCCACCATCATTTTGGTGAGTGAAGCTGGGGCGCGTTGAACATGGCTGTTGTGTTCAGCAATGATTTGTCCAGATTGGGCATCGATGATGGACCATGCTTCAGCCTCAACTGTTTCAGGTGCAATGTTAAGCAAGTTTGCATGGGCGAGATTTGCACAGATGAGACTGAACAACGTAAAGAGAGAGAGGAGAAATTTCACGTGCATACCTTGTATTGCCGATCCGGTGGCCTTAAATGTGAGAGGAGAATGCTATGACTTTTTTGTTGAAGAATCTAGGGGCTATTGACATTTTATATATGAATTGCGTTGTAGGCTAAAAATTCATCAGACGAGGCATGAAACGCAGGGAATGGCTTTTCCCTTATCAAGTTTCATAACGAAGTATGAGGGATTTTTAGCTACAACCCTTTGGGACAGGGGCATTTTTTGTCGCTACTGCGTTATGCCTTGTTCATTTAGAACGACTAAATTTCTCAAGGGCATGCCTTGTATCACCTAAAAAACGCCCGCTGTCGCAACCATAGATAAAGTGACAATAGCCCCCTAAACTTTTGCTGACAATTACGACATCTGCGCATGACTTTGTAAAAAAATGCTAAGCTGTGTGAAACCGTTCCTATTTTCATGATTAGAAATTATGTTGCACTATCAAATTGAGTTCGACGATTATCGCCAACACCTGATTCATGTCACCCTACGTTTTCTTGCCAATCCTAATCAGGAGTTGTGGTTACCGACCTGGATTCCTGGCAGCTATCTGATTCGGGAGTTTTCCAAGCATATTGAGTCGGTGAAAGCCTCTGATGAAGCGGGGCGTTTACTGAATATTAAAAAAACCGAGAAAAATCGCTGGCGTTTATTCAATACCGATCATGAACTGATTACGGTTGAATATGATGTCTATGCTTATGATCTATCTGTACGTGGCGCCTATGTCGATCAGAGCCGTTTGTACGTTAACCCAGCCTGTGTCTGTTTGGGCTTGCAAGATCAGGAGCAGGCCGCTTGTGAAGTTGAGGTTTTCCTACCGGATGAATTAAAACATTTTCAGCTTGCAACGGGTTTACCGAGCAAGAGTCTGGTCAAAGGGCGTTTTACCTTAAAAGCAGACAATTATGATCAATTGATTGATAGTCCATTTGAACTGGCAGAGCAGAGCCGTTTCAGCTTTGAAGCAAACGGGATTCCACATGAGTTTGTGATTTCGGGGAAACACACGACCAATATGGGCCGTTTAGAGGCGGATATTCAAAAGATCTGTCAAACTGAAATCAACCTGTTCGGTTCAGCGCCCTTCCAGAACTATACCTTTATGACCATGGCAACGGGTAATAGTTATGGTGGCCTGGAACATTGTAATAGCACCAGCTTGATTACACCGCGCGACGATTTGCCAAAAGTAGATGAAGCCGAAGAACCATCTAAGGATTATCAACGCTTCTTGGGTTTATGTAGCCATGAGTATTTCCATTCATGGTTAGTTAAATTTATTCGCCCGGAAAACTTTGCCCATTATGATTTACATAAAGAGGGCTATACCAGCTTATTGTGGATCTTTGAGGGCTTTACCTCTTATTATGATGACCTGATTTTATTGCGTAGCGGTGTGATTTCGCAGCAGTCTTATCTGGAGCTATTAAAAGCACAGCTGGATCGTTATTTGCAGAATCCGGGCCGCTTGATTCAATCGGTTTCTGAGTCAAGTTTTGATGCGTGGATCAAGTTCTATCGTCAGGATGAAAACTCCAATAATGCAGGCACCAGTTACTATAACAAAGGTAGTTTAGTGGCACTTTGTCTAGATCTGGGCTTACGTTTGCGTGGTTCAAATCTGGATGCATTAATGCGCCGTTTATATGAAAATACCCAACAGGGTATTCAGGTCAATGACCGCACTATTTTTGAATTATGTCATGAACTGACAGGCGATAACTGGATTGAGCAAATCAATCACTTGATCAATACCACCGATGAATTACCACTGGATCAGTTGTTCCCCGAGTTTGGATTGAGTTACACGCTTAAACATGACAAGGCTCTGGCTTTTGGCTTGAAAGGGGTAGATAAGGCGGAAGGCGTGGTGATACAGCAAGTGCGTCGTGATAGCGCAGCCGCTCAAGCAGGTTTGTCTGCCAATGATGTGATCCTTGCCATTGATGGAGTTAAGGCTTCCGAGAAGCTGTTAGCCAAATATGCCAAACAACAAGGCACATTTACGGTTTATGCCTTCCGTCGTGATGAGCTTTTACAATTTGAACTGCAAGCGGGTGAAAATGAATTGACCACGGTTGAATTAAAAGTTGAAGACCAGCAAAAACTTGATCGCTGGCTACAAGGCTAAGACTCGTTAAAAAGGACGCGACTAGCGTCCTTTTTATTAGCTGCCCCGATAAGTCGAATACCCGTAGGGACTGAGCAGTAATGGAATGTGATAGTGCGGTAAACTGCCGTCAACTTCAAAAATAACCGGAATTTCGGGGAAAAAACTGCTTTGCTGTTGTGCTTTATACCAGTCACCTGTTTTAAACGTCACTTTATAAACACCCGACTTTAACTGTTGCTGTGCCGGATAAAGCGCAGTAATTCGTCCATTCTGATCAGTTTTGGCCTGATTGATTTCGATCCACTGGTTTTTTTGCTGGGTTTCGAGCACAACGGTGACATCAGCAGCAGGTAGACCATTCTGCTGGTTGAGCACATGCACACTCAATGGGTTTGTCGCTGCGTACAAGCTGCTTGAAGCCGAGAGCGCGGCGATGGCGAATAGATTTTTATACATCGCAATATTCCACCTTGATTAATCAATGTTTTTGTATGTATTGCCGTCAGTTGTTGTGAGGGCAATACATGGGGGACGAGTGCAAAAAAAGGCACTGCTGATCAGTGCCTTCAAAATTTAGAATGCGTATCTGGCACCGAGATAGAACTCACTTGAATAAAGATGGGCTTTCATCTGTTCATCTTGCAAGTTACGTGCATTGGTGAAGTTATTCAGACCGCTATCAGCTTTGCCCAAGTCGACATAACGGTAGCCCAAGTCAAGCTTAAGGTTGTCAATTGCTTGATAACTTGCACCCGCACCTATGCTATATACCAGTTGGGTTTCGGTATTGGAAAGATATTGGCGAGAGGCATTACCTTGCCAGCCTGAAGATTCGGTACGGGCAACCCCTAATCCCAGATTGCCGTATACAGCAATATTCTGCATGACTTCAAAATCACGATAAGCATTCAGCATCAGGCGCTGCGTCTCGACTTTATGATGGTTGAGACTGCTTGGAAAGTTAGTTGAACCGCTGGTAAATTCTGCATCATTTTTAAAGGTATATTCTCCTTCAGTACGCCAGCCATTGCTAAAGTCATAACCGAACCCCAGTGATGCATTGGTTAAATCTTTTTGATCGTCACCTGCGACAAATTTGCCAATCCCGGGGCGTAAGCTGGTTTCCATATTGTCCGCTCTGAGTTGGGCTGCCGCGACTTTTGCGGAGAGATAATAGCCAGAAAGCGCTGTATCTTGCGCATAGCTGAATGATGCGGTCATCAATAATACAGCACCTAAAGTGAAGCGCATAAATTGCTTGTCCATATACAATTTTCCAAATTTCATGAAGACGTGTTGGGCGATAAAAATCTTTATTTCCTCAGTACATGCTAGGAAAAAATGCATCGGGTCATGATGACAATTGGATTACCGATTTGTAATCTTTGCGCTGAATAAAAAAGGTTAAGATGTGGGATGCATATTTTAATTGTTGAAGATGAATCCAAGATTGCGCAGTTTCTGGCAAAAGGATTAAATGAATCAGGCTATACCAGTGTGATTGCGAAAGATGGCATGGCCGCATTGTCACGCTTGCAAGAAGAAGCATTTGATTTATTAATTCTGGATGTGATGTTGCCGAAACTGGATGGCTGGCAAGTGTTGCAGACCCTACGGACCTTTTCAAAAATCCCTGTGCTCATGCTCACGGCGAAAGATCAGGTCATGGATCGGGTCAAAGGTCTGGAACTGGGGGCGGATGACTATCTGGTTAAGCCATTTTCATATATCGAATTATTGGCACGCATCAAAAGTTTATTACGACGAGTTCCCAAGGTTGAACAAGAAATTTATAGCATTGCCAACCTTAGCTTGAACCGTTTAAGTCGGGAAGTGCATCGTGCAGAGAGCAAAATCGATTTAACCGCCAAAGAGTTTGTACTGTTGCAATTATTGCTACAGCATCGCGGTGAGGTGCTCACACGAACACAAATTGCCTCTATGGTCTGGAATATCAACTTTGATACTGACACCAATGTGGTCGATGTGGCGATACGTCGTCTACGCGCAAAGATTGATGACCATTTTTCTCCCAAGCTGATTTATACGGTGAGAGGAATGGGCTATAAAATCGATTTAAAAGAAGACCATGACGATGAATAGATTGTCTTTGGCTTCGCGTCTGAGAATCGCGTTTAGTCTGATTTCATGCGTGGTTTTTATCAGTATTGGCACATTGTCTTATCAAAGTTTTCGTGAAATGGTGTATATCCAGCAGGACAAAGCACTTGCGGCACGGATTAAACGCATGGAAGTGTTTTTGACCGATGCCTATACCGTGCAGATTCTGGGCAAATATCCCAAGCTGTATGAAAATATGGTCGGACATGAGGACAGTATCTTTATCGTTAAAGAGGCGGGTAAAGACCTGATCCGAATCAATCCGTTAAACGTCAACATCCCTCACTTAAACTATTCCAGTAAAATCCAGTTTACGAATAATAGTCCTGAACAGCCAACCACACGGCTTGCATTTCAATCGGTACAACATGGCGATCAGCATTATCAACTGATTGCAGGCCAACAGTGGTATGCAGTCAATCAAACCCTGAAGCAATATTTCTGGAAAATTGCCTTTTATAGTGGGCTGGGCATTTTATTGTCGAGTTTATTAGGTTTTATGGTCGGGCATTACCTGTTCCGTTCGATGCGGGAGTTGATTGCAGCAACCAGTAAAATCAACGTGCAACAACTCAATCACCGCATTCAGGTCGAGACCACCAATACCGAAGTACAACAACTCAGCCATGCCATGAATGAGATGCTGGATAAAATCCAGCAGGATTATCAAAAACTGGCCCAGTTTTCGGAAGATATTGCACATGAATTAAGAACGCCACTCAATAACTTG
The DNA here is from genome assembly GCF_035615075.1 of Acinetobacter sp. IK40. NCBI lineage: Bacteria > Pseudomonadati > Pseudomonadota > Gammaproteobacteria > Moraxellales > Moraxellaceae > Acinetobacter > Acinetobacter sp. IK40. Next base: position 69,540 of record NZ_JANBOE010000008.1, on the reverse strand, counting down.
ATGGGGCAAACCCAGATTTTGCTGTCGCAACCGCGTCAGAAAGAGGAACTGGAGAATCTACTGTATTCGCACTTGGAAGAGTACGAAAGACTGACCAAAATGATCGAGAGCATGCTATTTATTGCCCGTTCCGAATATGGAGAACACGGGCTTGAGAAAAGTCTGGTGAATATTCCAGAGTTGATCCGGAATGTGACGGAGTATTTTGATTATCTGATCGAAGAACGGCAGATGAGCTTGGTGCTTCAGCTTCCTGATGAAATGAATTTAAAGGTGAATGAAGCCCTCATGCAGCGTGCGATTGCTAATTTAATTAGTAACGCGGTGGTCTATGGTGCAGAACAGGGGCGTATTACCCTAACGGTACAAAGGGAACAGATGGATTGTGTGATTGGTATTGTGACGCATGGCATCTGGATTGATGAAAAACATTTGCCTTATCTATTTGACCGTTTTTATCAAGTTGATGAGAGTCGACATAACAGAGCGCAAACCGGTGGGCTGGGGCTGGCCATCGTCAAATCAATTATGCAGTTGCATGGTGGTTGTGCTGAAGTTGAAAATCAGACTGAAGGCGTCACATTTAGGTTGCGATTACCACTAAAGCCTTAATCTAAGTTTCATGAAATTCTGACAAAATAGGGCACATTTATTTATCAATACCTATTTGTTTGCTAAATGATCAGTTTGCTGGGCATTTTCTGCCAGATAAAGCTTTTGTAGTTGAAAAGGCAACAGTTGGCCCAAATTATATGAACTTGCAGTATCTATTATATATAATTGTAGTATTTTTTAGCGAAATGTCGTTATCACGGGATAGGGCGTTGACTAGTATGCTATGAACGCTGATACTCTCAAGTTTGTTTTAAGCAAATCGGTTCTAGGAGCTGGGCCACAAGCGCAGTTTTCCATAACTCAATCCAACACAAGGGGCTATATATGGCTGGTGGAAAGTCAAAAATCATTTATACACTGACTGATGAGGCGCCGTTATTGGCGACCTATTCATTGCTACCGATCATTGAGACCTTTACCAAGCCTGCTGGCATCGAGATTGTGAAAAGTGATATCTCAGTTGCAGCACGTGTACTTGCAGAATTTTCAGATTACCTTAAAGATGAACAGAAGGTAAACAATAACCTTGCAGAGTTAGGTCGTCTTACGCAAGATCCAGATACCAACATCATTAAACTTCCAAACATCAGTGCTTCTGTGGCTCAGTTGACCGCATGTATCAAAGAGCTCCAGTCGAAGGGCTATGCGATTCCTGACTATCCAGAAAATCCAGCAACTGAAGAAGAGAAAGAACTTAAGGCGCGTTATGGCAAATGCCTAGGCTCGGCAGTTAACCCGGTATTGCGTGAAGGTAACTCTGACCGCCGTGCGCCAGCTGCTGTGAAAAACTACGCGAAAAAACACCCGCACTCAATGAGTGAGTGGAAACAATGGTCACAAACTCACGTTTCTCACATGGATGAAGGCGACTTCTACCACGGTGAAAAATCAATGACTTTAGACCGTGCGCGTAATGTGAAAATGGAGCTCATCACCAAGTCTGGTGAAACGATTGTGCTGAAGCCAAAAGTTGCACTTCAGGATGGTGAAATCATCGATTCAATGTTCATGAGCAAGAAAGCGCTTTGCGATTTCTATGAGAAAGAACTTGAAGATTGTCGTGAAGCGGGCATCCTGTTCTCGTTACACGTCAAAGCAACCATGATGAAAGTCTCACACCCGATCGTATTCGGTCACTGTGTGAAAATTTACTACAAAGATGCGTTTGAAAAACACGGCAAATTATTTGACGAGTTAGGCATCAACGTAAATAACGGTATGGCCGGTCTTTACGAGAAGATCGAAACTTTACCGACTTCACTTCGTGAAGAAATTATTGAAGATTTACATGCTTGCCAAGAACACCGTCCTGCACTGGCGATGGTTGATTCTGCGAAAGGCATCACCAACTTCCATTCACCAAATGACGTGATTGTAGATGCATCTATGCCTGCAATGATCCGTGGTGGCGGTAAAATGTGGGGTGCTGACGGCAAACCTTACGACTGTAAAGCAGTGATGCCTGAATCAACTTTCGCGCGTATCTATCAGGAAATGATCAATTTCTGTAAGTGGAATGGTAACTTCGACCCACGTACCATGGGTACTGTGCCAAACGTTGGTTTGATGGCGCAGAAAGCGGAAGAATACGGTTCACACGACAAGACTTTCGAAATTTCTGAAGCAGGCGTTGCCAACATTACGGATCTAGACACGGGTGAAGTGTTGATGAGCCAGAATGTCGAAGAAGGCGACATCTGGCGTATGTGTCAGGTGAAAGACGCACCGATTCGTGACTGGGTGAAACTTGCAGTAACACGTGCACGTAACTCTGGCATGCCAGCAATCTTCTGGTTAGACCCGTACCGTCCACACGAAAATGAATTGATCAAGAAAGTTGAAAAATACCTGAAAGATCATGACACCACAGGTCTTGATATCCAGATCATGTCACAAGTACGTGCAATGCGTTATACGCTTGAGCGTGTAGCACGTGGTTTAGATACCATTTCTGTAACCGGTAACATCTTACGTGACTACCTGACTGACTTGTTCCCGATTATGGAATTGGGTACTTCTGCGAAAATGTTGTCAATCGTGCCGTTAATGGCGGGTGGCGGCATGTATGAAACTGGTGCAGGTGGTTCAGCGCCGAAACATGTTCAGCAGTTGGTCGAAGAAAACCACTTACGTTGGGATTCTTTGGGTGAGTTCCTTGCATTGGCTGTTTCTTTAGAAGAATTGGGTCTTAAAGAAGACAATAACCGCGCGAAATTGCTTGCCAAGACACTGGATCAGGCAACAGGTAAACTGCTTGATAACGATAAGTCTCCATCACGTCGTACCGGTGAGCTGGATAACCGTGGTAGCCACTACTACTTGGCATTGTACTGGGCTCAAGCATTGGCTGCTCAAGACGAAGATGCTGAGTTAAAAGCGAAGTTTGCTCCGCTTGCGAAAGCACTTGCTGACAATGAAGAGAAGATTGTTGCTGAGCTTGCTCAAGTACAAGGTCAAGCGGCTGATATCGGTGGTTACTATGCCATTGATCCTGCAAAAGTAAGCGCAGTCATGCGTCCAAGCGCAACATTGAATGCAGCACTTGAAACAGCTTAAGTTTAAATATTACTGACAGTTTTGTTGGTGGTATAAAAAGGCCGATGCGAAAGCATCGGCTTTTTTGTGGATGATGTCTTAGATGATCCCCATAAAAAAAGCCCACTATCGTGGGCTTTAAAATAATCTCTAAAGATTAACGACCATTACGGCTACGACCACGCGGTGCTTTGGTGTTTGGACGCGTTGTACCATTGGTTTTGCGACGTGGCTTTTCACTTTCATCCATTTGCCAGATACGCTTGGTGCCTGATTTTTTCTTGTCGCCGTCTTTTTTATCACCTTCTTTTTTCTTCTGGTGCATTGGCTTGCCACCTGTACCACCTGGTTTTTTCACATAAGAGCGAGAGCGATACGGTTTATCTTCAGGCAAGTCTTTAAAATCAGGATAAAGTAACGGTTCAATTTCAGTTTGCTCACCGGGTTGTAAGCCCAGACGAATCAGATCGATTGCACCGATTTTGGTCCGGATCAAACGTAGCGTCGGGAAACCCACCGCAGCAGTCATACGACGCACCTGACGGTTACGGCCTTCACAAATTTGCAGTTCAATCCAGCTGGTCGGAATATTGGCACGGTAACGCACAGGAGGATCACGATCCCATAACCATTCTGGTTGATCCACTTTAAGCGCTTTTGCCGGTAAAGTCATACCATCAGCCAGTTCGACGCCTTTACGAAGTTGTTCCAATGCTTCTTCAGTCACATCGCCATCGACTTGCGCAAGATAGGTTTTAAATTTCTTATTGGCCGGATTGGTAATGTATTGATTCAGACCACCATGATCTGTCAGAAACATCAGTCCTTCTGAATCAAGGTCAAGTCGGCCCGCAAGACGTAAATCAGGATCATGGATAAAGTGGGAAAGGGTGAGATGAGCGGAATCCTCACGGAACTGTGACAAAACGTCAAAAGGTTTATTTAATACGACTATTTTCATATCTGTATACTGCTTTGGCTATGGGCGGCATCATAACAATAAAGGTTTTTATTTAATGGGAAAATGTTGTTATTTCCCGTATAAATCTCAAAAAAACCTGTTTTGAACTAAACTGTTTCATGTAATAAAAAACGAAAGCTTGCCACAGAAGGCATCGACATAATCGCTAAATACATGAGGGAGAACCTGCAAAATGGGTTATCAGAAGATCGTGGTTCCTGCAGACGGAGACAAAATCACAGTAAATGCAGACCTGTCACTGAATGTTCCAAATCGTCCGATCATTCCTTTTATTGAAGGTGATGGTATTGGTGTGGATATTACACCAGCAATGAAAGCAGTAGTAGATGCCGCCGTGCTAAAAGCTTATGGTGGCAAACGTTCGATCGAATGGATGGAAGTCTACTGCGGTGAGAAAGCAGACAAAATTTACGGCAGCTACATGCCAGAAGAAACTTTTGATGCTTTACGCGAGTTTATTATATCAATAAAAGGCCCTTTAACCACACCTGTAGGCGGTGGAATTCGTTCTTTAAATGTCGCATTGCGTCAGGAACTGGATTTATATGTCTGTGTACGGCCCGTTCGCTGGTTTGAAGGCGTGCCTTCGCCAGTCAAGCATCCCGAACTGACCGATATGGTGATCTTCCGTGAAAACTCGGAAGATATCTATGCTGGGATTGAATGGCCAGCAGATTCTCCAGAAGCGAAAAAAGTAATTAAATTCCTGCAAGAAGAAATGGGCGTCACTAAAATCCGTTTTCCTAAGGAGTGTGGTATCGGGATTAAGCCTGTGTCTAAAGAAGGTTCCCAGCGTCTGGTGCGTAAAGCGATACAATTCGCAATTGATAATGATAAACCGTCTGTGACCTTGGTGCACAAAGGCAATATCATGAAATACACCGAAGGTGCATTTAAAGAGTGGGGCTATGAACTGGCGATAGAGCGTTTTGGTGGACAGCTGCTGGATGGGGGACCTTGGGTAAAAATCAAGAATTCCAAAAATGGTAAAGACATTATTATTAAAGATGTGATTGCCGATGCTTTCTTACAGCAAATTTTAATGCGTCCTGCAGATTATTCGGTGATCGCGACCCTAAACTTGAATGGTGACTATATTTCTGATGCACTTGCTGCTGAAGTCGGTGGTATTGGCATTGCACCGGGTGCCAATATTGGTGGTGCGATTGCCATGTATGAGGCGACGCATGGTACAGCACCTAAATATGCAGGACAGGATAAAGTCAATCCGGGTTCGATTATTCTGTCTGCGGAAATGATGTTGCGGGATATGGGCTGGACAGAAGCTGCGGATTTAATTATTACTGGTATTTCAGGCGCGATTTCAGCTAAAACCGTGACGTATGATTTTGAACGTTTGATGTCAAATGCAACCTTGCTGCGTTGTTCGGAATTTGCACAAGCGATTATCGAACATATGCAAGATTGATGATTTATTTTCACTAAAAGGGCGGATTTTTCTGCTCTTTTTTATTGAGGAATAGATAAGGTTGTCATGAAAAAAGCATGTACAAAACTAAAGACCTGGCATATTTTGGACAATTCTAAAATAAAAAATTGAATATCATGGCTGAAAGAAAATATGGTGAAGCTGCGCCCAAAACAACAGACAGCATTGCCAGTTTAGATTGGTACGAGCAAGTGCTCAGGAATCAGAAATATGAGCGTACTTTATTTGTCGATTTAGACATGTCTGAGGCGCATAGCACTGGTGTAGTATTTAATGAATGTACTTTTCGCCGTGCCCGATTTAATGGTTCAGTCCATCAAAACAGCGCTTTTATCAACTGTACCTTTGTTTCCAGTAATTTCTTTGACAGTCAATTTACTGAATGTAAGTTTGTGGGCAGCATGTTCAGTGATTGCCAGTTTCATCATATGCGGGTGGAAGACAGTGACTGGGCCTTTGTTGGGTTGCCGGGTGCTGATTTAGAGAAAGCCTCTTTTCTTCGAACGCGGTTAAGAGAAGCCGATTTGACTGGGGCGCGTTGTCGTGGGAGTTCACTTCGGGAGAGTGACTTATCGGGTGCATGGCTGCACAGTGCAGATTTGACTGAATGTGATTTAAGAGGCAGTGATTTAAGTGCATTAGACCCGAAAGAAACTCAAATAAAAGCAGCCATTATTAACCTTGATCAAACTTTAATGATTGCAGAGAACTTGGGTTTTGATGTTCGCATCGACTGAGCAGGGGCAATACGCTTTACTCAACATGAGCGGGATGGCGCCACTCATTTTAAAAGAATGAATACAACATGAATCCTTAAAAAGATCAGTGCACATAAATGCCATCCACACTAGGTCAATCGTGATTCGCCATAAAGCAGAGCTGGAAAGACGCCAGTATCACTGATCAATGATTCGGTCTCATCAGCTAGCGCGATTATTCAGCTTTCACTTTACAGAAGGGATCAAGGTCTGGATTGCTGTTCCAGAGGTATTCGGCTTCTTCGGCACAAAGTTGGGCCATATTTTCACCTTGCGTGTCCTGAATAAAAGCAAGGGTCATATCCATACCTGCACTGACGCCAGAAGAGGTATAAAACTTTCTATCAGTCACCCAGCGTGCCTGAGTTTGCCATAACACTTGATTATTGAGGCTTCGTACAATTTCTAAGGCCATTTTATTCGATGTCGCTTTAATACCATTCAAAATACCGGTTGCTGCCAGTAACGAACTCCCTGTACAAACCGTCAGAACATATCTGCTTTGATCTGCCAATATTTTGAGTTGATCGAGAAACTCCTGATTTTTCATGAGTTCAAAGGTGATGATCCCGCCTGGTATCAGCAAAATGCTTTCTGCATGTGTCTGTATTTCAGTAAATGGTTGGGTTTGAATACAGACTCCATGTTTGTTGGAAACCAGTCCGCCATTCAGGCTATAAAACTGCACTTGATAATGTTGTTGCAGTAAACCAAATAATTCGACCGGCCCCATAATATCGAGGGTTTCAAATTCTTCAAATACAATGGCATGAACAGGAATACGCATGACTTTTCTCACAAGTTTTATCTATCTCATACCTTAGAGAGCTTCAAATTTTTGATTGTGAATATTGTGTATGGCTTATTTTGAATTATGCTAAATCATTGGACTTTTGATCTGATTTGTTAGCAAGCCGCGCATACTTTTGGCTTGATTTTTAATCATTTAAGCAGCTAAAACAAGAAAAGCTGTGGTGTATCGTAAATTTAGGAAAATCTGTATCTATCAATTCGTCTGTAGATGGTCAAAATAGTGGAAAAATAGAGCGAGTGCTATGCCATGAAAATGTATCAAGTGGATGCTTTTACCCAGGAATTATTCAAAGGAAATCCAGCAGCTGTCATCGTGCTTGATGAGTGGTTAGATCAGCAGTTGATGCAGAATATTGCAATGGAAAATAACCTGTCAGAAACCGCTTTTGTTCGAACGCTTGATGACAGCAATTATGAGATTCGCTGGTTTTCTCCATTGGAAGAGGTGGCATTTTGTGGTCATGCCACGTTGGCCAGTGCTTTTGTACTGTTTAAGGATTTTACGCAAGCCACCACAATTCAGTTTCATGTCCGTGATTTGGGCATTTTTATCGTTAGTCAGGATGCGGATGGTAAAATCAAGATGAACTTCCCGATTCGTAGGGCGGCGCTTGCATCTGACTATCCTTCAGAACTGCGTGAAGGGCTAACCAAGCCGTTTAAAGCGGTGTATCGCAATCCTCAAGCTTATATTATTGAATATGAAACGGTGCAGGATGTATTGGATGAGCAACCTGATCTGGAAGTATTAAAACGCTTAGGTAAAATCCGGACAGCGATTACTGCTTCCCAACCTGACGTGGCAATTACTGCTCGAGGCGAAGGCAAGTTTGATTGTGTTTCTCGTTACTTTGCCCCTGCGATCGGTATTGATGAAGATCCTGTCACAGGTTCGATTCATACCGCGATTGTGCCGCTGTGGGCTGAAAAGCTCAACCAGACACAACTGGTGGCGTTTCAGGCGTCAGCACGCGGTGGCGTTTTAGATTGCGTGATTGAATCTGATGAGCGTATCGAAATTTCAGGTTATGCCAAACTGTATATGCAAGCTGAACTGGCAATCTGATTTTTAGCTTAAATTGTGCAAAAACAAAGATAAAAGCTGTTTAAATAAACAGCTTTTTTCAAAACATAACTATTAAAAATGCGAATCATTCTCTACCATAGCTTGTCTGTATGATTTAAATCACCATAAATAATTGGATAAATTATGTTAATGCGCTTTAAGCAGCTTACTCTCTCTCTATGTTTGATCGGGTTGAGTGCGACGTCTTGGTCTCAGACAGTGCTCGTAAAAAGTGAAAAAAATATCGAAGAATATAAATTAGATAATGGTTTCAGGGTTATTCTGGCGCCAAACGATAAAGAAAATAAAGTCTATGTCAATACGGTTTACCTGACGGGTTCACTGAATGATCCAAAAGGTAAGGGTGGCCTGGCACATCTATTAGAACACCTGGCTTTTAAAGGCACTCAAAATGTGAAAGGTGAAGAGTTCCAGCGCCGTCTGGATCAATATACCTTGATGACCAATGCCAGTACCGATTATTACGCGACCAAATACTTAAATATCGTTCGCCCTGAAAAAAATGCATTGAATGAAATCCTGTATCTCGAATCCGAGCGTATGGATAAACTGGTGTTGCAGGAAAAATTTGTACCCTCTGAAATTGAAATCGTAAAACGTGAACGCGAAATCCGTATGGATCAGCCCTTTGCAGTTTTAATGGATCAGGTCTGGAAAGCTGCCTATGGCAATCAATATTTAGGGCGTTTGCCGATTGGTGACTTACCTGAGCTCAAGTCGATTCAGCTCAATGAATTGAATCAGTTCTACAGAACCTGGTATGCACCGAATAATGCGGTTATGGTCATTTCGGGTAAGTTTGATAAAACCGAAGTACTGAATAAGATTGATCAGTATTTCAGTCCAATCCCTGCACGCGCGGTACCTGCTCAGGTGAAAGTGCCTGTGCTCGACGCCAGCAAGATTGAACAACGTCAATTCACCGTGAAAAAGGGCAGTGATCTGGCCAAATTCCATATTTATATGAATGGAAAAAATACCGAATTACAACCGATTCTGGCACTGGCACCTTCTCTCTATACCATGCAACCGAGCGGGCCTTTATATAAAAATATGGTCGAGACCGGGATCAGTACCGCAGTTCAATCTGCAACCTGGTTAGATCAGGATTTTAACGTGGTGTTTATGGGCGCAGTTTATGCACCAAGCCATGATGCGAAAAAAGTTGATGATGCATTGAAAACTGGCGTGGAAAACAGTCAGCCATTCACCGAAGCCGAGTTACAGCGTATCAAGAATATTACCCAGAATACCGCGGATACTATTGCCAATGATGCAGTAGCTTTAGGTTCACGTCTCAGTGACTACGCCGTCTCGTCTCAGGGACAATGGGACCAGTACTTCAAAGACTTAAAGACAGTTCAAGGATTAAAGCTGAAAGATACCAATGCAACGCTGAAAGCGTTTTTAACCGCTTCACATCGTATCTCAGGGGATATTTTGCCAACCCCTGAGGACCAGAAGAAAGCGATGACGTTGAAGGCGGAAGAGAAACCAAAAACCTTGGATCAAAGTAATGAGCAGCCTGAGCCGTTAAAAGATCCAAATGTTTACAAGCAGGAAGTGACCCAGTTTATGTCACAGTCTGCCCAGCAATTACAGAAAAACGAACAGAAAATCCAGCGTGGTGAGTTGAAGAATGGTATTCGTTATGCCTTGTTCCCGACTGCAACCCGCGATGATAAAACCTATGCCACCATTAGCCTGGATTTTGGTGATGAAAAAGCATTATTTGGTAAAGGTGTCACACTGGATCTAACCAGTTATCTGATGTTGCGTGGTTCTGATAAGCATAGTCTGCAAGAAATTACCGATAAAGCGATTGCTGCCAGCGGTGGTGCATCTGTAAGCTCGAATGGCAATGGTTTTACCATTGTGGTGCAGGCGAAAAAAGACAAATTTGAAGACTTCTTCAATTTTATTGTCGATGTGCTAAAGCAGCCAAAATTCTCACAAACAGAATTTGATCTTGCCAAAAATCAAAGTTTATCGGTACTGGATCGTCCTTATACCGAGCCTGCGGTTGTGGCTTCGATGACCTTGTCTAAAATTCTGGAAATCTATCAACCTGGTGATTTGCGTTATCATTTTGAGCCTGATTTTGCGAAAAAACAGATCAGTGAGGTGACTCAGCCGCAAGTGAAGCAATTCTATGATCAATTCTTTGTGACCGATCATGCACAGATTGCGGTGACGGGAGATTTTGATGCCAAGAAAATGCAAAAGACCTTACAAAAGGCATTTGGTTCTTGGAAAGCAAAACAGCCGTATACCAAAGTGACAGGCCAATATACCGTCTATAAAGCGCAGAAAGTGCATGCTTTATCGGAACAGCGTGAATTCGGTAGTTACCAGAGTGTGCTGGCATTGCCTGTTGGTTCATATCATCCAGATGCACCCGCGTTAATTATCCTGAGCCATATTTTGGGTAACTCGCAGCTTTCATCGCGTCTGGCGCAAGAGTTACGTGAGAAAAATGCCTTGGTCTATGGTTTTGGCAGTGGTCTAGACCTGGATCCAGATATTAATGATGGTACTTTAAGTATTACTGCGAACTATACCTCTGGACGCTCGGCGCAAGTATCACAATCGGTGCATAAAGTCTTGAATGAGCTGTTAAGCAAAGGCGTGACCGAGCAGGAAGTTGAAGCAGCCAAAGCAGACATCATGAAAAAACGTGTCACGGCTTTGGAAGATGAGCGTAACATTCATGGCATGTTGACAGGTCAGTTAGAGCGCAACAAGACCTTGCTGGATCGTGCTGAACGTGATCAGGAACTTGCTAAATTAAGCAAAGATGATGTGAATGCAGCCATCAAAAAATATATCAAGCTGGATCAGTTTGTCGAAGTAATGGCGGATCAGTATGGTCAGCCTCAAAACTTGAAATAAGCAATCAAAAAGAAAGCCACCGGTCAGGTGGCTTTCTTTTTTGCATCAAAGCTTAATGATCATGTTTGTGGGCATGAAAATCTTCATTTTTGCGGAAACGTAAGTAATTTTCGAACTGTTCGCAATATTCGTCAAAATTATCTTCCAGCATCATCTGGAACTGTTGCAGCAGATAAGACATCACTTGTTCTTTTGCTTCACGCATTTCTTCGCCATCTTTAAAGTTATTGGCTGCCACCCAAGTGTTGAAACGGGCAGTAGCGAATAACATGGCTGCGCTGACCTGACCTCGTAGTTCTTCGGGTTTGGCTTGCTGGCCCTTTGGCGGACGGCAAAAATCATTGGCGAGTTTGATAAATTCATCGGCACGCTCAAAAAATACGGCATTTAAAGCTTCTTCTTCCGTCACATCGGTAGCGTTAATTTTTTGAGACATGAGATTTTCCAGCGACAAGTTAAGACACATTATTATAGACAAAGCCTTGTCGAAACTAAACCTTTGCCTTAACCTAAAATAGCCTAAGCAATTCGAAGAATGACTATGCAAGATGCAATCGCGATTCAAAGCTTAAAAACGGATATTGCCTTACTGCGCCAGCATATCTATCCGCCTCAATTTTTAGAACATGTTGAAGGCCTGCCGATTTATTATGGTTTAAAGGATGAAGTCGATGAATATTACCGACAATGGCAGCCTTTGATCGACAGGGCGCAGCAGTTATGCCAGCCTTTTATGGAAGATGAGGTGCTGGATGCCATTCATTTACCCAGCCACTTAAACCTGCCGCTGTTTTTCTTTCATGTCGATCGGATCAGAATTAATAAAACCCGTGCCAAAGAATCGAAAACTTTTCGCGGTGTTGCGGCCTTATTGGAAAAATGTGGGCAGTTTGAGACCGATCAGATTATTGCCATGCAAGAATGGTTAGGGAGTGACGATACCGCTGCTTTGGTGGCGCATCGTGAGTTTATTGATTTACGGACTTATGTGTTTCAACATGGACAAAGTGACTATACCCGCACCCGTTTTTATATGAATGGCGTGATTTTGAGTGTAGAGCCGCATTTTAAATTGGTGGATGCGCGGGATAAACCACGTAAGCAGCGTAATGATAGCTATAGTGACCCGATTGCGGATAATGGCACGTGGAAGATTTTTGGAAAATATCGGTAAATGATTTAAGTGAGTATCTTACTCAGGAATATGAGCGTCGGGAGCGTCATCTACAACCTGCGTGGTATTAAAAAAGTGAATGATTTTGGTGAGTTGATAAAATGAGATGTGTGAAAGCAGAGAACAGGTTTTGTAGATGACATATGGTTTTGCCTACTTTTCCCGAAAGAAAAGTAGGTCACCGAAGGTATATCCTGAAATTGAATGAGAACTCGGCATGACTCCGCTATGAAGTTAACTTGGGAAATAAAACTTTATTTCCAAAAAATATCTTTAGTCGATAAAGCCTGTAGTTTCTTTGCCGCTTTCTTTGCAACATGCGGTTGTTGAGCCTTAACCCAGCCTAAAGCAAATAAAAACTGAGGATGCTCGGTAGCTTGTTGCTCAAAGATCTGTTCAGCTACAAACAGGTCATTATAGAAGCCTAAATACTCCTGAATCGGCTGTAACTTACTCAAAAATTGCTGAACCTGTTTTTCCGGGTAAATCCCTGCAATAAAGTCGATGCAATAACGCAATTGTTTAACGCGCTTACGGGTACGATGTTGTTGTTCCACCGCTAAGCTTGAAAATTGAGCTGCATCTTTCAGTATCTTTTGATACAGCTTGGTTAAGCTTTTGGCAGCTTGTTTAGAAAGTTTGGATTTTGATTGTTGATCACTATAGCTAAAGCTGAATAAGGATAAAAACAGCTGGGTTGTTTTGCTGTCACTTAATAATCCAGCAATATTGGCGTCGACATTTTCAGGGAAGGGAAAATCAAAATCACAGACTTGTTTGACTAATGGAACGACGGAGTCCTGAATGGCATCATTATCACGTGATTGTCCCAAGGCTCTAAAGATTTCTGCCAATTGGTTTTCCCACTTCGGGTCAATCTGTGCCGACCAGTTGGAAAAATGTTTTAAAGCCGAGCGCAGGCGACGTAAGCCGACACGGGCTTGGTGAATATGATCCGCTTCGGCGACGCCATCCGCAATCGCTGCTGCATTGGGCAGGATATGATTAAGGGTATTTTCAATAATCTGTTTAATAGCCTGTTCAGCGCTAACATCTTTATCTAGGTTCAGTGATTTCGCTTTGGTGGCAGCAGAGACGTCTTTGCCTTGGGCCAGTAAATTTCCACGTTCAGCTTTACTGCGTACATCCAGCCAGAGCTGGTATTGATCGACCCAGGTTTTGGCAAACTGAATGAGCTCTTGTGCTGAACCTTGTTTTAACTCAAATTCGACTTCACAAATTTGGGCATGATCAGTTGGGGTACGGATTTCACCATCATCCAGACAGACTTCAATGTGTGAACCTTCAAACTCGAATACATGAAAAGTACGCTGTACATTGGTCTGGAACTGTAATTGTAGCTCGGCTGGTGCTTCGCCTAAAACCTCACGCAGTACGGTTTGAACGGTTTGATTATGTTTATAGAGGGACAGATCAAGCTCAGGTTCTTGAGCACATTTGCCTAAATAAATATCTTCTTCGATACGTTGTAAATGATTCTTACTGGCGGCTTTAAAGGTTTGTACCCAATGTTCGCCTTCTTGACGTAGACGGATTGCCACATAATTTTTAGCAAGCAAACGTTCAGCGGTATCATAGTATTTTGCCTGTAACTGAATTTTTTGTGCTTTTTGTTTGCTTAAGGCCTGTAAAACACTTTTTTTCTTAGATTCAGGAAGTTGAAATTTTAGCTCTATTTCCATGATGTTATGACTCCTGACCAGCGAGAATGATAAATATATAAATGAGTATAAACTGTTGATCTGAAAAATTATTGTAAAGTTGTTTTAAGGATTGAAAGCAGGGCACACAATGACTTTATTTTGTACAAAAAATGCATTAACGTGTGTAGAGTCTTGCAGGATTAGGATGATCTAGAAATGAATGCACCAGCCAATATTACCCAGCCAGTGGAATTTTCATTACCGATTAAAAACTATGATGAATTTTATCGCTTTTATTTAACTGAACATCGCAATATTGCTAGCCGCCGTTTGCATGCGGCAGGTAGCTCGATTGGTTTGTATTTCTTTAGCAAAGCCATTCGTAAGCGTCAGGCCAAATATGCCCTATATGGTTTGGTTTCGGGTTATGCCTGTGCCTGGGTCGGGCATTTCTTTTTTGAACATAATAAGCCTGCCAGCTTTAAGCAGCCACTATATAGCTTTATTTCGGATTGGCGGATGCTGTCGGATATTGCACGTGGCCGTTTGAGTCTGATTGATCGTCAGTTTGATAAAATTGAGTCTTGAAATCGATGGGGTATTTGAAAAGCTGCTTTGGCGGCTTTTTTTTATTTGTTCTGTTTTATAACGATTAATGATGTAAATACACTCCCTCTCTTTAAATTTTAGATAAGAGAATATACCCTGAAGCTAATGTAATTATAGTGAATAGTGAAACGTTCATGCGCGGTCTTTACCTCATTACCAACGATGATCCAATCCAGCTCTTACTTGAAAAACTAGATGTCGCATTAGCCACCGGGAAGGTTGCGATTCTGCAATACCGTCGTAAGAAAGTCGCAAAAGCAGATCAGCCAAGTGAAGTCGAGCAGATCAAAGCACTCTGTGAACAACATCAAGTGCCATTCGTCATTAATGATGATCTGGCACTGGCTGAACAGTTTGGTTTGGGTGTTCATCTTGGACAGTCCGATGGGGAAATAAGCGATGCTGCTGCACGTTTACCAAAAGGTGTGATTATTGGTCGTACCTGCCTAAACTCACTGGAATTGGCTGAAAAAGCGATTGTCGATGGAGCGACTTATGTGGCGTTTGGTGCAGTCTATGCTACTTCAACCAAACCCGAAGCCGGTAATGTCGGTATCGAAGTGATCAAACAGGCGAAACAAAAGTTTGCTGTACCGATTTGTGCAATTGGTGGCCTGACTGTGGAAAATTCTCAAGTGGTGATTGAGGCTGGGGCGAGCCTTTGTGCAGTAATTAGTGATATATTAGGACGATCAACAGCCGAAATTCCTGCTCGTGTCACTGCATGGGCAACGTTATTTGACTAATTATAGGCATCCGCTGTGCGGAGCTTTCATTGTTTCTCGGAACGACAGCGTTCCTCGTCCTTGATTCCAGGTTGAGCCTTTTATGAGTTTATCTCCAAAGCAAGAACAGCTATTTAAACAAGCAAATAAACATATTCCAGGTGGGGTTAACTCACCTGTACGTGCATTTAACGGTGTGGGCGGTACGCCAGTCTTTATCGAAAAGGCAAAAGGGGCGTATTTATGGGATGTTGATGGCAAACGCTACGTAGACTATGTCGGTTCATGGGGCCCAATGATCCTAGGTCATGCGCATCCGGATATTATTCAGGCAGTACAAACTGCGGCAGAAGATGGTTTAAGTTTTGGTGCGCCAACTGTGCACGAAACGACGCTGGCAGACACGATTTGCGACATTATGCCTTCAATCGAATTGGTGCGTATGACCAGTTCCGGTACAGAAGCGACCATGACCGCGATTCGTCTGGCACGTGGTTATACCGGGCGCGACAAGATTGTAAAATTTGAAGGCTGCTACCACGGTCATTCAGACTCATTATTGGTGAAAGCAGGTTCAGGCTTATTGACGCTTGGTGAAGGTGAGCCAACTTCAAAGGGTGTACCTGCTGATTTTGCTAAACATACCTTAACCTTACCGTATAACAATATCGAAGCCTTAAAAGAATGCTTTAGCAAATTTGGTCATGAGATTGCAGGTGTAATCATTGAGCCGGTTGCAGGTAATATGAATCTGGTAACGCCAATTGATGGTTTCTTGCAAGCAATTCGTGATGTTTGTGATGAATACAAATCAGTGTTTATTATTGATGAAGTGATGACTGGTTTTCGTGTCGCTTTAGGTGGCGCACAATCGGTGTATAAGGTTAAGCCTGACTTGACCACGTTGGGTAAAATTATTGGTGCTGGCCTACCGGTTGGTGCTTTTGGTGGTAAACGTGAAATCATGGAATGTATCGCACCTTTAGGTGGTGTTTATCAGGCTGGTACATTGTCAGGCAATCCATTGGCCATGCGTGCCGGTATCGCGATGTTCAAGCATTTACGTGAACCGGGTTTCTACGACAAGCTTGCTGCGCAGCTCGCCAAATTGCTTGCCGGTTTACAGGCTGCTGCAGACGAAGCAGGCATTCCATTTAAGACCCAGCAAGTCGGTGGTATGTTTGGTTTGTATTTTACCGATCAGGATGACATTACCAGTTTTGATTCAATGTTGGCCTGTGATGTGGATGCATTCAAGAAATTCTTCCATGGCATGTTAAAGCGTGGCGTCTATCTTGCACCATCCGCATTTGAAGCAGGATTTATTTCGTCGATGCATTCAGATCAGGATATTGCCGATACCATTCAGGCCGCAAAAGAAACTTTTGCTGAAATGAAGTAATGTTGTGATGTCTAAAAAAGCCCGATTTTTTCGGGCTTTTTTAATGGATATATCTTTAATCTGAAATGAATAAAAAACTTAAGGTATTAAAAAAATAAGAGTGGGCCTTAACGCAACCGTACTGATTTTCTACCTGTTTATAGGATAAACCTTTGCGATCAACAAAAAGATAAATAATCTTTATTGTACCGCCAGCTAAAATAATGCTTGAATAATAAACTATATTTGCGTTGGTCTGCGACTGCTGCAAAGCATTTACGTTCTGGTTGGCGCAGGTGATAGAGAGCGCTTCTATATATTTTATTTTGAATAAGCTTTTGATAACAAACTCATGGGAATGGAGTAACAATGAAAACTAAACATTATTTAACTGCGGCGGATGTGGAAATTCTGGTTAATGCAGCAGCACAATATGCGACAGCACATAATTTTAATGTCAGCATTGCTGTTGTCGATGACGGTGGCACCTTGTTAATGATGAAGCGCATGGATGGCGCATCGGTATTATCGACACAGATTTGTCAGGAAAAAGCACATTCTGCTGCGGTCAGCCGCAGAGCAACCAAGACATCCGAAGATATGATCCGTGATGGCAAAATCGGCTTTTTAACCATCAATGCTGCGAAAGGCATGCTGGAAGGCGGTGAGCCGATTGTCTATCAAGGACAGGTTGTGGGAGCTGTGGGGGTTTCGGGGGTACAATCTTTTCAGGATGCAGAAATTGCCCAGCATGCGATTCAACAATTTCTAGAGCAACACACCTAAATCATCATTTAAATTCGAATCTGGATGAAAAATCGAGAGAAACACGAAAAAAATCAGTAAAAATACGTGTCATGCATTGTAATTCAGCGCCAAGCTTTTTATGATTGCCCGCTTGTTTTCATCCAGTCGTTGGAAGGCTACCTTGAGTGATTTTCTAAGTGAACATTTGATTCATCGTGATGAAGATTTTATGGTCATCCATAAACCAGCAGGCTTACTCACGGTACCTGGGAAAACGCCAGATTTACAAGATTGTTTAATCAATCGTCTACTAGAACTAGAACCCAAAACCTTACTGATTCATCGTCTCGATCGTGACACTTCAGGTATTCTGGTGTTTGGTTTATCCAAATTTGGACAGAGCACGATTTCACGTCAGTTTCAGGATCGTCAAACTTCAAAAATTTATCAAGCTTTGGTTCCTGGCCATTTAGAAGGTCAGGGCACCGTCGATATACCTGTGATTTATGACCCAAGCCGCCCGCCATTACATATTGTTGATGCCACCCATCACAAACCGGCATTAACGGAATGGCAAGCGATTGAACATTTGGAAATTCAAGGACAAGCTGTAACCCGGGTGAAACTGATTCCGATTACAGGGCGTTCACATCAGCTTCGTGTGCATATGCAATATTTAGGTCATCCGATTCTAGGCGATACCTTATATGCCACACCAGAACAGCAGCAGCTTTATGCGCGTTTGTGCTTACATGCCACGCAATTAAGCTTCGCTCATCCTAAAACAGGCGCGCAACTGACCTTTGATTGCGCGGTACCGTTTTAGTCTAAAAACTTTTTTATGAAACACGATGTGATGCACGCTATTTAATGATGCTTTGTGTCAAAATACATCGTTGAAAACTACATAAAATGCCTTAACTTTTATTGGGGTCAGGGCATAAAATATGTGGGCTAACTTGAGATAAAGGTGGAAAAATTGCAGCAGTTTGCTATTGGTCAACGTTGGTTATCAGATACTGAAACTGAACTCGGTTTAGGGGTTCTGATTGATGTAGATGAACGTTCTATCAGCATTTTATTCCCTAAAAGTGATGAAACGCGTGTCTATGCACGTAACAATGCACCTTTATCTCGCATCATCTTTAACGTGAATGATGAAGTCCAAGACCAGGAAGGTATCAAGTGGACGGTTGAGTCGATTGAAGACCGTCATGGTGTACTGCGTTATGATGTGGTTCGTAGTCTGGAAAATGGCGAACAAGAGCGCAAGTCACTGAACGAAACCCGTATCGGTGCACAAATCCAGCTGTCAAAACCATTAGAGCGTTTGTTAGCTAGCCAAGTTGATTATAAAGAATGGTATGACCTGCGTATTGAAGCCATGTTATTGCAGGCGCAAATGCATACTAGCCCGTTACGTGGTTTTCTGGGTGCCCGTGTCGGCTTGATTCCGCACCAGCTTTATATTGCCCATGAAGTCGGTAAACGTTTTGCGCCACGTGTTTTACTGGCGGATGAAGTCGGTTTAGGTAAAACCATTGAAGCAGGTTTAATCATTCACCAGCAACTGAAAACTGGCCGTTCAGAACGTATCCTGATCTTGGTGCCTGATTCACTGCAATATCAGTGGATGATTGAAATGCGTCGCCGTTTCAATTTGCAATTCTCTTTATTTGATTTGACCCGTACCGCATCGATCAAAGAACATGATCCTGACCTGAATCCGTTCCTGACTGAACAATGCATTATTGCCAGCGTTGACTTGATGGTTGACCATGATGACTTGCGTGAGCAGGCGATGGAAGCCGGTTTTGATCTATTGGTGGTCGATGAAGCCCATCACTTGATGTGGAGTGAGGAAGAGGGCGGCAATGATCGCTATGACCTGGTTGAAGAATTGGCAGAACAGACCGCAGGTGTGTTGTTGCTCACTGCAACCCCAGAGCAACTGGGTGTAGAAAGTCATTTTGCCCGTTTACGTTTGCTTGATCCGCAACGTTTTAGCAGCCTTGACCGTTTCCTTGATGAAGAAGAGCAATACCAGCAAACTGCGAAAATTGCAGAAGTATTGATGTCAGATGAGGCCTTAACAGAAGAGCATCTGGCTGCACTGGAAGGCTTATTGGGTCATCGGATTGATGATCAGCCTGAACAGCGTATGCGTGCGATTCATGAATTATTAGACCGCCACGGCACAGGTCGTATCTTGTTCCGTAACACCCGTGAAGCGATTCAGGGCTTCCCGGGACGTGATTGCCAGCCAGCGCCTTTACCAGCGCCAGAAGACTGGTCAATGGACGGCAAAATGCGCGAGCAGATGTGGCCAGAAGAAGGTCAACTCGATGGCGCATGGATGGAAAATGATCCGCGTGTGCCTTGGTTGATGGAAGTGCTGCGTAAAGAATTAAAACACAAAAAAGTGTTGTTGATTGCCCGCAGTGGTCCTGTAGTTGAAGCATTGGAAAATGTTCTACGTTTACATGCTGGGATTCGTACCGCGATGTTCCATGAAGGCATGAGCCTGCTCGAACGTGACCAGGCGGCAGCCTACTTTGCCGAAGACAGTTATGGCGCTCAAATCCTGTTGTGTTCTGAGATTGGTTCAGAAGGGCGTAACTTCCAGTTTGCCAGTGACTTGATTTTATTTGACTTGCCAGCAAACCCGGACGTCCTTGAGCAGCGTATTGGTCGTCTGGATCGTATTGGTCAGGAAAACCGTATCCAGATTCATGTACCTTACCTCATGGGTACAGCGCAAGAGCGTATGTTCCGCTGGTACAATGAAGCACTGAATATTTTCAGCAATATTTCTCCAACAGCGCAAACACTACAAGAGAATTTTATTGTTGAGCTGAAAGATTGCTTACTCGCAGATCAAGGTCAGACCTTTGAAGACCTGCTTGAAGAAGTCAATGTACAACGTCAAGCGCTGGAAGCTGAATTACAGGCGGGTCGTGACCGTTTGCTTGAGTATAATTCATGCCGTCCCGTAGTTGCGCAGGGTATCGTGCAAGCGCTTGAAGATTATGATGACAACACCACTTTGCCCATGTTTGTGAAGCGTTTCATGTCATCAACCAATATTGATTTTGATGAGCAAAGCAATGGTACCGTGATCATCAAGCCGACCGATCAGATGCAGGTGCAAGGTCTGACCTTGGATGAAGAAGGCATGACGGCGACGTTCTATCGTGATCAGGCACAAATCCGTGAAGATGCGCAATACTTGACGCTGGAACATCCATTTATTGAAAGTGTGATGGAAATGATCCGCACCCAGTCATTTGGTAGTACCAATGTGGCTTTGTTGAAATCGAATGCATTGAAACAAGGCTCGGTATTGCTTGAAGTCTGGTTTAAGGTCGATGTGGTGGCGCCAAAAGCATTGAATCTGCCATCAAGCTTACCGAAACAACTGATTCGCGTATTACTCAGTGAAAATGGTCAGGATTTGTCTGCCAAGATTGATCCAAGCATTTTACGTCCGTATCTGCATCATTTGGATGGCAATAGCTGCCGTCAGGTGGTGAAAGCGCGCCGTGAAGTGATTGAAACCCGTTATGCGCAAGCTTTAGAGATTGCCAAGGGATCATTGCCAGAATTGATGCAGCAAGCCAAAGAGCATTACAGTGGCAAGTGGCAATACGAGATTGACCGTTTAAGCTATCTCAAGCAATTCAACCCAAGTATTCGTGAAGATGAAATCGAGCGCTTACAGAAATTCCAGAAAGAAGGCTTGGGCCTGTTAGATGGTCTTTCTGTAACTCCTGAGGCGATTCAGGTGCTGGTGGTGGTTAAACCATAATCGAGCGTTAAATAAAAAAGAGGACCGTGGGTCCTCTTTTTTTTATCAGCTGTTTTAATTATTTTTGTTCGATATTGGCTTCCAGGAACCATAGATATTGATCCAGATCCTCTAAGGCAGCATGGATAATATCTTCTGAAATCGGGTCCTGAATTTCATCAATGGTATCACGCAAATGGTTAGCGACCACGCCATAGCGGTCTGCCAGTTCTTTTAAGTGATCCTGCACCGCATGAATGGCAACCGGATAAGGCTTCAGGTGTGAACTTTCACCCACAGACTGCGTGGTTCCCAACGCTGTGCCACCAATCTGTACTGCACGCTCAGCCACATTGTCCAGATGGGTAATTAACGACGTACGGAACGTATCTAACATTTCATGCACTGCAATAAAGTTACTGCCCCGCATGTTCCAGTGCGCCTGTTTGGTCAGTAACGACAGATCGATCAGGTTGGCAAGAATTTGGTTTAAAATTTTTACGGTCGATTCTTTGATCGCATCATCTAAATTATTACGTGTATATACTTTTAAAGCTTTAGTTGCTGAAGAACTCATAGTTACCTCATTTAATTATATATGTGATGAAATAGAACGAATAAAACCGTTACTTCATCTCTAGCTTACGCCTTGAACCGGCTTCTAAGTGTTTTCGTTTTCTAACCTTTTGTAAGTTTACTTATCGGTACTTTTCTTTTTATAACAACCGTTTTAATTCAGATTAAAGAGTGCTTCAGACTGTTATGCCCAGTATTTTGAATGTATAAAAATACTTAGATTAGACCGGCATCCTTAGATTCCAGTTTGATATAGGCATAGAAAATAGGCGCAACAATCAGTCCACTCAATCCAAAAATCGCTTCAAAAATCAGCATCGCCAAGAGCACTTCCCAGGCACTGGCATTGATTTTGGTGCCAATAATTTTGGCATTAATAAAATATTCAAGCTTGTGAATAATCACCAGATAGGCCAAGGCAATCGCTGCCACAGACAGAGAAATGGTCAAGCCGGCCATGATGATCAGGGTGTTAGAAATCAGGTTGCCAATAATTGGAAGCAAACCAAAAATAAAGGTCAGAATGGTCAGGGTTTTGGCAAAAGGTAAGTGGATATTAAATATCGGTAGCACAATAAACACAAAGATCATGAATAACACGGTGTTAATCAGTGAAATCTTGACCTGAGCAAAAACAACATTTTTAAAAGAAACGGAAAGCTTCTGGATGCGATGCAGAATGGCCGCCTTAAACGCAGGTTGTGGGGCATGTTGTTTAAAATTCTGGATGGATACCAGAATACCCACAATAAGCCCGATCACCATGGTGGCCAGATTGTGCAGAATATCGGTGCCTGTATTTTTGACAATGGAAATATTGTTCTTGATAAAGGACAAGATCTGATTTTTGATATCAGCCACACTATGGGGCAGATAGCCTGGCAAATAATGGCTCATTTCAGCCTGAAACTTGATCAGGGTCTGGTCGATTTTGATATTGAAAGAATTGAGTCCTGTGCCTTTAAGATCATAAATCACAAAACTGATCAGGCTGGTGATAAAGAAACCGATCAGCACGGTTGCCAATATCCCTAGAATAATACTGATAAAGATACGCGCACGTTGGCCATCAATATGCTTTTCAACAATCAAACTCAAACTGTTAATAATTTCAAAAACCAGAAATCCGGCAAAGAAACTCGGCAGTAAATGCAAGGGAATGACCATCATTAAAAATAAAAACATCAGGATAAAACTGGCGATGATGCTTTGACGGTCATTCAGTAGATTCATGATCTATAGGCCTGATTAGAATGTGGGGTGATGCAAAGGACAAAATTTAATTTTGCCGAGGTCCATCGTAGGATGATACAAACAATTAATCAATTTCCATTTCATTCAGATGACGGGCGCCTTCTAAAATCATACGGATCATTACCATGGTCTGTTCCGCAACTTCGGTACGTTGCTCCACAGGCAGATCAATCACTTTCGCACCCATGTTGAACACCAGCTGGGTAATGGCCTTGGCAGCCAGATCCGCATGACTGATTTTACTGTTATTCAGACGTTCCAGACGGATCAGGTCTTCTTGCAGCTCTTGCTGGAAGAAATTGAGCTGACGGTCAACCGCAGCTTTGTACGAGGTTGAACCGGTATAACCCTCGCGTAATAACAGACTCAGGTTGCCTTCATCGGTATTCAGTTGCTGAATAAACACTTCAACCGAACTACGGATAATGCTTTGCTGCTTGGAAGCCTGTAAACGTGCTTCACGGATAATACGGCGAAGGACCAGACCGGATTGATCAATCAGGGCAATGGCCAGTTCATCAATATCCTTGAAATGACGATAAAAGCTGTTTGGTGCAATGCCAGCTTCACGTGCAATTTCACGCAAACTGAGTGAAGCGATACTTTTTTGTGGGCCGATCAGGTTCAGTGTGGCCTGAAACAACTCTTCTTTGGTAATCGTTGCTTTCCTACCCACCGAACGTACAGGAGATTTCATGGGAATGACATCTTGTTCGTTTACGGTGTCATGGCCGAGCGGTAAAAAAGAAGAATGAACCATTATTTTCAATATATAAGTAAGCTACTCGGGATTATAGCGATTGTCGGTGTACTTGTGAAATGTAAATTCTTATACGAGTGTATATACAAATATATATACATATGTATAATAATTAGCAAACCACCAGAGTAAAACTGCTCATGCAAGCAATTGAAAAGAGAAATTCTCTATTTAATTCGTTGGCTCAAAGTGTAATGAACAGCCATGATGCCAATTTTTGGTTACAGAAAATCAATCCATTGTGGTCAATCAATCAGCCACTTGCCAAAATCGTAAAAAAACAAAATGTGGCAAAAGATACGGTCAGTCTTATTTTGCAATGCAACCGCCATGTCATACGCGGTGTGGCAGGGCAGCATCATCCGGTAACCGTTGAGATTGCAGGACGTCATTACGAGCGGACCTATAGTTTGATGCAGGTTGATGCCGATCACCTGTGTTTAACCGTGAAAAAAGTTGAACAGGGTTTAGTGAGTTCATGGCTGGTTGAACACAGTCAGACCGGTGATATGTTACGTTTGGGACAACCGTATGGTGACATGCAACAGCACATTGCAACCCCACACTTGCTATTGTTGGCGGCAGGCAGTGGCATCACCCCGATGCTGAGTCTGATTGAAGCCTTGTGCCAGTCTAAACAGTTAAATCACCATACGGCTCAATTGCTGTATTGGGTCAAAACGCAGCCTGACGCAGCCTATGTTGAATATCTTCAAGAAGTATCAGAAAACTTCCCTAATTTTAGTTATCAGATTTTTTATACCCAAGAACAGG
The DNA here is from genome assembly GCF_035615075.1 of Acinetobacter sp. IK40. Lineage (NCBI taxonomy): Bacteria > Pseudomonadati > Pseudomonadota > Gammaproteobacteria > Moraxellales > Moraxellaceae > Acinetobacter > Acinetobacter sp. IK40. Next base: position 44,957 of record NZ_JANBOE010000008.1, on the reverse strand, counting down.
ATCAGCGTTTAAATCAAAGTCATGTGGATCAGTGCACGGCTTTAAGTGACACCACAGTTTATGCATGTGGACCTTCGGGTTTTGCCGCATCAGCGGAAAGCCTGTTTAAAGATGCCGCAGCACTGCAAACAGAAGCCTTTAGTTTGAGCCAGTTTGCAGAAGATAGCACTGAGACCGGTTTTATTAATGTGACCTTGACACAATCGAATAAGACGATTGCGATTCCGAAAGGCCAGTCGATTCTTGCAAGTTTAGAGCATCAAGGTATTAAACCGAATCACGGTTGCCGGATGGGAATCTGTAATAAATGTGCCTGCAACAAGGCGCAAGGTGCGACCAAAAACCTACTAAATGGCGCTGCCAATAATGAACCGGCTCAGTTGCTAAAAATTTGTGTCAATTCAGCCCAGTCTGATCTTGTGATTGATCTATAAGAGAGAAATTGATTATGAACATGCCTGTTAAAATTGAATTTTTCAAAAATCCTAAAAACCGTGATCTGACTGCTGCCGAGTTAGATGCGTTTGCCCGTGAACTGGATCAAATTAAACAAGACGTACTGGATGATATTGGTGAAAAAGATGCCAAATACATTCGCCGTGTTTATTCCACCATTCGTTATAGCAGTTTGGCTGGGCGTGCCTGTTTATTCCTGGGCTGGTTCCCGCCAGCTTGGTTACTCGGTACGGGCTTACTCGGTTTCGCCAAGATCATGGAAAATATGGAATTGGGCCATAATGTGATGCACGGTCAATATGACTGGATGAATGATCCAAAATTCAACGGTCAAACCTATGAGTGGGATACGGTCGGTACCTCTGACAACTGGCGCCAGACCCATAATTATAAGCATCATACCTATACCAACATTAAAGGGATGGATGATGATGTTGGCTATGGCGTCTTCCGTTTGTTCCCTGAACAGCGCTGGTCTAAATTTACCTTGATTCAGCCGCTTTACATCGTGCCATTTAGCCTGTTATTCCAGTGGGGGGTTGCGATCCAGAATCTGGAGTTGGGCAAGGTTGTATATAAGCGTAAAAGCATCGCGCAATTCAAGCGTGAATGGCAACCTGCACAGAAGAAAATTCTTAAGCAGATGTTTAAGGACTATGTGTTCTTTCCACTGATTGCAGGTCCAGCTGCGATTCCTGTATTTACAGGCAATCTGGTGGCCAACGGGATTCGTAATGTCTGGACCTTCAGTATCATTTTCTGTGGTCACTTTACCAAAGATGTGGAAGTATTCCCGAAAGCGGTATTACAGAATGAAAGTCGTGGGCATTGGTATATGCGCCAGATCCGCGGTTCATCGAATCTGACCGGTTCAGAAGCTTTTCATATTTTAACCGGGCATTTGAGCCATCAGATTGAACATCATTTATTCCCGGATATTCCGGCACGCCGCTATCGTCAGGTTGCCCCGAAAGTACAGGCAGTCTGTGAGAAATATGGACTGCATTATAACAATGCCAGCTTTGTAAAACAGTTTGGTGAAGTGGTTGGGCGTATTTTTAAATATGCACTGCCATTTAAAAAGTAAGGGATAAACCCTTAACAAAAGCCCTGAGGCTATGTACCTCAGGGCTTTTGTTATTTTATTTCTGCTTTTTGGAAACCCACATGGTGATGGTGGCGTGAAATACCTTGTCCTTGTGCTGATCAAGCACATCGACATTCACCAGATATTCACCCGCCTGATCCCAATCGTAGTGGTCATCAACCGGGGTAGCAATTGCAACCAGATCGGTTTCAGCTTTTTTTAAATATTCAACCGTCATTCCTTTGGGAATCCAGCGGTGTGTCGCAGGAACCGTCACCTCGGTCATGGTACCCCCCCGCCAGTTCGGCCATATTACACATCGCAATCGCGTGCACCGTACCAATATGGTTCAGTACGGAACGCTTTTTCCTGATACTGATTTTACAAGAGTTGGGTTTCAGCTCTTCAAATAGCGGAGAAATACTACTGAAATAAGGGGCTTTGAGGCATAACATGCGGGTAAAGGTCCATTTCCCGGCCGGTAAGGCTGAGACTTTATGCCAGAGTTCTAAGGTTGAAGCCATGTTCAGATGTCCTGTAACAGAATTAAATTCTTTTACAGAATATAATTCTGTTTACAAGTTGTGGTCAAGTCATACACAATAGTTCCGACCATTGGTAAATTTGATAGAACTATGCAGGCCGCGCAGCAATTATTGGAACGCTTATATCCGCAACGGAAGTCCTTATTAAAACGGCAAATCTTGCTGGATGCCTTGTGCTGTTTTCTTGACTATGGTCTGGAAACCACCAGCATTGAAATGATCCGTGAAAAATCCGAGAGTAGTGTCGGAGCGATTTATCATCATTTTAAAAACAAGGAGGGGATTGTCGCGGCACTGGTATTTGCGGCTCTGGAAGATCAGGCACAATTGCGTGAACGGTACCTGCAGGAAGCACATTCTTTACAACAATGCTTGTACGCCCTGATTTACAGTTATACCGACTGGGTCTCTGATCAGCCTGAATTTGCCAGATTTCTGTTACTGGCTCACTTTAATGTGATGCAAGGGGAATACCGACCGCAGCTAGATGAGAAAAACAAACTGCGGAATCAGAAAATTGCCAGCCAGATCGGGCGTTATACCGAGGCAAAGCTGTTGAGAGCCGTACCCGCAGAACTGATGATGTCTCTGGTTATTGGAGCGGCAGAAAGTTATAGCCGGGCCTGGCTATCTGGAAAAGTCAGTACAACGCCGAGCCTTTATCGGGAAACTTTGGCCCAAGCTGCTTGGGATTCATTACAGAATCTGGCTCAAAATAAATAAAAAGGCCGATCAGCAATTTTCAGGATAACAACACATGCGTGTAGTCAATGACAAACAGTACTTTAGCGGCAAGTGCTTATGTAGCGCGGTGCAATTTGAATTGCATCTCAACCGGATTAAAATGATCTATCGTTGTTATTGCAGTCTATGTCGCAAGCAGAGTGGGGCAGCCTCCAATGCCTCTACCGTCGTGCCGACTGGTGCATTCCGGTGGCAGCAGGGCGAGCAATTGATTCAGACCTATGTCAAGGAGACGGGCTTTACCAGTTGCTTTTGCAAACAGTGTGGTTCTCCTGTCCCGAATGCCTTAGGCAGTAAGCCAGAGATTATGTGGATTCCTTTGGGCTTGCTTCAGGAACAGTTCACCCCTGAACTTGAGTTAAACTTTTGTGTAAATTCCAAAGTGAGTTGGGCGGAGGCACATGAAGTGCTTCAGATATTTGATGAGCTACCCGATTTGAATGAATTGGAAAATTATTTTGACATGAATCGATAAAGGCAGAAGTTATTGCAGTTCTGCCTTTATCGAAGGTTATAAAGTGAGTTATTTAAACTGGATCGAACCATTGGCACTGACAGTAATTTTTGATTCGCCCGCAGCCATGTCCTGCGCGGGAGCTGCTTCTGCCATCGCAAATTTTGCCATGCCGCCACGCGCCATCGGTTGCGGGAAATAATTACTGGTATTCAGGTTTAGACTGACCAGATTGTATTGGGCTTTGTTCCATGCCTGAGTGATGGCCTGCGCACGTTGCTGGAAGTTTTTCGATGCTTCAATCATCAGCTCGTTTTCGACTTTTTTACGCTGTTCATCCGACACGGTAAAGTTGATCGACTGGGTCTGGAAGCTTTGCTGTAATTCACTGATCAACTGGCTTGCGGCCTTGAAGTCTTTACTTTCAAGCTGGATCTCGGCACGGGCACGCCACTCTTTCAGTTTATTGCTGTCATTGTCATAAATAGGATAGGTACTTTGTGTACCGGTTTCGACCTTGACCTGATTGTATTTACGTGCAATTGCTTGCGCCTGATTCATCAGCTGATTGATCTGGTTAGAGAGTTCAGCTGGTTGTTTGTTGCTTTTTTCAATATAAAGGACGGCACGCATCTCATCATTTGCGACTTGGCGTGAGGCATCCGCCTGGATATTCACAATATTATAGTTCAAGTTTTCTGTCTCATGGGCAAACAGTTTTGGGCTAAGAGCCGCCCCGATCATCAATGTAGCAAGTGCTAAAGTACGCATAAAATTGTCCTTAGAATTTGATATCGAAAATTTATTTTTTACAGATTTGATATTAAAAAGAACTGATGGTGAACTTCGGCATATTTTGTGGTGACTTTGTAAGGGATTAGCAGTGTTTTGCAACAGGTAAAATAAATGAAAAACTTTAAAAATTAGATAATTAGATTGATTGATTTGACCATTTATCTAAAAATGGAATCAGGATTTAAAAAAGCTTACTTTCTTTCGCTTGTCACATAGTATGATCATAATTCATCATAGTTGTTGGAATGATACATTTTTTCAATAAGATTAGATCAATGTCAGGCATAAAAAGTGTTTATTTTCTTGCAAAATTAGGTATCATCTCGCTCCTAGTTGAAAGATATAAAATTTGTGTCTCACTAGATTCTAAAAAGCACCGAGTCAAACGACCGCAAGTCACCAGACTTATTTCTTTCACCCATATCAGAGATGGTAATTCGATATGAGCGTTACTTCCGTAAATCCTGCCGCTAATGCAACCAACGAATATTATTTGACTCGCCAAAGTCAGATGGAATCAAATGTTCGTAGTTATCCACGTAAATTACCGTTAGCGATAGCGAAAGCACAAGGCTGCTGGGTTACTGATGTTGAAGGTACACAGTACCTTGATTGTTTAGCTGGGGCAGGAACATTGGCTTTGGGCCATAATCATCCTGCGGTGATTCAAAGTATTCAAGACACATTGGCAAGTGGTTTGCCATTGCATACTTTAGACTTAACGACTCCTTTAAAAGATGCGTTTACTGAAGCGCTTTTGGCATATTTGCCAGGCGGTAAAGAAGAGTATTGCTTACAATTCTGTGGCCCAACAGGCGCAGATGGTACAGAAGCAGCAATTAAGCTTGCAAAAACTTATACGGGTCGTAGCTCTGTGATTAGTTTCTCAGGTGGCTACCATGGTATGACCCACGGCGCGCTTGCAATGACAGGCAACCTGAACGCAAAAAATGCGGTCAATGGTTTAATGCCAGGCGTGCAGTTTATGCCATATCCACATGAATATCGTTGCCCACTGGGTTTAGGTGGTGAAGCTGGTGTTGATGCTTTGACATACTACTTTGAAAATTTCATTGAAGATGTTGAAAGCGGTGTAACCAAACCTGCAGCTGTCATTCTTGAAGCGATTCAGGGTGAAGGCGGTGTGGTGACTGCGCCAGTTAAATGGTTGAAAAAAATTCGTGAAGTGACTGAAAAGCACAACATCGTTTTAATTTTGGACGAAGTTCAAGCTGGTTTTGCACGTTCAGGTAAAATGTTTGCCTTTGAACATGCAGGAATCGAGCCTGATGTTGTGGTGATGTCGAAAGCGGTGGGTGGTAGCTTGCCATTGGCTGTGTTAGGTATTAAACGTAAGTTTGATGCATGGCAGCCAGGTACACACTCAGGTACATTCCGCGGTAACCAACTTGCGATGGGTACAGGTTTGGCATCACTTCAAGTGATCAAAGAACAAAACCTTGCTCAGAATGCGCAAGAGCGTGGTGATTTCTTACAAACTGAGTTGAAAAAACTTGTGCAAGAATTCCCATGTATCGGTAATGTGCGCGGCCGTGGCCTGATGATCGGTATCGAGATCATTGATGAGCGTAAACCTGCTGATCATATGGGTTCTCATCCTGCAGATGCTCAGTTGGCAGCAGCGATTCAAGCCGCATGTTTCAACAATAAATTATTGCTTGAGAAAGGTGGTCGTAACGGTACAGTTATTCGTTTACTTTGCCCGTTAATCATCAACCAAGACGAATGTGTTGAAGTGATTGCTCGCTTCAAGAAAGCGATTGCTGAAGCATTAAAAGCAGTACGAGGCTAATTCATGGTTGATTTTGCAGAACATCGTAAAGCGTTACTCTGCAATGATGCTCAATCTATTGCTGACTATCAGTCAGCAATGGGCGAGGCGGTAAATGCCGTTTCAGCATGGTTGCAAAATGACAAAATGTACACAGGTGGCAGCATCAAGGATTTGCGCGCAGCAATCTCTTTTGCGCCTTCAAAACAAGGTTTGGGTGTACAGCAGTCATTACAACGTATGGTTGAGCTTTTCCTCAATAAAAGCTTGAAAGTCCATCATCCACATTCACTGGCACATTTACACTGCCCAACCATGGTGATGAGCCAGATTGCGGAAGTGTTGATCAATGCAACCAACCAGTCGATGGATTCATGGGATCAAAGCCCAGCGGGTTCTTTGATGGAAGTGCAGTTGATTGACTGGCTTCGTCAAAAAGTCGGTTATGGTGCAGGTCAGGCGGGCGTGTTCACTTCGGGTGGTACGCAATCTAACCTGATGGGTGTATTGCTGGCACGTGACTGGTGTATCTCGAAAAACTGGAAAGACGAAAATGGCAAGCCATGGTCAGTTCAGCGTGATGGGATCCCTGCAGATGCAATGAAAAACGTCAAAGTCATCTGTTCTGAAAATGCGCATTTCTCTGTGCAAAAGAACATGGCAATGATGGGCATGGGTTTCCAGTCGGTTGTGACTGTACCTGTGAATGAAAATGCCCAAATGGATGTCGATGCACTGGAAAAAACCATGGCGCATCTTCAGTCTGAAGGCAAAATCGTTGCATGTGTGGTTGCGACTGCAGGTACCACAGATGCTGGTGCGATTGATCCACTCAAGAAAATCCGTGAAATTACTACCAAGTATGGTTCATGGATGCACATTGATGCAGCTTGGGGTGGTGCACTGATTCTTTCAAATGACCATCGTGCAATGCTGGATGGTATTGAATTATCAGACTCAATCACGCTTGATTTCCATAAGCATTATTTCCAAAGCATTAGCTGTGGCGCTTTCTTGTTGAAAGACGAAACCAACTATCGCTTTATGCATTATGAAGCAGAATATCTGAACTCTGCTTACGATGAAGAGCATGGTGTACCTAACCTGGTATCTAAATCATTGCAAACGACTCGTCGTTTTGATGCATTGAAATTATGGATGACCGTTGAAGCATTAGGCGAAGAGCTGTATGGTTCAATGATCGATCATGGTGTGAAATTAACACGTGAAGTTGCTGATTATATTAAAGCAACAGCAGGTCTGGAATTGCTGGTTGAACCGCAATTCGCATCAGTTCTGTTCCGTGTAGTACCAGACGCTTATCCTGCTGAATTCATCGATAGCTTGAACCAGAACGTTGCAGATGAACTGTTTGCACGTGGCGAAGCGAATATTGGTGTGACTAAAGTTGGCAATGTTCAATCATTGAAAATGACCACTTTAAGTCCGGTTGCAACACTTGAAAACGTTCAGAACTTGCTTGCAATGGTGCTTGCAGAGGCTGATCGTATTAAGGATGCAATTGTTGCGGGAACTTATGTTCCGGCCATCGATTAATCGATCGTTCCATAAAAAAGGCACCTCGGGTGCCTTTTTTATTGTCCAAAAATTTCTTTTAAGTTCTTGTGTTGGTTTTGCAACGTTTATGCACAAAATATGCATCTTGAATCTAAATCAGAAATAATTATGCATGAAGTGTGGATGGCAAATTCCATATTGTATTGATAGACCCTCAGTGTCTGTGATGCATTGATGTCATTCAGGATCGCGTTTACTTGACTTATATTCCAATCATAGACGCGGACAATAAAGCGGAAAAGACAGTTAAGATCAGGAAAAGAAATGCAACAAGTGAATATGCAAAACGAATTTAAACTTATTATTGACGGTCAATCTTGTTTAGGCGAACAAGGTGAACTCGAGATTATTAATCCTGCGACAGGTTCAGTGGCAGCACGTTGTGCCAAAGCCTCCGTTGCTCAGGTGAATCAAGCCATTGCTGCGGCAAAGCAGGCCTTTAAAAGCTGGCAGCGCTGTCCGCATGAAGAACGTAAAAATATACTCAACAAAATTGCCGATGGTATCGAAAAGCATGCTGAAACTTTGGCTGAGTTGGTGGTATTGGAACAGGGCAAGCCATTGGCATTGGCGCAAATGGAAGTGCAGGGTGCGATTGGCTGGACCCGTTATACGGCAAGTCTGGACTTACCGGTTGATGTCCTGGAAGATAGCGAACAGAAGCGTATCGAGCGTCATTATCAACCCTTGGGTGTAGTGGCTTCAATCACACCATGGAACTGGCCGTTGATGATTGCCGTCTGGCATATCATGCCTGCTTTGCGTGCAGGTAATGTGGTGATTAATAAGCCTTCTGAATTTACGCCTTTAGCCACTTTAAAGCTATGTGAAATCATTCAGCAGGAAGTGCCAGCAGGGGTCATCTCGATCGTGGTGGGAGATGGCGAAATTGGTGAAGCACTCTCCACGCATCCGGACGTACAAAAGGTGGTATTTACCGGTTCAACCAGAACAGGTCAACACATTATGTCCGGTGCAGTAAAGACCTTAAAACATTTAACACTAGAGCTTGGCGGTAATGATGCCGGGATCGTGTTGCCTGATTCGGATCTGGATCAGATTGCACAACGGATTTTCAACGTTGCATTTTTAAATGCTGGACAAACCTGTGCAGCTTTAAAACGTCTGTATGTGCATGAAAGCCAATATGATGCTTTAGCACAAAAACTTGCGGATATCGCCAAGGCACAGATTGTAGGAGATGGCATGGCATCGGAGACCACTTTCGGGCCTGTGCAGAACCAGATGCAATACCAGAAGGTTAAAGCCTTGATTGCTGATGCCATTTCTCAGGGAGCCAACGCTCTATCGGGTGATCAGAGCTTACCTGCAGAGGGTTATTTTATTGCCCCGACGATTTTAACTGATCTGGATGAAACATGCCGAGTGGTACAGGAAGAACAGTTTGGCCCGGTGTTGCCGATTCTGAAATATAACAGCATTGATGATGCTATCGCGCGTGCCAATGCCTGTGAGTTCGGCTTGGGTGGCTCAATCTGGTCAACTGATCTGAAAGCGGCACAATTCTATGCAGCACAACTTGAATGCGGTACTGTCTGGATCAATACCCATGCGGAAATTGTGCCGCATGCGCCTTTTGGTGGCTGGAAAATGTCGGGTGTTGGTGCTGAATTTGGTATGGAGGGATTACTGGAAAATACCATCGGGCAAACGCTGCATATCAATAAAGTCTAACTTTTTAATATGTTAAGGCGGATTCAATATCCGCCTTTTTTGAGCCTCACTGTTCCTCGGCTTAGCTCACTGGGTGGTAGCTCGGGCTTTTGCCTTTGCTCATGAAATGATTCTGTTCCTTGATCTTTTTTAACACAATGTAAGATTTAATATGGCCAATAAAATGATAAGACAGTAGCCGCTCAGTCACAAACTGCGACAGCTGTTCCAGATTTTCTGCCACTACTTTCAAAATAAAATCGGCATCGCCACTAATTGAAAAGGCATCTTGAATATTATCTTCTGCTTCAATTAACTCCTGAAACGCTTGCTGTGACTTGGCTTCATGGATGCGCAGGTTAATGTGAATCATCGCGGTGACTTCCAGACCTAAAGCCTGTTGGTGGATGCGTGCTGCATAACCCAGAATCACACCTTTCTGCTCCAATAATTGTCGTCTTCTTGAGCATTGAGATGCGGATAAACCGATTAAATCACCAACTTCCTGATTGGTGAGCCGTCCATTCTTTTGTAATGCCTGAATGATTTGCCAGTCGAACTTATCCATTGCATAAAATCCTTTTATGATACACAAATATTGTATTTTTATTAAAATCCGTTTCCATTATGCACGAAATCTAAAACACAGATGAAATATTATTTTTCTATGGAATAAAAAATTGACTTGAAAGGATGTAGCGCAATGTTCATAGAAATCGGTGACTTTTTAAATCTTCGTCTAAAACAAATGGGTATCCTGCATCTCTTTGGTGTACCTGGTGATTTTAACCTGTCTTATCTCGAACAAGTAGAAGCAGACTCACAACTCGAATTTATCGGCAATTGTAATGAATTAAATGCGGCCTATGCCGCAGACGGCTATGCACGGATCAACGGTTTTGCGGCCTTGACGACGACGTATGGTGTAGGTGACTTAAGCGCGATTAATGGCATTGCCGGTGCTTACGCCGAAAATGTACCTGTGGTACATATCTCGGGTATTCCACCGTTGCATGTGGTTCAGAAGGGCACCTTGGTGCACCACACGCTGGTGGATGGCAATTATGACAATATCATGAACTGTATGAAAGAGTTCACCGTGGCACAAACCCGTTTGACGCCTGCCAATGCTGCATTTGAAATTGACCGTGTGTTACGCCAGTGTTTTCTGGATCGTCGTCCAGTGCATATCCAGCTCCCTTCAGATATTACCCATGTCAAAATTGAAGTGACAGACCGTCCATTGGATTTATCCTATCCAGCGGTTGAGCCAGAGCTGCTACACAGTGCTGTGGCGAAACTATGTGAAGTGATCGGTGCTGCTCAACATCCAGCCTTGTTAATTGATAATGAAGCATCCGTATTTGGGGTGACTTCATTGCTGAATGATTTATCGCAAAAATGTTCGATTCCTTTTGCCAGCATGCTCACGGCAAAAAATATTATGGATGAAGGTTCACCCCGTTATGTGGGAACCTATGTAGGAGGCGCGAGTCAGCCGCATGTCCGCAATACCATTGAACAATCTGACTGCCTGATTGGAATCGGTGTCCGTTTTTCCGATGTCGGTACGGGTGTGTTTACCCATCAGATCGCCACTGAACATTATATTGAAATCAAACCCTATGCCTTGACGATTTTTGGTCAGGATTATCCGGGAATTGAGATTGGACAGCTTCTGGTTGAACTTAACAAGAAAGTTGCGCCACGTAAACTTTCCAAGCCGATGCTGGAAAAACAACCCTCACCAGCAATTGATGTCCCTGAACAGCAAAAGCTGAGTCAGGATATTCTCTGGAATGCAGTGGCTAATTTTATTAAAGAGGATGATGTCATTATCGGCGAGGTAGGGACTTCCAATTCTGCACTGGCAGGTTTAAAGCTCCCGGCAACGGCGAAATATATTGCCCAGCCACTGTGGGGCTCGATCGGTTATACCTTACCTGCCTTACTGGGCAGTTTGCTGGCGGCCCCGGAACGTCGTCAAATCCTGTTTATTGGTGATGGTTCATTCCAGTTAACGGTACAGGAACTTTCCACCATTATCCGTCATGATCTTAAGCCGATTATCTTCCTGTTGAATAATGGCGGCTATACCATTGAACGTTTGATCATGGGAGAAAATGCCGCTTATAACGATATTCAAAACTGGCACTATACCCAGATTGCTGGGGTATTTAATGGCAAGCACCAATATAAGAGCTGTGTGGTTGAAACCGCAGGTCAACTTAAACAGACCCTGGACAGTATCGAGCAATTTGATGGTCTGACTTTTATTGAATTAAAACTTCCCGCAATGGACGCACCACTGAGCCTGAAAAAATTTGCTTCGGTGATTGCGCGCTTTGACTATGGTGATCGCGGCTATGAAATTCTCAAACAGCGTGCTCAGAACACGCCCTGTCAAAAAGTGATTTCTTTCTAGATCAGCGATCAGGCAGGAACAATCTTCAAATTTATAAATTGATAAGAAAGCGAACCAGATTCGAAGCCGGACTTTTGGCTTCGAATTTAACGCTGCATAAAGGTGTACAGGATGTGACACACACATTGGAGATAAGTGATGGATGTAGACAATAAACATGATTTAAAACAGGGTTTATCCAATCGGCATATACAGCTGATTGCATTAGGCGGTGCGGTTGGTACAGGCCTGTTTCTGGGTATCTCCCAAACCATTAAACTGGCAGGACCTTCGGTTCTGCTGGGTTATGCACTGGCTGGCGTGATTGCCTTTTTAATTATGCGTCATCTCGGTGAGATGGTGGTCGAGGAGCCGGTCAGTGGCTCCTTTAGTTATTTTGCCAATAAATACTGGGGCCCGATGGCAGGCTTTATGTCGGGCTGGAATTACTGGGTACTGTATGTGCTGGTGAGTATGGCGGAACTGAGTGCAATCGGTACCTTTATACAGTTCTGGTGGCCTGAACTGCCCACATGGATCACGGCCTTATTCTTTTTTATCCTGATTAACGGCATCAACCTGGTGAATGTCCGCTTCTTTGGCGAATCCGAGTTTTTATTTTCCTGTATCAAGATCATTGCCATCCTGAGCATGATCGGTTTTGGATTCTATTTACTGGTCTCTGGCAGTGCAGGCCCACAAGCGAGTGTGGCCAATTTGTGGCAATACGGCGGATTTTTCCCGAATGGCATGCATGGTTTCATCATGTCGATGGCCGTGATCATGTTTGCTTTCGGTGGTCTTGAGCTGATCGGGATTACTGCGGCCGAGACCAAAAATCCAGATAAAACCATTCCTAAGGCGATAAACCAGATCGTCTACCGGATCCTGATTTTTTATATCGGTGCGATTGGGGTATTGCTGTGTTTATTTCCATGGAATCAACTGGCGGAAGGAGGCAGTCCCTTTGTACTGATCTTCCAGTCCTTAGATAGTCATGGGGTCGCCAATGTGCTGAATTTTGTGGTACTGATTGCAGCAATTTCAGTCTATAACAGCTGTATTTATTGTAATAGCCGTATGCTGCATGGCCTGGCAATGCAGGGCAATGCGCCTAAAATCCTGCAAAAGGTCAATCGCCGTGGTATTCCAATGGCAGCAGCAATTGTATCTGCTTCCGTGACGGCACTTTGTGTGGTGGTGAATTACCTGATGCCAGGCAAAGCCTTCCAGTTTCTCATGATGCTGGTGGTGGCGGCGTTGGTGGTGAACTGGTTAATGATTTCCTGGACCCATCTTAAATTTAGAAAAGCCATGCAGCAGCAACAGCACATCACCAAGTTCAAAAGTATCTTAACGCCATGGAGTAATTACCTGACCATTGGTTTCATCTTTGCGATTTTACTGATCATGAGCCTCACCCCGGATATGCGGCTTGCCGTGATGCTGGTGCCAATCTGGCTAGCGCTACTGGCATTGGTCTATGTGCTGAAGTATAAGAAGAAAGAAGTGTTGTCGACGCAAGCTCAGCCAAATATTTAAAACTGAGTCGATTTAAACGTAGAGAAGAGGAGTTCAACTATGAACTCCTTTTTATTTGGGGCAGGGTAGATCATGAGGCCATCAATTCAAAAGTCAGATTTTTCCCAAAGACGCGATTTTTCTGAATCGGACGTTTGTGCGGTGATGAGCTATGCGATTAATCAGCAGAATGTGAGGGCAGTGATCGGCCATAGATGAGTCATGTTCTATCTCCAATAGCTTGGCATAGACTTGAAAACGGCTGATGGAAAATAGTGGCGTGCTATTGTCAGCGCTAGCAACACCATCAAAAAGGCGGAAACTTATCCTGTACCAGATGAAGTTCTAGACCATGTTCTAGATAGGCTTTTAAACCATCTAATACAGTGGTGAAGCCACCGGTACTATCAATAATAAAAGCAATCAGTTCTTCGCCCTCTAAGGGAATATTGTAGTTGTGGATAGTGAGATAGGTCTGTGATTCATTGAGTGCTTCAAATTTAAAGTCCACGGTCGTGCTGGGTTCACCCCATTGAATCTGGATCAGTTCATTTGCAATGATGTTTGTCACTGTGACTTTTGTTGAGACTTGGTATTTTTCCCAGGTCCAGCTTACGGTATGGCCTTGTTCGAGTTTTCCCGTGGAAGCGCTAAACCAGAATTTTGAGGTGATTTCTGGATCAATAAAGGCTTCAAACACGTTGGAGACCGGCTGACCAATCATCATTTGTGTTGTAATTGTGACAGGATTTGGCATTAGAGCTGACCTTTTTTAGACTGAATTGTCATAAAACATATATAAACTGGCGTTTGCACCCAACAGGTTTTTTGTTAATTAAAATTTTTTAGTTGGCTGTAAAGTTTAATTAAATTAAGTGCTTATGTTTTTATTCTTTATGATTTGTGACAAATCTGAAAGCTAAGCTGAGATTTTATCAGCGATAATTTTCTAAAAAATTAAGATGGAATATGACCATCACAAAAGCGTCATAAAGTTGTCACTTAATTGTCATATTATCTGCTCAAAATGCAGTTAACCAAAGTACAACACTTAACTTGAAAAGAGTTGTAAATCAAATTGCATAAATGAGAGAAAACAGAATGCGCTTAAATCCACGTCACATCGCAATTGCATTAGCTGTATCTGGGGCAACTGTAGCAACGACTGCAAATGCAGCTCGTGATACGATTCAAATTGCTGGTTCATCTACTGTATTACCGTTTGCAAGTATTGTTGCTGAAGAGTTTGGCAACACCTTCCCTCAATTTAAAGCACCTGTTGTTGGCTCAGGCGGTACGGGTGGTGGTTTGAAACAATTCTGTCAAGGTGTTGGCGATAACACGATTGATATCGCAAATGCTTCTCGTCAAATCAAAGATTCAGAATTGGATACATGTAAAAAATCTGGCGTAAACCAAGTACAAGAAATCAAAGTGGGTTACGACGGTATTGTATTCGCTTCAAATGTTAAAAAAGCAGCTTATAAATTAAAACCAGTGCATGTCTTCATGGCATTATCTGCACAATTACCTTCAAATGGTAAACTGGTTCCAAACCCATATACAACCTGGAACCAAATCGATAAATCATTACCAAATGAAGCCATTACTTTGGTGATTCCAGCGTCTAACCATGGTACCCGTGAAGTGTTCCAGGAAAAAATGGTAGATGCAGGCTGTGAAGCATTTGATTACTACAAAGCTTTAAGCAAAGATGATCAAAAGAAAGCATGTTCAACTTTCCGTAAAGATGGCCGTGTGATCGAAATTGCAGGTGACTATACTGAAACATTAGCGCGCCTGAAAACTTCTCCAAATGCAGTGGGTGTATTTGGTCTAGGTTTCTATGATTCAAACCGCGATAAATTACGTGTCGCGACAGTAAACGGCGTGACACCATCAGAGAAGACAGTTCTGGATGGTAGCTACCTGGTTTCTCGTCCATTATTCTTCTACGTGAAAGGCGAACACTTGAAATCAATCAAAGGCTTGCCACAATTTGCAGAATTCTTCTTGAACAAGAAAATTTCTGGTAAAGGTTCTAAATTAGAAAAAGCGGGCTTGATTCCTTTAAGCGATAAAGAGCGCGCAAAAATCTTGGCTGATTTCAAAGCAGGTAAATCAGTTAAATAATATTGTTAAAAGGGAGGCTGGTGAGACTTAGGTTCATCAGCCTTTTTGTCTAGCTAAGTTTTTTCAAATCATGAAAATTGGGAAAACAGTGGAGATTACATGAATCTGCTACTTATCGGTGTGTTATTAGCCCTTGTGGCAATTGCATATCAAATCGGGCTGAGCAAAAGCCGTAACCTAGCAGGTAAGGGAAATAACTCAGCAGCACTACATTCTCGTCCAGGGTATTATGGGGCATTGGTTGCGCTGTGGTGTGGTGTTCCTGCTTTTTTAATTTTGATTATTTGGAACTTGGTTGAGCCAAGTGTTTTACAACATATTATTTTTAATAATATCCCTGCTTCTGTAAGTTCAACTTTAGATGCGGCGGGACGTGATGTATTAACCAGCCGTGTACAAGCACTGGCTTCTGGTTTTGGGGTAACTGATCAGCCAGCAGCTTATGAGCTAGCAGCAGCACAAGAGCTTTCAAAATTCCAGACCATTGGTTCTTTTGCCAAATTAGCCGTGGTGATTAGTGCTGGATTGGCGGGGCTGGTTTGGGCAAAACGTCATGTTAGTCAACAATTCCGCGCACGTAACCAAGTTGAAAAGGCAGTTAATGTTGGTTTGATTTTATGTTCTGGCGTCGCGATCCTGACCACGATTGGTATCGTGCTGTCCATGCTGAATGAAGCATTACACTTTTTCCGTTTCGTCAGTCCTTTTGATTTCTTCTTTGGTACCGAATGGAGCCCAGGCTTTAGCACATCTGGTAACGCAGAAGGAAGCTACGGCATTTTACCCTTAATCTGGGGTACCTTAATGGTGAGTGGTATTGCACTACTCGTTGCTGTACCAGTCGGGTTGATGATCGCGATCTATTTGGCAGAGTATGCGTCTCCTAGTTTACGCGCTTGGGCAAAACCAGCGATTGAAGTATTAGCGGGTATCCCAACGATTGTTTACGGTGTATTTGCCCTGATGATCATTGGCCCATTCTTCAAAATGTTAGGTGAACAAGTCGGCTTACATATCAATGCAACCAGTGCACTGACCGCAGGCTTTGTAATGGGCATCATGATTATCCCATTCGTTTCTTCACTTTCAGATGACATCATTACACAGGTGCCACGTGCATTACGTGATGGTTCTTTAGGCTTAGGGGCAACCAAGTCTGAAACTATTCGCCAAGTGGTTTTACCTGCGGCTTTACCCGGAATTGTTGGGGCATTCCTGTTAGCCGCTTCTCGTGCGATTGGTGAGACCATGATTGTGGTATTAGCAGCAGGGAATAGTCCATTACTGCATGTGAATCCTTTAGAAGCCGTTTCGACAGTTACCGTAACGATTGTGAACCAATTAACTGGTGATACTGACTTTGCCAGCCCGCAAGCATTGGTGGCATTTGCCCTAGGTTTAACGTTGTTTGTCATTACTTTGGGTCTAAACATTATTGCACTGTATATCGTGCGTAAATATCGTGAGCAATATGAATGAGTTCATCAAATACAACTTCTATGGATGCGTTAGATCCAAAAGTAGCTGCTGAACAACGTGAACAGCGCAAAAGAAAAATCCAGAGCTCTTTGGCTAAGCGTCATCGTCAGGAAAAGGCATTTCGTTTTGCTGGTTTCTCTGCGGTTGTGATTGGTCTTGCTTTTGTCGCTTTACTTTTCGGTAGTATTTTAAGTAAGGGCTTACCAGCATTTTGGCAAAATAGCCTAACTGTACCTGTATATTTTGATCCAGCAATTATCAATGCGGGTGCAAAACCCAAAATAACAGCAGGGGAAACACCTGCACATTTTGAAGAGCGTATGGTGGCTTGGCAAACAGAGATGGGTATGGTGGATTGGGATGCCCTGATCGTGAATGGCATTGTTGCTAAAGATAAGGCTTTAGAATCTCAACGTGATGAGTTAAGTAGTTTGTATACCAGCTCTGAAACCTATCGTCTTCGAGATATGGTGCTTAAAGATCCATCTTTAGTTGGCACTAAAAAAGAAATTAAATTTTTGGCAGATGCGAATGTTGACGTCTGGTTAGCAGGAAATATTGATCGCTCTTTACCTGATGATCAACAACAGTTAAGCCCAGAGGTTCGTCAGCTTGCAGATAAGTTAAAAGCACAAGGCGTTATAACAAATACCTTTAATACCAATTTATTCTTTAGCCCAGACTCTCGTAGTTCTCCTGCAACCAGTGGTTTAGCGGGTGCATTTATGGGCTCACTGTTCATGATGCTGATCGTGATTGTGATCTCTATTCCGATTGGTGTTGCAAGTGCAATCTACCTTGAAGAGTTTGCGCCAAAGAACATGATGACCGATATTATTGAAGTTAACATCAACAACTTGGCTGCTGTTCCTTCAATTGTGTTTGGTTTGTTGGGTGCAGCGATCTTTATTAGCTGGATGCATTTACCCTTATCTGCACCGCTAGTGGGTGGTCTGGTACTGAGCTTAATGACTCTGCCAACTGTGATCATTACCACACGTGCATCGTTAAAAGCAGTACCTCCTTCGATTCGTCAGGCTGCTTTGGGTCTTGGGGCTTCAAAGGTTCAAACTATTTTCCATCATGTTCTGCCTTTAGCATTACCAGGGATTCTGACTGGTGCAATTATTGGGGTGGCGCAAGCATTAGGTGAAACGGCTCCATTATTATTAATTGGTATGAGTGCCTTTGTTGCAAGTGTTCCGACAACGCCATTAGATCAGGCGACTGCATTACCTGTACAAATTTATTTATGGCAAGGTAATGAATTACGTAACTTCTTTGAAGGGCGTACAGCAGCAGCGATTATTGTGTTACTTGCCTTAATGATCAGTTTAAATGGCCTTGCTATCTGGCTCCGTAAGAAATTTGAAGTGCGTTGGTAATTGAGGAGAGTACAATGAATACGATTGATATTATGAACGCCGTAGAAAAGGATAAATCAGTGAATCCACAGCAAACAGAATTTACGTCATCTGAAGCGCAAGTTAAGCAATCAAATACTGCATTTGTCTCTCAGTTCGAAACGGCGGCTTCAATTAAGAAACCTCAGACAAGTGAAGTGAAAATCAGTACCAAAGATGTTCATGTGTACTATGGTGAAACTGAAGCAATCAAGGGGATTGATCTGGATGTTTACCAAAATGAAGTGATTGCATTTATTGGTCCCTCAGGGTGTGGTAAATCGACTTTCCTGCGTACCCTAAACCGTATGAATGACACCATTGATAGCTGTCGGGTAACCGGTAAGGTGACACTTGATAATCAGGATATCTATGATCCAAATCTTGATGTCGTTTTACTTCGTGCACAAGTGGGGATGGTGTTCCAGAAGCCGAACCCATTTCCAAAATCAATTTTTGACAATGTAGCGTATGGCCCGAAATTGCATGGCTTGGCACGTGACAAATATGATCTGGAAGAAATCGTAGAAAACAGCTTGCGTAAAGCAGGTCTATGGGATGAAGTCAAAGATCGTTTAAGTCAGCCGGGTACTGGTTTATCGGGTGGTCAGCAGCAACGTTTATGTATTGCCCGTACCATTGCGGTGAGTCCGGAAGTGATTTTGATGGATGAACCCTGTTCAGCACTTGATCCAATTGCAACGGCAAAGATTGAAGAGCTGATTTCGGAATTGTCAGAACAATATACCATTGCAATCGTCACCCACTCGATGCAACAGGCGGCGCGCGTATCGGATCGTACGGCATACTTCCATTTGGGTGACCTGATTGAAGTCAACTCAACCGAGAAAGTATTTACTCAACCTGACCATCAGTTGACTGAAGCCTATATTACTGGTCGTTTTGGTTAAGCAAAGCCAGATCAATCAAAGAGCCTATGGGCTCTTTTTTTTATTATATAAATGAAAATGAATCTATTTTGCAAATTCACTATTGAATTTTTATTCAGCAGGCCACATCTTAGATGGATAAAGCCGAACTTATAGAGCACTTACTGTATGTTATTCCATTTACCCAAATTTCCCGCTGAAATTCGTATTAGTCATCTCAATGCGCGTGTGAATGAACAAAGAAAAAAAATTGCACAAACAACAGCGTCTCGTCTGGAATTACTCCAACTGGTTCAGCAACTTGCCAAAGAAGCAAAAGTGCGCCGCAAGAATGATCAAAAGATTTACGTGCTCGATTTTAAAGGCGATGTACAGGCTTCTGCTGTGGATACCATCCGCGAAGAAATCACTTTAATCTTGGCAACAGCAAAAGCTGGACATGATCGTGTGGTGGTGCGTCTGGAAAGCCCAGGTGGCATGGTGCATGGTTATGGGCTGGCAGCAGCGCAACTGGTGCGTTTACGCGATGCTGGCTTTCATGTCACGATCTGTGTAGATAAAGTGGCGGCAAGTGGTGGTTATATGATGGCGTGTATTGCCAATGAAATCATCTCGGCACCATTCGCGGTGGTAGGTTCAATTGGTGTTGTTGCCCAGGTTCCTAACTTTAACCGCCTGTTAAAACAACATAATGTCGATTTTGAATTGTATACCGCAGGTGAATACAAACGTACCGTGACCATGTTTGGGGAAAACACCCCGGAAGGCAAGGCGAAATTCGAAGAAGAACTTCAGCAAACCCATGCCTTATTTAAGCACTTTGTTGAGAAATATCGTCCTCAACTGGATGTTGCCAAAGTTGCAACGGGTGAGCACTGGTATGGTGAAGATGCCCGCGAACTCAATTTGGTTGATACCTTGCAGACCTCAGATGAATATTTACTGAGCCTGTTGCCAAAACATGATATTTATGTGATTAACACGCGTAAACGCCCAACATTTGGTGAAAAGCTGGGCCTACAAGCGGCACAAATGGCTGAGAGTCTTATACCGGCGGTAATGGGTAAAATTACAGATAGCCTTGCGAAGGCCAATAGTACGCTTGTACAAATGCGCGATCCAAAATTCTAATCCGAGTCTACTTCAAGAAACCAGCCAGATCAGGCTGGTTTTTTTATATGGCATCAAAATATGAATCATTTTTTATAGTCTGGTTTTTGAATGCATGGTCAATTTAAATTAAACCGCATAAATGCTGCTGTAGAGATTGTTGTTGTAGGAATGTTTTGATATTTTAAATGCGGATGAATTACTTAATTATTCATTAACCGACAAATAGATAAAAATATAATTGATAAGTGAGCATAAAAATGACAAGAGTTGTCGTTTCTTCGAAGAAAAATTCGAATATTTTACAAGATGGACAAATAAAAGCGGTCATGCTCGATCAGCCTTCGATTGTCCAGATTGGTGTAAATCAGGACGATATCAAATCTATTATGAAACAAGGTAATGATCTTGTCATTACACTTAAAAACGGTGAAAAAATCATTATTAGTGATTTTTATACTGATGCAAATGTCATGGAACACACTTTGGCTTTCCCTGAACAAGATGGTAGCTATAGCATCGCCCAGTTTGATGATTCAGGCCAGTTCGTGCGTTATGTACCGACCACGCAACTGACTCAGTTTGCTTATACGCAACCACCTTCACAGAGCATGATGATGTCAGATGCTACAGAAGACTTGGGGATTACCAAATCACAGTTGCTCAAAGCGGGATTGGTGGCCTTGGCGGCAGAAGGCGTTTATTTGCTAGCTGTTAAAGATGATGACGATAAAAAGGACAGTAACAATAACAAACCGATTGATCTGACTCCACCTGAGACGCCGACTGCAACTTTAGGCACCGATACCCAAACGATTACTGGTAAAGCTGAAGCAAACGCCAGAATTGAAGTCAAGGATGCCAGCGGGAAAGTGCTTGCCACGGGACAAGCCGATGCACAAGGTAATTATACGGTCAAACTGGAGCAGCCTTTGGTGAATGGCGGCAGGGTTGGAGTCACTGCGATTGATAGCGCGGGAAATGCTTCAAAGATGGCTGTTGTAATGGGAAATAAAGATACTATTGCACCTGATCAACCGACTGCCCAGCTGAATGCCGATGGCACCATTGTCACCGGTAAGACCGAGGCTAATGCCAAAGTCTCGATTTATGATGCCAATAATAACCTGCTCGGGACCGTAATCGCCAATAAACAGGGACTGTATTCGATCAAGGTTTCACCTCCTTTAACCAGCGAGAAGGGGGGAACTGTTGTGGCGGAAGATAAGGAAGGCAACAAGTCAGAACCTTCAAAGGTATTTGCCGGCAAGGATACGGTTGCACCCGATCAACCGACCGTAGAAGTGAATAAAGAAGGGACTTCAATCGTAGGGCGGGCAGAAGCCAATAGCAAAGTTGTGGTCAAAGATGCCGAAGGTAATGTGATTGGAAGTGGCACCACTGATGCGCAAGGTAAGTTTGAAATTGGCTTGTCACCAGCTTTAGGTGCGGATAAAAAGGCCTCTATCGTGCTGGAAGATGCGGCAGGTAATGTCTCAAAACCACTGGAAATCACTGCAGGTAAAGATACCATCGCACCAGACAAAGCTGCTGCCCAGATCAATGCTGCAGGTGATACGGTTACGGGCACTGCCGAAGCGAATAGTAAAATTGAAATTAAAGGCCCGGATGGCAAAACGATCGGGACAGGCACGGTTGGAGCCGATGGGAAATTTAGCATCACTGTCTCTCCTGCGTTAACCGATAAAAATATGGGTAAAGTATATGTGATTGATGCGGCTGGTAATCGTTCGGATGCCACTGACGTACTGGGCGCAAAAGATACCATTGCACCGAATAAACCGATCTTGCAAACGGTGACTGATGATGTGGGACCAGTCAAAGGGGCCATTGCTGCGGGTGCAAATACCGATGATAGCAAGCCGACTTTAGCGGGGATTGGAGAGGCCAAAGCAGTACTGACGATTTATGATAATGGACAGCCGGTGGGTACGGTAACCGTAGGGGATAATGGCAAATGGAGTTTTAACTTTAGCCAAGAATTAGGACTCGGCGCGCATAAGATCACCCTGACCCAGACCGATGCTGCGGGTAATATCAGTGAAATGAGTGATGGATTTAGTTTCAATGTGGTTGCGCCGACCACGACAGCATCACTACAAAGTGAAGCTTCGGACTCTGCCGTAACGCAAGCCTCTCTGGTTGATGCCATCAATCTGGAGGCTTTTCAAAGCAAACAGGCAGCGGTCTCGCCCTCATCTGCAGCAGAGAAGTTAAATCTTAGTGAATTGTTGTCTACTACTGAGACGTCAAACCATCAGGTCGATGAGGTGTTGAATCAAATTATTGCTACTCAAGCCCCATCAACGGCGACTGCAAGCCCAGACCATCAGCATTTAGAAAATTTTGATTTTGCCCAAACCATCAAGGCCGGGCCTTTTGACCAGTTGGATGTATTACAGCATTCAATTATCTAATCCATCTACTGATGTAATAAGACGCTTATTTTTCAATAAGCGTCTTTTGTTTTACCAGTTGAATAATACCGGTCAGGATCGCTCCAATTGTTGCCAGGAACATATCTTTATGCGCATCCCACATATCACCTTGCTGACCATTATAGTTTTCTGCATCTTCCGGCGATAACCTGATAGAAAGTCCCCATTCCAGCAGTTCATAAAATACACTGGAGGCCATGACAAACTGGATCACAAGCAGAAATAACGAAAATGGCTTTGCAGTGGGTAGCCAGACCTGAAAGCAGCGATAGACAAAAGGATAGAGCAACAGTCCATAAGAAAAATGAACCAGCCGATCATACATATTGCGTGACCAGCCCATGCTTTGATCTAAATCAAAATTGAAAAAATACAGGATCCATTGGTTATAAGGGACATAGGAGTAGAGGTAGTGCGCACCAATAATATGAATCAGAAGAAAGACAAGATAGAAGCAGAAACTTGCATAATCAAGGCCCACTTTTTTGAACGTCAGCAGCAGCACAATCAACATAAAGACAGTGCCGGCCTGATGTAACAGATATGCCTCAAACTCCAGTGGATCAATACTTGCAATGGCAACGGCGACTACAATCAGCGCCAGTGCCAGATAATGTTTTAAAGTAAATTGTTTTTCGATCATGTCACGTCCTAAACGCGATCAGGAAAAGCGTATTATCCTTACTCTGTAGAAGTTACAGCAATCGGTTCTTTTGTTGTAGATATACCGCCAAGTGCCTGACACGCTTGTATATATAATTGATATTTTTGTTGTACAACTTCATCTAGGGGAATGTCAAAGAGATCTTCACCATTTTTATATTGTTCAATATAAGAAGCGGCCTTTTCCTTATTGGCAGCCAAGGATTGCTGATAAAAGGTTGAAATAGAAGAGGTCGCCAGCTCACTGGATTCAATATTATGACATTGAAAATTTTGTAAGACTTTCTCTGCACGTTTGACCTCGCTTGATTTTCCAAAGATACAACCGGTTAAGCTAAGCGTGGCAAGGAGTAAGCACAAAAGTTTCATGATAGATCGAGATACAGTGAAATTTTAAAGACGCTATTATTGTATAGAAGTTTAGTTTTATAAATTAAATATTTATGTCTGACAGAATAAAAATTAAAAAAACTTATACATCTTTTGCATGATTTCATCCTAGCAAAAACTGCAGGATTGAAATAGCCCATCGGACCATGCATAAAGATCAGTCGAATAAATTTTAATTGATTGATAAGAAATAACTTTTAGCGTTATCCTAGTTTGGGGGATAAGTAATATAGATGATGATGCGTATTAAGCATATTTTTTTACTGTTTCTGCTGCTTTGTTGCACTGCTGGGGCGCAGGCAGAAGACTATGATTTCTTTGAGCCGTTCCATGATGATCGCGAAGAAATGTTCGACGCCGCTTATCCGCAAATGAAAACAGATTATTCAGTTTTGCATAACCTGTTTTTTCAGAATGAACGGTGGCGTATCTATAACCATACCGCTTATCAGACCAATCAGTTTAACCATAAAATGCTAACTGGCGATACCAGCAGTTTGTCTTTAGACGACTTCTCGATTTCAGTGGGGTATGGTGTCGCTTATCAGCTGAATTTCCGTCATCGCATTGGTTATGAATATCTGTCCAGTTTCCCTTTTGATCGTGGCCAAATGATCCGGTTTTTCTGGCTGAGTATTTTCTAAACCACTTTTTGATAGAGGCCTGCGCGAACCATACCCGCTTTGGTTTCTTTGATTTTTTGCCAACTCACCGGAAGCTTCAGTTGGGACAGGTCACGGTCGGCTTCTACATAGATATAAGCATTTGGATTGATCATTGGATCGGCCAGTTTAGCCAGCTCTTGCCACAGATCAAGGCTATAAGGCGGATCAAGAAAGACCACATCAAAGCTGTTTTTTAATTTGCTTAAAGCCTGTTGGGCCGTTGTGACCAGTAATTGACAATTTTCAGCTTTTAACAGCTGAATATTGTTTTTTAAAAAGCGTGCCTGGGCCGGATTCGGTTCAATCATGGTGACTTGAGCTGCACCACGTGAAAGGGCTTCAAAGCCCAACGCACCAGAACCGCTGCACAAGTCGAGCACTTGCGCATTTTGAATATCCCACATTAACCAGTTAAATAAGGTTTCCCGGACACGATCCGGGGTTGGGCGTAAACCTTCAATACTTGCAAAGGGCAAAGTACGGCGTTTCCATTCACCACCGATAATTCGTAATTGATTCTTCATTATTCAGTGACTCCATCATCTGCGGGTTGAGCGGCTGGCGGTGTGGTCGCAGGTGGCGTTGCGACCGGGCTCGAAGCTGGCGCTGCATT
Source organism: Acinetobacter sp. IK40 (assembly GCF_035615075.1). NCBI lineage: Bacteria > Pseudomonadati > Pseudomonadota > Gammaproteobacteria > Moraxellales > Moraxellaceae > Acinetobacter > Acinetobacter sp. IK40. The sequence goes on along the minus strand of NZ_JANBOE010000008.1, from coordinate 20,102 downwards.
TTGTGCTGCTGCCGCATTTGCCATCGATAACTCACCTGGCTTGATGCCAGCCGTCATTAAACCGCCACTGACCTGATGATTGGCTGGACGCAGTGGATTCTTCTTACGCGTCACCAGCCAGTAATCAAAGATTGGGCGGGCAATCTGTGCAGCTGAACCACCATGTCGACCATTTTCCCAAACCACGGCAATGGCAATTTCTGGATGATCAGCGGGTGCAAAGCCAACAAACAGACCATGGTCCCATTGGCGCGAGGACAGAGCCGCTTCGTTATAGCGTTTGCCTTGTGCAATACTCTTCACCTGTGCCGTACCGGTTTTACCTGCAATTGAATATTGCAAACCACCTTTGATGCCGCGACCTGTACCGGATTGAATCACGTCAACCATTGCATCATGCATATTGGTCCAGTCTTGTTCTGTGCCGTTAAACTGGATTTTGCCATCAGGCGCATTGTGTACCGCAAACTTTTTGGCACCTTTGGTTTCTCTGAGGACATGCGGCGTAACATGCGAGCCTTTATTGGCGGTAATCGCAGTGGCCATGGCCAGTTGTAATGGTGTTGCGGTAAATGCACCTTGCCCGATACTGACCGAAATGGTTTCACCTTTGAGCCATTTGGATTTGCGGGTACGCATTTTCCATTCCGGGCTTGGGTAGAGGCCTGAGCTCTCGCTTGGTAAATCTACACCAGTTTTTTCACCAAAGCCAAACTGACGCATCCAGTCATTCATTTTTTCAATGCCCATGCGATAGGACAGGACATAGAAATAGGTATCGCAGGAAACGATTTGAGCCTTGTGCATGTTGACTGAACCATGTCCACTTTTCTTGTGGTCACGGAAGCGGTGGCTATCGCCAGGCAGGGAGAAATAACCCGGATCTGAAATGGCTGTGCCCCAATCCACCAGACCATAGTGAATGCCACCTAAACCGAACATCGGTTTAATGGTTGAGCCGGGTGGGTAAGCGCCTTGAACTGCACGGTTATACAGGGGCTGGTCGAGATTATCACGCAGTCCGCTATAGTCTTTTGAACTAATCCCCGTAACAAACAGGTTTGGATTAAAGCTTGGGCTAGAGACCAGTGCCAGAATTTCACCTGTACGTGGAACCATGGCCACAATGGCACCACGACGGTCTGCTAATTGCTGTGCAGCAACGGTTTGTAAACCATAGTCAATTGATAAGTACAGATCATTACCGCGTGCAGGGTTTTGGCGTCCTAGATTACGCAGTACATTACCGTGGGCATCCGCTTCAACAGATTCATAACCCGGTGTACCGTGTAATAAGTCTTCATAGCTTTTTTCCACCCCGATTTTACCAATCAGGTTGGTGCCAGCGTATAAGTCCTTATCAATCGATTTGAGTTCTTTATCGTTAATACGTCCAACATATCCAATCACATGGGCAAAAAGTTCGCCATGCGGATAATAGCGGGTCATCTGCGTTTCAATTTTTACCCCGGGAAAAGCATATTTCACTTCACTGAATTTTGCGATATCGGCTTCAGTCAGGTTTAATTTGATTGCCAGACGTTCGGTTTTACGTGCAGTTTTGACCCGGCTTTTAAAACGGTCTACATCTTCCTGACTGAGATTTAAAATTGGGATCAGACGGGTAATGGTATCGTCAATATCGCTGACATCGGCCCGGCTTAAGGTTGCAGTGAAGACCGGATAGTTATCTGCGAGCAACACCCCGTTGCGATCATAGATATAACCACGGGCAGGTGCCAGGGGTTGTAAGCGAATTCGGTTCTTATCTGAGGCGGTTGTAAAATCATCGTAATGAACAATCTGTAAATATGCATAACGACAGATCAGTAAAAGTAGGAAAAAACCGACCAGAAAAATGGCAAAGAAGATTCGACCCTTATAAATGCGCTTTTCTTGTTGCATGTTTTTTAAAGGAAAGTGCTGTTTCATAGGGTGTCGACTTAATTACAGAGGTGAGAGATACAAAGACGCAATATTTTAACGTAAGTTGCATGATCATACTGTAGAATTTTCAACAATTCATGCAAATGTTGACGCGACAGTTTTTGACTTTGCAGACATTAAAATTATAGGGTCTTGTATATTAGAAGCAAAATAATTCTGTTAAAGTCACAAACTATTCGAAATAGGATTTTCCAATACAGACATAGGGAAAATGGAGAAAATAATGAGAAAAATTTGCCTTTTATTATCGGTTTTAACACTTACGGGCTTAAGTCATGCGGATGATAATCCATTTATGCCTGAGCCTAAATTGAAAGATGCAAACGTTTCAACATGGAATGTCGGGGCAGGTTTTACTAAAAAATTATTACATGGCAATTTGGAATGGGTCAATCCTTACGGGATCGTCTATGCAAAAGCGGGCGCTTTCTTAAATGATGACAACGAAATTGGTGGGCAAGTCGGTTTTCGCTATCCGTACTATCTAACTGGTACTGATAAAAATGGTTATTACGTTGGGGTCTATGCAGGCCATTTAGACAGTAAAAATTATGGCGGTAAGCAAAAAGCCAACCTGGGTGTTGGGGCTGATCTTGCATATGTCTGGCTGAACAGTGAACGGATTAGTACCTTCAGCGTCGGCGCAGGAGTACGTGAAAAATTAGAAGATGGGGATGGCAACACGGTGAAAAAAGCACAACCCGTGCTGCAGTTTTCTTACACCTTAAGTTTTGGTTTATAAGAGGAGAATGCAGATTTATTCTTTTATAAGCCATCATGTATCAATAATTCTGAGAGTCATGCATGTTTGATTACGTCAATGAATTGTGGCAGATTTTCTTAAATCGACCAGACCATCTGGCAGTGTTAAGTATCATTCCCGTGACCGCCTTTGTAACTTGGGCGCACGTGTGGATGGCACTGAAAATGGTATTTTACCCAATTAATTTCTGGGGATTCCATTTAGGCCCGTTACCTGTCGGTTGGCAAGGGATCGTGCCGCGTAAAGCTGGACGTATTTCAGGCATCATTACCGATAATACTTTATCTAAATTGGGATCACTGCGCGAGTTTCTGGAAGCCATGGACCCTGAAGATATGGCCATGATTATTGGTGAACAGGTTGGTTTTGAGCTTGAACACCTGATTGATGAGGTGATGATCGATCGTAATGCGGTGCTCTGGGAAAATCTGCCTTATTCGATTAAGCGTCGTATCTATGCACAAGCCCATAAACAATTACCCAATACGCTTAGAGAACTTGTGACTGAGCTGACCATGAACGTGGAGTCACTGGTGGATATGCGTGAAATGGTGGTGAGCCAGATGGAAGGTGACCGCCGTTTAATGGTGCGCATGTTCCTGAAAGTGGGGCAGAAAGAGATCAACTTTATTTGGCATATCAGTGCCTTGATCGGGATGTTCTTTGGTATTTTCCAGATGATCGTCTGGTTTGTGGTACCGTGGCACTGGACGGTCCCGTTCTGGGCTGCCATCTGGGGCTTTTTAACCAACTGGATCGCCATCTGGATGGTCTTCAATCCGATTGAACCGCACTATATCCGCTATCCACAGATCTTCCGTTTGACCAAAGACCGTAAATTCCCGTGGATTGTACCTGTCTTGAAGATTGGAACCTATAATGTCCAGGGCGCATTTATGAAGCGTCAGGAAGAGGTTTCGGATGTATTTGCCAGTGTAGTGACTGAAGATTTAATTACCTTAAAATCGATCATGACAGAGATGATGTATGGCAGCAAGAAAGACAAAACCCGTCGTATTGTCAAGCGCCATATCAATGAAATCATGGAAACCCCATTAGTCAGAACCTCATTGCAGCTTTCATTAGGGCCAAGAGAGTATGCTAGACTCAAGACTGACTTGATTGATCGCTCAATTGAAATTACCATGGGACCAGTATGTGACCCAGCTCTGAATGCAAGTCGTGCGCAGAAGATCTTTCAAATGTTTAGAGACCGCATCCGTGAACTAACACCGAAAGAGTTCCAGAATTTATTGCGTCCTGCTTTCCAGGAAGATGAGTGGATTTTGATTGTACTAGGTGGAGTGACTGGTTTCTTTGCTGGTTTAATTCACTTATTTGTTGCTTTCTTATAATTAATTTGATGTTGGTTGAGCGATAACTCTGTATGATATTGCTCAATTTAAGATTTATTGTTTTTAAATGAGGATGTTCTTTTATGCGCATTATTTTACTCGGACCACCTGGGGCAGGCAAAGGTACTCAAGCTCAGTTGATCTGTAAGCGCTACAATATCCCACAAATTTCAACCGGTGATATGCTCCGTGCTGCAATTCGTGAAGGTACTGAACTTGGCTTAAAAGCAAAAAGTGTCATGGAGTCAGGCGGTTTAGTTTCTGATGAATTGATCATTGGTTTGGTGAAAGAGCGTATTGCTCAGCCTGATTGTGAAAATGGTTGTATCTTTGACGGTTTCCCACGCACAATTCCACAAGCTGAAGCATTAGAATCAGCGGGCATCAGCATTGATCATGTGATTGAAATTGATGTACCGGATGAAGAGATCGTGCAACGTCTTTCTGGCCGTCGTCAGCATCCAGCTTCTGGCCGTGTTTATCACACGGTTTACAATCCACCAAAAGTGGAAGGTAAAGATGACGAAACCGGCGAAGACCTGGTACAACGTCCAGATGACCAGGAAGAAACCATTCGTAAGCGCCTTGGTTCTTACCACAGCGAAACTGAGCAATTGGTTGGCTTCTATCAAGGTCGTGCTGCGTCTGGTGAAAATGCACCGACTTACGATAAGCTAGATGGTTTACGTGCAATTGAAGACGTTCAAAAAGAATTATTTGCGATTTTAGATAAATAATCTGAATTGCAGACGATAAAAGAGCTCTGGTATAGGGCTCTTTTTATTTTGGAGAAAGTCCATGCTACTAAAAGTTGTTCTGATTTTAGTTGTAATTTTTAGCTTGGTTTTGCTGTTATTTTTATTATATCAAAGCCAAAAAATGTTGCGCCATGTGCAAAAACAGCAGGCTTTGGAAAATAAACTGAACGGTAAAGCACGTCAGCTACATCCAAAATTACAACAGCATAAAAAACCTCAGGATTAACTGAGGTTTTTGACGACAATGGCTTTGTTTGCGCCAAATTCAAAGCGATCCGGCCAGTTACAGACATCGGCAACCACACATTCGTCACACTTTGGTTTACGTGCAATACAACAATAACGACCGTGCAAAATCAGCCAGTGATGCGCATCGATGATAAACTCTTTGGGAATCACTTTAATCAAGCGCTCTTCAACCTCGAGCACATTTTTACCCACCGCCAGACCTGTACGATTTCCCACACGGAAAATATGGGTGTCGACTGCCATGGTCGGCTGACCAAATGCAGTATTCAGTACCACATTCGCTGTTTTACGGCCGACACCTGGTAAAGCCTCCAGTTCTTTACGTGTTTCTGGAATTTTACCCTGATATTGCTCTACCAGAATGCGGCAGGTTTTAATTACATTCTCAGCTTTGGAATTATATAGACCGATGGTCTTGATATATTCTTTTAAGCCATCTACCCCAAGATTTAAAATCGCTTGAGCGGTATTGGCAACCGGATAGAGTTTATCGGTGGCCTTATTTACGCTGACATCGGTTGCCTGAGCAGACAGCAGAACCGCAATCAGCAATTCAAACGGTGAAGAATAGTTCAGCTCGGTTTGTGGATGCGGTCTTTGTTCACGTAAACGTTCGAAAAAAGTCTGAATCTGCTTTTTGGTCATATTTTTAACGGGCATTTAGATGTCCTGCAATTCATTTAAACGTTGTTGTAAAGTCAGTAACTGGGCTTGTTTTTGCTCATCTGCACGGACACTCAGCTGTTTTTCCAGTTTCTTGATCTGCGTGCGTACTTTGGCAAGTTCAATGGTGGTTTTAGCATCCAGTGCTGGCGTTTCTTTGGGTTTATCCACGAGGGTAATCACAGGCACATTGTTGAGTGCCTGAGAAAACTGGGCAAAGAATTCCACATCAATTTCTGCACGGACAATCGGGCCTTTACGGCTTAAACGACGTTTCTCTTCACGTTGAATATGTGCGTAGTAACGATGTCTTAAATCGTCCTGTTCAACGCTGCGTTGTTCTGCGCTTGGCAAGGGTTGGCTGTCTGCCACCAGATCAATGCAATCCACTGGACAAGGTGGAATACATAACTCACAGCCTGTACACAGATCGGTCAAAATGCTATGCATCAGCTTACCACTGCCGATAATTGCATCCACTGGGCAGGCACTAATACACTTGGTACAGCCAATACATTCATCTTCCCGAATTATCGCTTTCATACGCTGTGGACGACCATCCGCTCGAATTTCCCAGACACTGGATTCAGCCGGAAGAGAAGGACGTTGCAATAGCGCCGCCAATGCATCAGCAACAGGTTGGCCACCCGGTACACACTTATTTGCCTCTTCGCCTTCTGCAATCGATTTTGCATAAGGTAAACATCCATCACGATGACCACATAAACCACATTGTGTCTGTGGTAAGAGCTGATCTATTTGGACGATAAGAGAATGTTGTACGGTTGATGACATGGACATGGATGAAGCAAAAAACAGGGAGCCTAGTATAGCAAATAATGACTTTAGGCGGGGTCGACAAGCTGGAAAATCATCCAGATCGCATGTTGGTTTTTTGCTTAAAAATAGTGCGATTGTTGATGTTTTTTAGTGCGAACTAAAAATAGGGCCGCGATATGAAGGATAAAGCTGGAAAAATATCACCGCATTTTTTAAGCAATTATAGGTACATTTATTATAAAAATAATGAACATTTATTTAAATAAGTTTTTGATTATTAATAATATAAAGTTTGGCCTAAAAAATAATATTGTGATGCAATAGTAATCTGTATTAAATATATGCGATATTCTATTTTGGTGCATTTTTCGCACCAAGATAAATCATGGACTTGGGGGTGAATGTTGAAGTACAACAGCTTAAATGACTTTCTGGATTATGTTAAAGCGAGAGATCCTAATCAACCTGAATTTTTACAAGCTGTCGAAGAGGTCATGACCAGTTTGTGGCCGTTCATTGAGAAAAATCCTAAGTATGCTCAATATGGTCTGCTCGAGCGTCTGGTTGAACCTGAACGCGCCATCCAGTTCCGGGTATCGTGGATGGATGACCAAGGTCAAACCCATGTGAACCGTGCTTTCCGGGTGCAATACAACTCAGCGATCGGGCCTTATAAAGGGGGGATGCGTTTTCACCCTTCAGTGAATCTTTCAATCTTAAAGTTTTTAGGCTTTGAACAAACCTTTAAAAATGCCTTAACGACGCTACCCATGGGCGGCGGTAAAGGCGGTTCTGATTTTGACCCGAAAGGTAAATCAGATGCCGAGATCATGCGTTTTTGTCAGGCATTAATGCTGGAGCTCTATCGCCATCTCGGTTCGAATACCGATATTCCGGCAGGGGATATTGGGGTCGGTGGTCGTGAAGTTGGCTACATGACCGGCATGATGAAGAAGCTGAGCAATGACACTTCTTGTGTCTTTACCGGTAAAGGGATTTCATTTGGCGGTTCCTTGGCCCGTCCTGAAGCGACAGGTTATGGCACGGTTTATTTTGCAGAAGAAATGCTGAAAACCCGTGGCGAAAGCTTTGCAGGTAAAACGGTTTCGATCTCAGGTTCTGGTAATGTTGCACAATATGCAGCAGAAAAAGCCATGTTCTTGGGGGCAAAGGTAGTGACCTTGTCAGATTCAAACGGCACAGTCTATTTAAAGAATGGTTTCAGCAAAGCATTACTTGATGAAGTGATGGAACTGAAAAATGAAAAACGTGGCCGTATTTCCGAGTTTGCTTCAAAACATGGTTTCGAATATTTCGAAGGTCAAACACCTTGGCATATTCCTGCGGATATTGCTTTACCGTGTGCGACACAAAATGAGTTAAAAGCGGAAGATGCTGCAACTTTGCTGGCAAATGGCGTGATTTGTGTTGCAGAAGGGGCCAACATGCCCTCAACGCTTGAGGCGGTTGAAAAGTTTGTTGAAGCGAAGATTTTGTATGCACCCGGTAAAGCTTCGAATGCGGGTGGCGTTGCAACCTCAGGCCTTGAGATGTCACAAAATGCTAACCGCTTGGGCTGGTCTTTTGAACAGGTCGATGAGCGTTTACATGCGATCATGAAAGAGATCCATCGTAACTGTGTCAAATATGGTACTCAGGAAGATGGTTCAATCAATTATGTTGATGGTGCCAATATTGCGGGTTTTGTAAAGGTTGCTGATGCCATTTTAGCGCAGGGTATTTATTAAAAATCTCCCTTTAATCAAGAGGGACCTCCCATAAAAAAATCCGATGTTAAGACATCGGATTTTTTTATTTACCGCTATAAATTATGGTTTTTTAACAATCTCTTGTTCAACAACCATATCGAGTACGTCTGCAATGCTTGATTGATCAGCAGCTGGGTTTTGAATGTCAAAACGCTTCACACGTACAATCACACGTTGTTGTGGATTGTGCTCAAAACCTTCGATTTGACCGTAGTAAAGCGACCAGTTTTTGTCAGCGTAAGTTTTTAAACCTTTGTCGTCATATTTAACTTCACGCACTTGCATACAAGTTTGTGGCGCAACGCCTGTGCAAGATTTAGTTTCTGGTGCAATTTCCAAGAAAACAGTTTTACCTTCAGACTGGTATTTTGCTTCAGGTGTCATTTTACCCACGAATGTATATTTTTGACCTTTTGCATCCGCGATGACCAAAGTTGGTTGTTCTGGATTGCTTGTATTCACTTCATAAGCGATTTTACGTTTTTGTAAAAGGTCACCCGCAAACTGTTCCTGTTTCATTAAGGCAGGTTCACAAGCCATCATTGTTGAAGCCAACGCACCAGTCACAATCGCGCCGTTTTCGATTTTCCAAGAAGTATTTTGACGGTTACAACCCGTATCTACAGATAAACGGTCATTTGCCAAGAAGCTTAATACGATTGGACGTTTGCTATCAGCAGGTTGATATGACCAGGTATAATTGGTCAATACATTGTTATTTGTCACTTTAGCACCTGTGAATACGTGTTTTTGACCTTTGCTGTCCGTCACAGTCAAGATTGCCTGACCATTCACCGTACTGATCTCAAATGGTACTTTTTTCTCGCTGAAAATATCAGCAGATAAACGTTCTTGTTGCATTAAATCGTCTGCACACGCCATCATGGTTGATACCAGTGGAGAAGTGACAATGGTATTGCCTTCAACTTTCCAAGTCCCGCCCTGATTGTTACAACCGGTTTGGATTGCAAGCTTCTGGTCTGCACCAAATGCTAAAACCAAAGGTTTAGACGCTTTTGAACCTTGGTAAGTCCAGTTGTATTCAGCCAAATTTTTTGCAGCAGTTGTATTAATTTGTGAAATCACGTTATCAGTCACATTTTGTACCGTTTGACACGCCATTAAAGAAAGTGGAAGTAAGGCAAGAACTAAATATTTAATTTTCATATTCAAAACAACGGGAAATAAATAACAGACCTAAGCTTAAAGTATTCTTAAAAAAAGAGCATGGGTGCCACTTAGGCATTAAGTTTGTTAAATGTTTCTATTTGTAAATTTTAAAAAATATAATGGATTTATAGGCTTGCTAATATTATATGCAAGCCTATTTTATTTTTATGTGATTCAGTACGCAATTTAGTCGAATCGGTAAATATCCATCCCGAGGGAGCCCATCGAGAAGCTGCTATGCACAATATTAAAGCGATTTCCTGTGCCCATCGCAAAGAAAAGTGGTGCAAAATGCTCTAGAGAGGGGTGATTTCTCTGTACATAGGGTAAGGATGGCCAGTCCAGCACAGCATCATAATCCTGATGAGTCAGTTTGTTGACCACTGCATTACGGAAAGTGCTGGCCCAAACTGGCACATCGGCATCTGCTTGCCAGGAAAGTTCAGCCAGATTATGGGTGATACTGCCTGAGCCGATCAGTAAAATCTGTTGTTCACGCAGTGGTAAAAGTACTTGTCCAATTTTATAAATCTCGTCGGCATTCATATGTATCGGTAATGAGATTTCAATCACCGGAATATCTGCATCTGGATACATATGCAGTAACGGCATCCAGACTCCATGATCTCGTGGACGGGTACTGTTGGCATGTGCAGCCAAACCTGCTTCAGCAAACAGCGTCAATATTTTTTCTGCCAACTGCGGTGCGCCAGGTGCCGGGTAGCGAATCTCATAAAGTGCAGGTGGAAAACCACGAAAGTCATGCCAGGTTTCAGGGCGTGTCGATGTACTGACTTCCAGCGCCTGACTTTCCCAATGTGCCGACATGACAATAATCGCTTGAGGTTTAGGCAGGTTGCTACTCAAGCGATTTAAGGCCGGGCCAACCTGTTCCGGGTCAAGGGCAAGCATAGGCGAACCATGAGAAATAAAGAGTCCGGGTAAGGTCTGGAAAGTCATATAGGGCACCTGATTAAAATGACATGATTATCGTGACAAAAAAGTGATGACAATGACAGCCATTAAACGTCAACATATTGTTCTAAAATCAGAACAGCCTTTAGGCCCGATGATAAGGATGATTATGGTTAATACTCATCGCTCTATATAACTGTTCAATTAGCAGGATACGCACCATCGGGTGGGGCATGGTCAATTTCGATAATGACCAATGCCAGGCTGCTGCCTTACGAACCGCATCTGAATGTCCATCCGGCCCACCAATTGCAAGCGCAATATCATTGCCTTCTAGCATCCAGTGTTTCATGGTATCTGCCAGTTTTTCGGTACTGAGTTCGCGCCCGCCGACTTCTAAGGCAATCAAGGTTTCATTTGGCTTGAGCGCATTTAAAATACTTTCACCTTCAATTTGACAGTATTTTAAAATATCCGCTTCGGAGTCATTTTTTCCGCGTTTTGCCATCGGTAGTTCAATCACTTGCGTTTGCACGAATGGCTGGATACGTTTGAAATAGTCTTCAAATCCGGTAAGAACCCAAGCAGGCATTTTTTGACCAATGGTAAGAATGCGAATTTTCATAAGAATGGCTTATTTGGCAAATTCCACACATTATAAATGTTGCGGACCCGCATAGGGCAAAAGCTGCGGTTTATCTTGTCATAAATAATACAAAAAGCTGTTTTATATTTTCCATAAAAAACGCAGCTCAAAATGCGTATGAGCTGCGATCAAAGAGCCATCCGTCTGGAGTTCAGATGGCACTAAAATGAGTTCACTGAGTCAAACTTGATCTTTGTTTTATCGACTCTATTTTATTATGCAAGATATTGGTTATTTTTCAACCAGAAGATGTAACAAAAAAAGAGAGCCGAAGCTCTCTCTTTTATCAGTCACTGTTTAGTGACGTGCAGCTTTTGCCTCTTCCACCGGTTTTACAATCGGTGTTTTAGGTAAAGGCTTCGGTGTATCCGTTAACGCTAAAGGCAGGATTTCATCAATACTTTTCACAGCCTTGATTTCTAAACCTTCTTTCACGTTGTCTGGAATCTCAGCCAAGTCGCGAACGTTATCTTGTGGAATGAAGACCAGCTTGATTCCGCCGCGGTGGGCTGCAAGAAGTTTTTCTTTCAGACCACCAATACGCATCGCACGGCCACCGAGACTGGTTTCACCGGTCATGGCGATATCTGGACGAATCGGAATACCTGTGAATGCCGATACAAGGGCAGTCGTAAGAGCTAAACCAGCAGATGGTCCATCTTTTGGCGTTGCACCTTCTGGTAAATGCACGTGAACATCGGTTTCTTCAAAACGTGAAGATTCAATGCCCAATTCATCCGCACGGGTACGTACCACGGTCATTGCTGCGGTAATCGACTCTTTCATAACATCACCGAGTGAACCGGTTGTAATGAATTTGCCTTTACCTTTAACTGCAGCAACCTCAATGGTCAGCAATTCACCACCAACAGACGTCCAAGCCAGACCGTTGACACGACCCACCTGTGCTTCATCTTCAGCGATACCAAAGTCAAACTTATGCGGACCCAAGTATTCAGGAAGATTGGCAGAAGTCACGTCAATCTGTAAGTTTTTCGACTTCTTGCTGACCGCTTCTTTTACCACTTTACGGGCAATTTTAGAGACTTCACGCTCTAAGCTACGAACACCGGCTTCACGTGTATAACGTTGAACGATGTCACGGATTGCTTCTTCATGAACAGTCAATTCTTTAGTACGTAAGCCATTGTTCTTGATTGCTTTCGGAACAAGGTAACGTTCAGCAATATTGACTTTTTCATCTTCGGTATAACCCGGTAGACGAATCACTTCCATACGGTCCAGTAAGGCCTCTGGAATATTCATGCTGTTTGCGGTACAGATGAACATCACTTCAGAAAGGTCAAGATCAAGATCTAAATAATGGTCATTGAACTTGCTGTTTTGTGATGGATCAAGTACTTCCAGCAAAGCTGATGCCGGGTCGCCACGATAATCCTGCGCCATCTTGTCAATTTCGTCGAGTAAGAACAACGGGTTCTTTACACCAACTTTTGTCAATGACTGCACGATTTTACCTGGCATCGCACCGATATAGGTACGACGGTGACCACGAATTTCAGCTTCATCACGTACACCACCGAGTGCCATACGAACAAACTCACGGCCTGTCGCTTTGGCAACAGATTCACCAAGCGAGGTTTTACCCACACCTGGAGGACCGACGAGACAGAGGATCGGACCTTTGAGTTTTTTCACGCGAGACTGAACTGCTAGATATTCCACAATACGATCTTTAACGTCATCTAGGCCGTAATGATCGGTATCAAGAATTTCCTGAGCTTTATTCAGGTTAATACTCACCTTGCTGGCTTTGTTCCATGGCGTATCCAAAATCACTTCCAGATAGTTGCGAACTACAGCAGCTTCACTTGAAGCAGGTTGCATGGCCTTAAGTTTACGAAACTCAGCTTCAGCTTTTTTGCGTACGTGTTCAGGTAAATCGGCTTCAGCCAGACGTTTTTCAATTTCTGCAACGTCATCTTCAGCCCCGCCATTCATATCGGAAAGTTCACGTTGAATGACTTTCATTTTTTCATTTAGAAAGTATTCACGTTGGTTCTTTTCCATTTGGCGTTTTACACTGTCGTGCAGCGTTTGTTCAATTTGCTGTTCAGCAGATTGATTCATCAAATAATTCATCAACTCTTGCAAGTGAGCTTCAAATTCATCGTGCTCTAAAAATTTTTGTTTGACTTCAATATTTAAAGGCACACGAGTGGCAACGAAGAACATCAATTGTAATAAGTCTTCAATTTTATTTGCTGCTGCGACGAGTTCACGCGCATTACGTAATTTTGCTTCGGCATATTGAGCAAAAAGGGTACGTAATTCATTTAAGCGAGTTTCTTGGGTCTCTTGATCCAAAGATAATGTCATTGGGCTTAAATGATGTTCAGCTGTTAAGTATTCTTCACCATCAATAATACGTTCTAACTTAGAACGGTGTAGGCCTTCGATCAGTACTTTAATGCAGTTTTCATCATTTTCATGATTAACAACCTGTACGATTTTAGCCACAGTTCCATATTGATAGAGATTATCGTGATCAATTTCTTCTGTAAGCGAATCTTTTTGCGCAACTACAAATACTAAATTGTCACTGTTACGAGCCACATCCACTGCATTGATCGATTTTTCACGACCCACGAATAGCGCAATTTGCATGTGCGGATACACCACAACATCACGTAACGCTAATAGTGGTAATACACTTGGAACCTGTGGCTCTAAGCTTGTTTCATTATTTAAAATATATTCAGACATGGGCACTCCTAATGAGTGACAACGGTGTTGCCATGTTTTTTATAGTGATGTGCATTTTAAAAATTACAAGGGTTTTTACTTAGAAAATATAAAAAAAAGACTAAATTACTCAAGATTTAGGCCCGTGATAACAAAAAGTGCGAGTTAGCGCTTGAAAAAATAGAATTTTTTAGGTGTGAGTAATCCATCTAGAGGTTGATCCCATTTCTCCCGTAATAAAGGTTGTTGTATATATTGGAAGTCATGGGCCAGACCGAGACGATAAGGGCGCTGTTGAGCACTGGCTAAAGTCCGGTCATAAAAACCACCTCCCATGCCGATACGTGTGCCCAGGTAATCACAGGCCAGCAAAGGCATAAGCAGTAGATCGAGTCGGGAAACATGGTGGCCGCGATTTGCCATGGGTTCCTTCATACCTAGCGGATGGTGTGAAAAGCGTTGATTAAAATATTGGTTTGAATGCACCCGTACCCAGACCAGTTGCTGGTTCATATTACAGATCATGGGTAAATAAACCTGTTTTCCGTGCTGAAAACAGAGTTTTAGAATTTTGTGAGTATGAATTTCACCAAAGGCATGTAAATACAGCCCGATTTTTCTTGATGTTTGAAAAGGGACTGACTTTCTGAGCTGAATCAAAACCTGCTGTTCAGCTTGCTTTTGTTGATAAGAGGAGAGTTGTCTTCTTTTAACGCGTAGCTGTTTTCTTAATAATTTTAAATCTTGGCCCATAAGATTGCAGCAATATTTTTGATAAGAGAATCATACTCGATTTAGCAAACAATATCTAAAACCCAGTGTTTTGAAATTTATAAGTAAAAATTGATAGTGTCGTGGTTATTTTTATCCCAGCTAATAAATGGTTTTTTGATTACTTATTTCAATAATTAATGGTAATTAAAGGTATTGAATATTATTTTGCTTTGTTTTATGGAGTTTTTGCTCTACTTTTCATTTTATTTGTAAAAAGAAACAAAATGAAAACAAAAGAAAACATAAAATTATTTTTGTAGTTAAATCATGAATTTATTTTACATGATTTTTTAATAATGTGAGAAATAAGTCTCACATTTTATCAAAAAGTGTTCATTGTATCTTTACCAATTTACTCGGTTTTATTAGCATCCGCGGCTCTTTTTCGGCATCGAAACTAAAAATGCTCATTTGCATTTTTAGACCATCAATAACTGTAGTAAACATCTGAGAATTTTATGAACAAAGTGTATAAAGTGGTTTGGAATGCATCTATTGGCGCATGGGTTGCAACCTCTGAACTGGCAAAAAGTAAAACCAAAACTAAGTCAAAAATTTTAAATTTGTCTGCTGCAGTACTGGTTGGGGCGATCAGTTTTTCTCCTGCGGCATTTGCCGCAAGTGGGATTGATAATGGAGGGGGGGCCGGGACTTCTATTTCTGGTTCAACGATGAACTGTCGCGAAGGCGCTGCAAATACTGCCAATGGTAAAGATGTTGCCATTGGTTGTGGTGCTAAGACACAAGACTCTACCACTACCAATATCGCAAACCGCCAAAATCCATATAACAATTCAACAGGTGCTTTTGCAGGAGCAATGAAACAAGGCGGTTCAATTGCCTTGGGTACAGGTGCGACCACTGAAAAAGGTTTAGGTACGGCAATCGGTTCTTATGCAACCACGACCGATATTGCCGGCGTTGCAATCGGAACAGGTGCTTTATCAAAAGGGAATACTGCGCTTTCGATTGGCCGTCAGTCAGCAGCAACTGGAGACTTTTCGCAGGCAATTGGTAATGTGGCAGCCGCAACAGGTAAAGGTTCTTTAGCGATTGGTCACTCTGCAACTGCAGAAGGTTACCGTTCAATTGCCATTGGTTCTCCAGATATTGAAAATGCAGGTTCTGTCGCAGGTCAGGCAGGCGCATCCTATCAGCCAAACATGGCAACCAAGGCGACAGGTAAAGATTCGATTGCATTTGGTGGTGGTGCGGTTGCAACACAAGAAAACTCTTTGGCAATTGGTGCATTCTCGGCATCAACTGGTAAAAAATCAGTTGCGATTGGTACGGGCGCAAAAGCCAATAAAGATGAAGCTGTTGTAATTGGTGACCAAGCAGAAGCTACTTTTGATGGTGGTGTTGCAATCGGTAAGGGTGCACGTTCAGAAGCTGAAAACAGTATTGCTTTAGGTAAAGATTCAAAAGCGACTCAAGCGACTGGTGAAAGTTTCCTAACCAAACAAGCTGCACCAACAGGTGTTTTGTCTGTAGGGGATGTGGGTGCTGAGCGTCGTATTCAAAATGTCGCAGATGGTGCAGCTGATTCTGATGCTGCAACGGTTGGTCAGTTAAAAGCTGCACGTACCCATTATGTCAGTGTCAATGACAATGGCATGCAAGGTGGTAACTATGAAAATGATGGTGCAAAAGGCCGTAATTCAATCGCGGTTGGTGTAAATACAACTTCAACTGGTTCTGAATCGGTTGCGGTCGGTTCAAGTGCAAAAAGTGCTGGAGTTGGTGCTGTTTCTGTAGGTAGTGCCAGTGAAACAGTGGGCAGCGGTGATGTATCGATTGGTCGTAATGCATCGACTCGTGGCGCTGCAGGTACAGCGCCTGGCTATAGCAATCAATCGATTGCAATCGGTGACCAGACCAAAGCGATTGGCGACCAGTCAGTTGCGATTGGTGCAGATGTTATTGCGCGAGGTAACTCATCTGTCGCGATTGGCGGTGATGATGTTGATAAAATTGCCCAAGATGCCGAATTAAGTAAAACCTATACTGATATTACAGGTGGAACTTTAAAAGCAGGTCGTTATCCAACGACTGAAGCGAATCATGGTTCAACTGCAGTGGGTACTCAGGCTGTAGCTACGGGCGCATTTTCTTCTGCTTTTGGTATGACCTCTAAGGCAACAGGTGATGCATCAGCTGCTTTTGGTGTAATGTCGAATGCCTCTGGTAAAGGTGCTGCTGCATTTGGTGCGGTCGCTCAGGCGACAGGCGATGGCGCATCGGCAATGGGGATTAACTCACTTGCATCTGGGACCAATTCAACTGCAATTGGTTCGGGTAATAAACCAGGTGAGGGTGCGACTGCAACAGGTAATGGTGCTGCTGCAATCGGTAGCAATGCTAAAGCAACGGGTGATAGTGCTGCTGCGGTAGGTAAGGGTGCTGAAGCAAGCAATGAAAATGCTGCTGCGATCGGTGGCGGTGCCAAGGCGACAGGCAAAAACGCTGCTGCAATTGGTGGCGGTGCTTTAGCTGATCAGGAAAATGCAGTTGCTGTTGGTCAAGGTGCGCAATCTCTGGTTGTCGGTGGTGTTGCATTAGGTGCACGTAGCCGGGTTGAAGCAGAAAACAGTGTGGCTTTAGGACAAGATGCTGTTGCGACAGAAGCAACAGGTAACTCATTCCTCACAAATCGTGATGCATCAATGTCAAATGGTGTGATCTCTGTTGGTTCTGCGGGTAAAGAACGCCGTATTACCAATGTTGAAGATGGTGCTGCCGATTCAGATGCCGTGACTGTTCGTCAGCTTAAACATGTTGATTCTCGTGTGAATGAGAATGCGCAAAACATTACCAATCTGGATCAGAAAATTGATAACACCAAAACTGATTTGGGTAATCAAATTGCAGATACCAATAAAAATCTGAATGATGCTAAAACAGATTTGGGTAATCAAATTAACAATACTAAAACTGAGCTAAACAGCAAGATTGACAACACCAAGACCGAGTTGCAAAGCAAGGGCTTGAACTTTGCTGGCTATGCGGGTAAAGACGTTCACCGTAACTTGGGTGACAAGCTCAACATCGTGGGTGGAGCGGATGCTGCAACAGCAGAAGACAAGACCAGCGGTGAAAATGTCATTACCCGTACCACAGCAGATGGCATCAAGATCGAATTGTTGAAAGATGCGAAGTTCGACAGCATCACCACTGGCGACAGCGTACTCAACAATAATGGTTTAACCATCAAAGATGGTGCAAGCATCACTAAAGATGGCATCAATGCAGGTAATAAAGTTATTACTAACGTTGCTGATGGTGTAAACGGTAAAGATGCAGTCAATGTTGACCAGTTAACCAAAACCAAAGATGGTCTGGATAACAAGATTACTGATACCAACAACAAGTTAGACGATGCTAAAAAAGACTTGGGTAACCAGATCACGGATACCAATAACAAGTTAAATGACACTAAAGATTAGTTAACCAATCAGATTACTGATACCAAGACTGAGTTAAACAGCAAGATTGACAATACCAAGACCGAGTTGGAAAACAAGGGCTTGAACTTTGCTGGTAATGCAGGTGCAGACGTTCATCGTAACTTGGGTGACAAGTTAAACATCGTGGGTGGAGCTGATGCTGCAACAGCAGAAGACAAGACCAGCGGTGAGAACGTGATCACACGTACGACTGAAGATGGCATCAAGATCGAATTGTTGAAAGATGCGAAGTTCGACAGCATCACCACTGGCGACAGCGTATTGAACAACAATGGCTTAACTATCAAAGATGGTCCAAGCATCACTAAAGATGGCATCAATGCAGGTAATAAAGTCATTACCAATGTTGCTGACGGTGTAAATGGTAAAGATGCAGTCAATGTTGATCAGTTAACCAAAACCAAAGATGGTCTGGATAACAAGATTACTGATACCAACAACAAGTTAGACTACGCTAAAAAAGACTTGGGTAACCGTATCACAGATACCAAAGATCAGTTAACCACTCAGATTACTGATACTAAAACTGAGTTAAATAACACGATCAATAACACCAAGACTGAGCTAAATAGCAAGATTGACAACACCAAGACCGAGTTGCAAAACAAGGGCTTGAACTTTGCTGGCAATGCGGGTAAAGACGTTCACCGTAACTTGGGGGATAAGCTCAACATCGTGGGTGGTGCTGATGCTGCAACAGCAGAAGACAAGACCAGCGGTGAAAATGTCATTACCCGTACGACTGAAGATGGCATCAAGATCGAATTGTTGAAAGATGCGAAGTTCGACAGCATCACCACTGGCGATAGCGTACTCAACAACAACGGTTTAACCATCAAAGATGGTCCAAGCATCACTAAAGATGGCATCAATGCAGGTAATAAAGTCATTACCAATGTTGCTGATGGTGTAAATGGTAAAGATGCAGTCAATGTTGACCAGTTAACCAAAGTTAAAGACAGTTTAGATGGCAAGATTACCGATACCAACAACAAGTTAGACGACGCTAAAAAAGACTTGGGTAACCAGATCACGGATACCAATAACAAGTTAAATGACACTAAAGATCAGTTAACTAATCAGATTACTGATACCAAGACTGAGCTAAACAGCAAGATTGACAACACCAAGACCGAGTTGCAAAACAAGGGCTTGAACTTTGCTGGTAATGCAGGTGCAGATGTTCATCGTAACTTGGGTGATAAGCTCAACATCGTGGGTGGAGCGGATGCTGCAACAGCAGAAGACAAGACCAGTGGTGAAAATGTCATTACCCGTACTACAGCAGATGGCATCAAGATCGAATTGTTGAAAGATGCGAAGTTCGACAGCATCACCACTGGCGACAGCGTACTCAACAACAATGGCTTAACCATCAAAGATGGTGCAAGCATCACTAAAGATGGTATTAATGCAGGTAATAAAGTTATTACTAACGTTGCTGATGGTGTAAATGGTAAAGATGCAGTCAATGTGGACCAGTTAACCAAAACCAAAGATGGTCTGGATAACAAGATTACTGATACCAACAACAAGTTAGACGACGCTAAAAAAGACTTGGGTAACCGTATCACAGATACCAAAGATCAGTTAACCACTCAGATTACTGATACTAAAACTGAGTTAAATAACACGATCAATAACACCAAGACTGAGCTAAACAGCAAGATTGACAATACCAAGACTGAGTTGCAAAACAAAGGCTTGAACTTTGCTGGCAATGCAGGTAAAGATGTACATCGTAAGTTGGGTGACAAGTTAAACATCGTGGGTGGCGCTGATGCTGCAACAGCAGAAGACAAGACCAGCGGTGAAAATGTCATTACCCGTACGACAGCAGATGGCATCAAGATCGAATTGTTGAAAGATGCGAAGTTCGACAGCATCACCACTGGCGACAGCGTACTCAACAACAATGGCTTAACCATCAAAGATGGCGCAAGCATCACTAAAGACGGCATCAATGCAGGTAATAAAGTCATTACCAATGTTGCCGACGGTTCAATTGCCAATGGTTCTAAAGATGCCGTGAATGGCGGTCAGATCAAGAATATTTCTGACAGCATCAAGAACAGCATAGGTGGTAACACCACGGTTAATCCGGATGGCAGTATCACCACGAATAACATTGGTGGTACAG